>JBEKLE010000006.1:0-45975 GCA_050010355.1 Rhodopila sp. | reverse complement strand
ACAATGCCTTTGTCGGCCACGATGTAGAAGATCGTCCCGGCGATCGTGATATGCCGAGCCCCGTTCAGCACGCCGCCCTCGTTCCAGGTCATCGCGCGCTCGAGATAATTGTTGCGCGGTTCGGCATCGCCCAGCGTATCGACATTGACGGCGATCAGCCCCTCGCGTGCATCGGTAACGAACGCGTAGTGATAGAGCGGGTGCATGACCTGCTCCTCGTTGTCGCGCATGATCGGTTTGGCGTTGCGGGCCGGGGCGATCGGCTGATTTGTCGGCAGCGCAACGCAGGTCGCATCCGCGGACGCAACGTGCGTGTCCTGCCCGAGCGGCGACACCGGCCCGGTCAGGATACGGTCCGAGATGCCCTTGTTGGCGATCGAGGCAACGTCATAAACTCGCAAACCGTCGGCGCCCGCGGCGGTGTAAAGATATTCGCCGCGCAACTGCAGGCATTTCGTCACCTCGCCGGAATGATGAAACGCGGTCTGCAACGCCTCGCCGCGATCCTGGTGGGCGCGCCAGTTGTCCGGATAGGCGTAACGATGCAGATAGCTGCCAATGACCGCCTGCGGCTCGTCCCATTCTGTGACCTGTACCGCCTCGACTCCGCTTTGTTCGCCAACCCAGGCGTTGTAGCCGATGAAATTGACGAAATTCGTGCCCAGCAGCAGAAGCTGAGCCATTATCGCGTTGTTGTCGTCATTGGCCGAGACATGGCAATCGTCGCAGCCTTTCGTCTCCACCGTGCGCTCGGTGTGCGGATAGTGCGGCGCGAACGCTTGAGAGGAGTACCCGCTGGCCGCGATTGGCGGCTGCTGAACGTAAATGTGCTCCCGGTTGATATTTGTGGAGGATAACACGAGCGCGGAGGATGACCGGACCGGTGCGATAATATTGCCTTTCGGCGTCGAATTGCGGCCGAGGAAGAACATGTCGTCGCGCGCGACCTGTGGATTGTAGGTGGCGAAATTGCGTGTATCGCCGCCCTCGAAATGCTGCCGCGGCGTTTTCCAGTTCGCCTCGATGGGCAAGTGACAACCGGAGCAGCTCGTGGTCCACGACGTGTGGCAGGTGATGCACATCATGTCGCTGTCGCGATGGGCGCGACCACCCGGCGCCACTTGCAGGCCCCAGTTGCCGGACCACCCGTCGGACATCAGCTTGGCGCGCGCGGCCCGCGGATTATAATGTGTGCTGGCCGGATCAACGGAATCCTTGACCAGGCTGACGCGCCATTCAAGCCCGGGCGTGACGGCGGAGCGCTGAAAAAGCTTGCCGTCGCGCCAGGCGAAGCGCAGCGAACCATCCTGGTTGCGCAACGTGGAAATATCGCTTCCCCCGCGAGGCGCCGCCGGGCCGGAGGTGCGCAATGTCGGATAGCGGTCCACCGTGCCATGACAGTCGACGCATTGTATTTCGATGGCGGCCGACACCTCCCCGTACAGATTGCCGTTGCCGTGCCCGTCCTGGGAGAAATGGCAATCGACGCACTGCATGCCCTTCTCCATGTGGATCGAGGTGAGATGCACCGCCTTCTGGAACTTTTTCGGGTCGTCACGACTTACCTTGTTGCCGGCCGCGTCGAGCAGATTTCCCTTGCGGTCCTCCTTGAACACCGCGCGAAAGTTCCAGCCGTGGCCGTGGTAATCGGCGAACTGGGTATCCTTCAGTGTGGGGTTCAGGTCAGCGACCTTGGCGAGGAACTCGACATCGGCCCATTTTCCGTTCGCCGCCGCCCCTTCCGGGTTGCGCTCATTGACCGCGCGAACTTCGTCATCGCTGGCGTGTTTCTGTTTCGCCGGCCACATCGCGGGCGCATCCGATTCGTAGTCCCACATCGTGTAGCCCATGAAACTGTTCACGAACACGTTGGGCTGGTGCATGTGGCAGATCATGCACTGGCTGGTGGGAATGGCGCGGGTGAACTGGTGCCGCAGCGGGTGGCCCGATTCGTCATGTGGAATGGTCGGGTCCACCGAACGGCTGGTGCCGTCATGGCCAAAGGCGGCGTACGGGCCGGAATGCAGCTTGTCGCGATCGTTGGAGTATATCACGTGGCAGCCGGCGCAGCCGGATGACCGGTAGTCGCCCGGCTGATCATTGGTGCCGAGGAACCACATCGTGGGATCATTCAACCGTGTCTTGTGGATGTTGATCAGCGGCACGGCGATGCGCGCGCCGGTGCCCGCACCGCGGTTGGAGGCTCGGATATCCGGCCGCCCAGGCTCGTCCAGCTTTTGTATCTCGCCGGACGAATTTGGATTGCCGAGATCCGGAAACTGCGACTCGATGATCCGCCCGCCGCGCTCGAAGATACGGAATATGTCGCTCGGCGGTGTGACTTCCCACGGTGGCAGCGGATAAAGATAGGCCAGGACGCCGGCCCGCCGCATCATTTCGGTGGGTTCGGAACGGCTGGCGATGCGCGCGCTTTGCCCCGTTTCGGTATAGGCCTCGCCGACCAGGTAATGCTTCTGGTCCAGTATTCCGTTGTTGTACGCGGCACCACCCCAAAGCATGGCTCCGGTGGCCATCAGCGAGCCCTCGCTCGCGCGCACCTCCGCCCCGTGGCAGGCGCCGCAGGCCAGCCGGTCGACGCGGTAGTCGGACGGGTTGAGAAACCGGACGAATTCCGGGCTCTCCTGATTGAGCAGAGTGTAAGTCCGTTCCGGCTTTGCACTGATTGGCCAGTTCCAGGCCTCCGGATGCTGCGGCTGCACATGCGCGCGATCCATCGCCGCACGGTACTTCGCATCGTAATGGCGCGGCACGGGCGGCAGGTGGCCACCCGAACCATCGGTATCGGAGCCGCGCTGCCTGCCCTCCGCTTCACTGCCGGCGGGCCGGACCACCGAGGCATCGCCACCGTGGCAATCGGCGCACCCGAGAATCACCCCCGGGTTGACATGCATGCTGGCCGCGTCGGATTCGGTATGGCAACTGCGGCATCCCGCACTTTTGGCAGCCGCCTCCGCCGGCGTTTCGTAGCGCGGTGCCGGAGGCGCCGCGAAGGCCCGGCCCACAAGGCAGACAAACGCCAGCATGACGATCGCGACAGCGGTTCGCCGCCATAGGGCGCGGTCAATAGGACAGCAGGACATTTATCAGACCGGAATAAAAAATTTGACCCTTGGACTCGGATGCATACAGGTCACGAAAACCCGGGCCGGGCAGCAGGAAGGCCGACGAGGCACGTATCACGACGTTTTGCGTATCAAACGGTCGCCACGTCACCGCCCCGGAAACATCCCAGCCGATGTCGCGGCGGATCGGCGATTTCTGCTCCAGTATTTCCAGAATCGCCGTGTTGTTGAAGCTCAGATGATTGGCGTTAAAACTCACCCGCACTTCCGGCAGCACGTCCACGTCAACGCCGGCACCAATCAACGTGAGGCCAGGATTGATGAAGTTTGACTGTCCCTCATCCTTTGAGGAGCGCAGATCCGGCAGCAGCCCGTCGCGCCCCACCAGGTTCACCCCGCCGCCGCCAATCAGCGGAATTGCCTGTCGGATCCAGTAACTTGTATCGGCGCCGGCGAATTGCGGATTTTCCAGAATGGCATCGAAGCCGCCTTCTGTGCCGCTGTTCGGATGATTGTCGCCACTGGCGTAAAGCAACGAACCACGCAGCCGGACGTAGTCGAAATCGACCGAGGGTTCAAGGGCGGCAAAAAAGGCGCGAATCCGAGCCTTGTTGCCGGTGATTTCGTTCTGGCTGTCATTGCCGGCGGCGAAGTAAAAGGACTGAGTGAGGTTGAAGCGCCCAAAATGACCATCACCGTTCAGGCCAAAATAGGTGACGTCATAGGTGTGCGGATTCTCCAGTCCGATCGCGGCGGGCCGGGTAAGGAATCCGTCGGTGTCATAATACATCTCGGTTTCACGATTGCGGTTTTCCACCACGCTGAATTCGGTGGTGTAGCCGGGCACCGGCAAATCCTGCACGAACAGGTTCGCCAGAAATATCTCATCCCGCCGCAATGGCTGCGCGAGGTCATTGAGACCGCTGTTGGTGTCTTTCTCAATGCGGCGGAAAAAGGCGAGATTGTACTGAAAGCGGTTGTTGTCGCGATCGCCGTGCAGCCGAATGCCGAGCTGTTGATCCAGGAACAGAAAGCCTCGGAAATCGGCGTTGATCGGCTGAATGCCGACGCGTATCGCATCGAAATCATAGCGCGGCGATACGTCCCACAAATGGTAATCGACGAAGGCCTCCTGCACGCCAAAGAAGCGCGAATCGCGGTTGGTGCCGCGGCTCGGATCGGCATCAATGAGGCCAAGTTCCTGGGTGCCAACATGCGTGAAGTTGAACGCCGGCGTGAAACGAAACTCGAAATCGGGCGGCTTGAATGACGTGTCGCCCTTGATGATCGCGAAGGTGGGCAAGAACATTGTCGAGAGAATATCCTGTCCGGGCCGTCCGAACTGGCTGCCTGTGCTTGTCCGGTTGGTGGCCACCACATCCACCGGCACCGGCACCGCCTTCGGCTCGTAAAAATTGTCCAGTATGGCACTGAGCTGAACGAACCAGTCACCGAAGAGCGGCCGGTCTCCCTTCAGCGTGCTCTGGCGGTAGGGGTTGAGCGGATTGTCCGGCACGCCCAGCGTATCGATGATTCGGTTGCGGTCAGGAACTGGCACCGTCAGAAATCCGGGGGGCTCCGTAAAGTCAAAGCCCTGGGGGGCCGGCGGGCCGGGCGTTGCCGGGGGTGTGGCCGGCGATGCGGGCGGCGTGCCTGGTTGACGAAACTCCTGCTGAGCGCGGGCTCCGCTTGCCAAAATCATCGACGCCAGGATCGCAACCAGGCGGCACTTCATTTGTCATTGCACACATTGTCCCCGCTACCATCGAGGAAAGGCGAATAGGGACAATTGACATAGCGCGGCGCCGCGCCGAAGGCCGACAGCAGATTCGAGCGCACGCCCGGCGGCGCATTCGCGATGCCCGTTCCCAGTACCACACCCGCATTATACAGTCCGAGGAAGGCGATCATGTCGTCCTGGTCAACACCGTCGCCGGAAACCCCAATGCCGCCGATCAATTCGTTGCCACGATAGATTGGAAAACCACCCGGGAAGATTTGCAGGCCGTCGGCCAGCACCGGCTGTACGCCATTGGCTGCCTTCGCCAGGGAGGTGCAATAATTCGGCGACTGGCCCATTCCGATCAGATTGTCGAACACCAGGTCCAATTGCAGACCAACCGCGAAGGGCGTGGTCACAATGGCGGGCAGGCCCAACGGCCCGTTTGGCGATCCATTGATGCCATCGGGATAGGTGTCGCGTGAGATATTCCCAATCGCGCGGGCGCTCCAGGCAATCCCCTCGCTGAATACCGGCTCCCTGAAAAACGCTTGCGACGCGGCAATGTAGGCGCCGGGTTCCGGGTCGGGTGATGCCGAAACCGCGTTGGCCGCAATTATGGCTCCGGCCTGCGGGCTCGACATGAAATAGGCGGTGCGGGCCTTTTGTAATGATACATCGATGCCGAAATTTGGCGCATCCGGTTGCGTAACGATACCCAGAATCGTTCCATTGCTGTCGACCACACTGATCGTGACCTTGGCCGCCGCGCCAGGAGGATTGCGGATTTGTGCCCTGGTTTGCAACTCAACCGCATAGGCGCTGCGCAGGATTTCGATAACTTCAGCCCGCGAGAGCGTGCCTGGCGCACCCGCAATGAAAGGATAGCGCACCTGGCACGTGCCGTTCGCGCAATTGTCCAGCAGATAGGGCGGGTTCGCCGTGCTGATCAAACCGGATGTATCGGGCATCAGTCCCGACGGCGGCGTGCCATAGATGCTGCCGGTGAGCAGGCCGTTCGCCTTCTGGTAAAAGTCTGTCACGTCGATCAGACCTCCCGCGATGGCGGAAAATGGCGGCGCCGCGGACGGGTTGGCGCGGAAGTTGGCCGTCGATACGTCGGTATAGCGCAGCAGAAGACCGTTCACGGTTATGGTGCTGGCAACAATATTTGCGGGCGCGCTAAGCCCAATCGTGCCGGCCAACGCCAGCGTTTCGTCCACTGACTCATCGTTGACGTGAATATTCAGATCGAGGCTGTACGGTCCCACCGCCTTGACGCCAACACCGCCTACCAATTGACCGTTCTTGTACAGCGGAAATCCGCCTGGGTCGGCCGCCAAACCGAGCGGGGACGAGCTTGGACCTGGCTGTTGCGTTGGATTTTTCTGATCGTAGTGGTGCATCAGGTCCGAGCATGGCAACTGGCTGAACTGCACGCCGTAGAGGGGCCCTGAGGAGGCATTGCGAGTGCCTGGATCGAAATGGTCCTGAATGATCTGGCTGGCGGTGCGCGTGCTAAAGGCATTGCCGGCTGAGCTGGAGAGATAGGCCGCGGTTATCGCCTTCGCGATCGCCGCTTTCGAGGCCGGAATGGCAATGCCGTCGAGTCCGCGGTTGAAGTTTATGCCGTTGGGGTTGTTAACGAACGTGGTCATGGCGGACGGATCGCCGGGCGATTGCCAAACCGCCAGCACAGCGCCCATTCGGTCCACAACTGCAACGGTCGCCGCCAGACCACGCGCATCGGCCTCGTTGACGACCCTGCTGATCACACCGCCCACGTCCTGCGGCGTGAGATAGTCCGCGTTCGCCGGCGCGGCGGCGAAAATGGTCAGCCCAAAGGCCGCCACGATCGCCACGGACTGAGCGGCCCTGGCCCGCATCATGGAGACTTCCCGGGTGGCACATCGCTTTGTATCGGATCGCGACTTGCGGCGGTGATCTGATCGGCCGACGCCAACGGCAAGCGGTCATCGTGAAACCGGTGGCAATACGCGCAGGAACTTGCAATTCGCGTCTGATCTCCGGCCTCACCGGTGTGGCAGTTGCGGCATGTGGCAATGCCAGGCAGCAGCGAAATGGCGCCTCCATTACTGGTGTCCGCCGCGTGGCAGGTTTGACACCGGGTCGTCGCGTGCGCCGCATGGCTGAAAAGGGACGCCGGCATGTAGCGGTCGGGCACGAACACCGGCGCGATGCGCCAAGCGGATGCGGGCTGACCTTCGGCCGGCGGAATGGTCACATGGCATTCGCCGCACGTGCTGCGGGCGATCGATGACACAATCGCTTCGCGCGTCTTGTAGTTGATAAGATCGGTTCCAGTCGGCGGCTTGACCTGCGGTGGCGCGCCAGGTCTGGAGAACAGTTCGATGGAGGGTTTGGTGAAAGACTCGCCGGCGAATAATGCCTGAGCGTAATAACCTGCAATGCGGCTGGTGACTTCTTCAGCATGCCCGTGCGGCAGCCGCCATTCAGGATGTAGTGGTTCGAACTGCAACGTGTGGCAGGAAGCGCAGGCGCTGTCGAATTGTACCGGTTTGAAGCCGATTCCGCCCGGCGCCGCCACGTGACAGGCGGCACATTCATTTCCCTCGCCCGCTTTGCTGAGTTTTGGCAGCTTCAGGTGAGTGGCATGGGTGAACTGCACGTTGCTGTTATCCTCGGCCCTCGGATCGCCGATTACGAAGCGTTTCGTTTTGCGCAAGCCAGCATCCTGCACCAGCCCCGGACTAAACTGCGGGTGATCAAATCCGAAGTCAAGTACATCGGGCAGGGCCGTTAGCGGTTCGATTGTTCTGATCTTGCCGTGACAGGCGACACAGTCGGACTGGCGGTCGAGTGTGGCGATCCGGTCGCCCTTATGCTCGAGATGACATGTCTCGCAGCGCTGCCGGCTTAAGTCGGCGCCCGGGGCCAGATGCGGATCGGCATGCTGGCCAATGCCGCGATGGCAGGTCAGGCAGGCGCTGGATTGGACCGGCACGAAGGGGGCCTGGTGGCAATACGAACAATTCGCCGCGAATCCGCCGTGCGCGCGCGAAATCGTGCCGACGTTCCAAAGTTCCGCCACCCGCCAGTATGCGCTTGCCGCCGGTGCGCCGCCCTGCTGCCAGGCGGCTGCCTGGCGCGCCGGGTTCGTGCGGTCTGGCATCGAGAGCAGAGGGAATACGAAAAAGACGGCGAACACTAGGATAGAAAGCAGGAAAGCGCCTAAGCGGATGTTGGGCAGCGCCTCGTTGAAAAGGCGGAAATATCGCCTGGTCAGCGCGGCCTCGTCCGTCGCCGCGTAACTTTCCTGTGTCACCGACAGTGTCACGTCGCCGTTGCTGGCGATATCGCGCACGGTCAGAACGAAAACGCCGATCTGGACGCTGTCGCCGAGTCGGTCGAGCCGCCCGGTCGCGGCGCGCTGGCTGGTGTTGCCGAGATAGGCCCCATCGGTCGCGCGCAGCCAGAGCCCGGACTCATCGGCGCCGAGAAGGGCATGATAGAAGCGGATTTGCGGATGCACCAGCCGCAGGCCGCAGGCAGGGGCTCGCCCGATGGAAACGCCTGCCGAATCGACTTGCAGATCGGGCCAGGAAAAGGCGGTTGCCGGACCGGTCGGGATGAAATGAACCAACGTCATGCCGGCTACCGATCGAAGAAAACAACAATGACGTGGATGGAAAGTGCCACAATAAGTGCCACCGTCAAGGGAACATGCATGGCGCGCCATTGCAGCATCAGGGCGCGGTAGCGTCGGTCGCGGTATATGCGCCGCAGCAGCGCAAGCCGCTGCGTGAGGCCCTGCACCAGCGGCAGCACCTCGGCGGGACTCGTTTCCCGGCCCTGCACGAGCAGGGACTCGATGTGCGCGATGACTTCCAGATGGCGCTGGGCGATCAGTCTGGACGTGCGGGGGGAGAGCAAGCGAGCGACAATGCCGACGATCGGACGGGGCGAGGTGACCTCGTCCACAAGCGAAACGATATCGTCGGGGAACGCCAACGCCAACTGCCGGCACTGCACATCCATGGCCGCGAGTTCGGCAGCCATGGTGGTCAACGTGGCGCCGCCGCGGTTGCGCGTCATCTCTACGGGAAGGCGCCAGAACGCGAACGTTCCGAACATGCCGCTGGCAACCACCAGCACCAGCAAAACGAAAGTCAGCGTATGCACATTATAGTGAAACCTGAAGCCGGCGTGCAGGGTGGCGACCACCACCAGCGCCAACCCGAGATAGACATGCGCGGACAGCAATCCCACCAGCGATCGGGTGCCGCCGTAGCGTCGCCGCCGGATGCCGAACCAGGCAAGCCAAAGCAACAGAAAAGCCGCCAGTGTGCCTAATACGTAGCCCAGCGTTGTGCCGCCATTCGGCGGGCCGGCCGGATGCTGCGCCGCGTAGAAAATGATGCAAAGAAGTGAGATCGCCGCAGCGATCTTGGCGTACAACCCGCGCCGCCACAGCAGGAAGGGGCTGTGCAGATCTGGTGCGTCGGCGGACAAAACTGGTGTCATCGGAGAAGAAGCAAGCACTTCTTTTTGGAAAAAAGAAGTGCCGTGGCGGATGATATTGATTTACGCCAGTCCATCACCTCCTGCGCCCCTCGCGCAGCCAGGTCATGTATGTTTCCGGCTCGACGCGAACAGCTGCCCCGGTGGGGCAGGCGGTCACACAGGCCGGAACACCGCCGTTCTGACTGCAAAGGTCACACTTCAACGCCTTTTTTTCGTGCGACGATTCAGCGTCGCCATGCGAGGCACCCGGCGACGACAGTCCGACCACGGCCAGCATGCGCACCAGCCAGTTGGACTGGTGGCTGGCGCCGGCATACCCCATACTGATAACGTCATAAGGGCAATCCTCCGCACATTTGCCGCAACCGATGCAGGTCTGCTGGTTGATGATGACCTCGCCGGATGGCACGCGGGAAATCGCGTCCACCGGGCAATTTGCCATGCAATGCGGCGTTTCGCAGTGCCGGCATGCCAACGGCAGCAGAATCGACTCGGCACTCGAACCTTTTTCGCGGCTGACCCGGCTGATGCCGCCATGCGTCGCCGCGCAGGCTGATTCGCAATTGCCGCAACGCGTGCATATCGTTTCATCTATGATGAAAACATTGGTGGCCTCGCCAACGCCCTTCGATATCAGGAAATCCGATATCGAGGTTGCATTGTCCACCGGGTCGCGCCGCGCGGTCTGCGCGACGGCGGTGCGCACGCCAGCTTCGATCTGGGTTTGCGCCGCGCGGGCGAAGGCGATGCGCAGATCCGGATTGCGCGCTAGCGCGGCGCGCACAGGTTCCGCCTCGATACGAACGACCTCGCTGGCGATACTGGCGCGAATGGTGGCGGACCGCACGCCGTGCTCTTCGAGAAATCCACGCTCGCCAAACAGACTGCCGGCGTTCAGAAAATTCACCGCGGCCGACCGGCCGGCCTCGAAGCTGGAAACCGTGACCGAACCACTGAGCAAAATATAGAGCGCATCGATCGCGTCGCCTTCGCTGAGAACGGTCTCGCCCGCCTTGTAGGTGCGCAGGCTGGCGTTGGCGATAATGTCTTCCAACTCTTCGATGGGACGACCGGAACCAAGTGCTGTATGAATCAGGCGGCGTATGGCCACGCGATCGAGCTCACGCTGCACTGCCTCCACCGAAGTTTGCAACTTGCGCATGGCGCGGACGGGAATTTCGACCAGCACGGACGGCGCGATGGCCACCACGGTGGCTCTGCGCCGGCGGCCTGAGAGCAGGCCGAGTTCGCCCACGAATTCGCCGGCGTCAACCCGGATGCGGTCATCGGGTCGTGCGGGGTCAAGCTCCACCCCGACCGCGCCCTCGGCGATCGCCCAAAGCGAGCTGGTATAGTCCTGCCGGCGAAACACGATTTCGCCCGCGGCAAAACGTTGCAGTGTGCATTCGAGCATCGTCTCGCGGAGCTGCAGGCTGGTCAGTGGCGCCAGGATCGGCACATTGGCGCGCAGATACTGCAGCACGGCGGCGACGGTTTCGCCAGGAAATGCGCCGGCGAAAGCTTCCAGCAGCATCGCTTCGTCGGCCGGAGGCAGCGGATCGCCGACCAGGCGGCGAACCAGTTCATGCCCCTGGTTGATCGCCTGCTTGATCAGCGTATAGCCGCCCAGGGCGCCGATAATGTACAGGCCTGGCACGTTCGATTCAAAGGTTTCCGAAAGCTCAGGCACCGCGGCCGGATCCTCGCTCGGAAACTTGATGCCGCAGGCTTGCAGAAATTTGCGCGGCGGAATTGCGCCCAGTCGGGCAATGATAAGATCGGCAGCCACGCGAACTTGTCCGCTTGGCGTATCGAGTATCAGTCCGTCATCATCGACCTGAAACGGGCTCGAATTATGGAAGGCCTGAATTCGGCCAGACCGGATCGCGCGTTCTGTTTCGGAAACGTTTCCCGGCTTGGCCCTGGAAAGATCGGCCTGACGGTTGACGATGCTCACCTCGTTATGCCCGCACAACGCCAGGGCGTTCTCCAGTCCGGCGTCGCCCGCGCCGATGATCGTGATGCGCTTATCACGAAATTCGTCGGGATCATCGAGTTGATACCGCACCAGGGGCTTCTCCCCGCCGGGCACGGCAAGGCGCCTGATATTGCCCTGCAGCCCGATCGCGAGCACGACCTGTTCGGCGGAAATCCTGCTGCCACCGGCCAGCGTGACCGTGAACAGGCCTTGCTTCCCGGCTATCGCCGTCACTTCGCTGGAAAAGCGCACGTTCACGCCGGCCGCCTGCGCCGTGCTCTGCCAGTTGGCCAGAATGCCCTCGCGGGCGCCGTGCTCGAAAGGCATGTCCCCAACCAGCTTCAGGCGCATCGGATGCGCCATTACCGTTTTGCCTTTCTGGTATCTGTAGATCGTGTCGGCCAGGTGGTCGGTGCGCTCCAGCAATATATGCGACAGGCCGCGCCGCGCTGCCGTGGCCGCGGCGGAAAGGCCGCCTGGGCCGGAGCCGATGACCGCTACTGAAAATTTCCCGTTCATGGGAGGCAGCGGGGAAGCGCTTCTTTTTCTGTTGACGTCAGCCGGGGGGCTGAACGGGAGGCGCGGGCGCTGCCCGGAACGGGTAAAGCCTGTTTGGTGCTTTTTTCAAAAGAGAACATTCTGTCTGCCCCTGATCCGCCGCCAACACTCTCACCACGCAAGCGCGGCTTTTTCCACCGACAGCGCCGCGGCGGCGAAGGCGCGCGGATCATACGCGTCCTGAATTGCCGTTGCCGTGTAGCACTTCTCCAGTGCCGCCCGCAGCGCGGTATACTGGGCCGGCGGCAGGGCCCCGTCCACGTTCAGCGAATAAATGATGGAGGCAAACGCCATCGTTGCCTGCTCGGCGGCGGCATAGTCGCTCACGTCGCTGGTCTGGCTGGTTTGCGCCAGCGCCACAATCATCGCCCGCATGTCGGTGCGCGTAAAATCGTAGGCAGAAAACCGATCGCGCAACGTCCGCGCCTGCCCCGCGATCGTCTCCGCAATCGCTGCCGGATTCCCGGCCCCTTCGCTCAAGGCCTGATGCAGGGCGCGAATACTGGCCTCCAGCGAATGCCCCAGATCCGGCGCCACGCGCACGGATATGGCGCGCAGCATCACCGCGTTGGCATCGTTGAAATGCGGCAAGCCGGGCCCCAGGCCGGTGGATTCGCGCCTCTGCCAGCGCAGTTTGGTGGTTGTGTGATGGCAGGCCTGGCAATCAAAAAACACCAATTCGGGAAATGCGCCTTCGCCCTGGTGCCGCGGCTCGGCCAGTTCGGTCACCAGCCGCTCCAGCGCCACTGCCTGCCCCACCGCCCACACCTGCACACCCTTGGCCACTTCCTTGCGGGCGCGGTATTTGTCGTCGATGACAAAATGCGCCGGCTGGATCTGCGTATAGGTCTGCAATTCGAAACTGAGGCGTGGATGGCCAGCGCCCATGATGTTGTGCGAAATGAACCGCTTGTCGTCACCTTGGTGGCAGCTCAGGCAGAGTTCCGCGCGCTCAGTCGGGTGGTCGGTTGGGTAAAGGCCGAAATCCTGCACCAGCAGATTGTGCTGCGTGAGACCGGACGCATGCGGCCCGAGCCATTTTCCGCTGCCGCCGTGACAGACCTCGCAGCCGACGCCATCGGAAAGGTGAAACTGTACGCCACGCAGCTCTGGCGCAACGTTGTCGCTATGGCAGTCCAGACATATTTGCGCCTTTTCGGCGGGCCCAATGCCGAGATTGGCGGCAATCCGCTCCCCCAGCGCGCCTTGCAACGCGGTATATGCGCCAGCGTGCTTGTCATAGCGCTGCCATGTCAAATATTCGTTTTGTAAGACGCCTGATGTTTTCGTTCGCGAAGCCGCCCCGTGGCATGTCGATCCGGCACAAGCGGTCACGCCAAGATGCGCGTATGGCGGGGCGGTTTCGGTCTGCGCCGCCACCTTGGGGGCGAAGCCAACCAGCAAGCAGAAAATGACGACGTAGATGCCTCGAGCAGCGGTTCGCGGAGGTGACAAAAAAACTGACCCCCGCTTTGCGATCAAGCGCGTTCCCCTATTTGTAATCCTACAGCAAGCGTACAGCAGTCTATTTAACGGCGTCAAGCCGCTGATGAAGTGATGTGCGGTCCTGGCTGCCCGTCGAGCACTTTGTCGCGACGCGCCACCTCGACCAAGCCGAGATACCAAAGCGCGTCCGGCTGGTTGGGGTCGATGACGTTGCCGCTGGCTATTAACAGGATATGAATCGCCGGACAATGTGATGCGGGCGGCTGGGGCCGGCACCGCCCTTGCGTTCACGGGCTCCTGCGCCCGCTGAGGCTCCGTTGGACGGAACCGGGGCGGATGGGGCATCGACGCCAGGCTATGGCGTCGTGCCGTCCCCAAGGTCCCACCAGATGCCGGTGCAGGCCGCCAGGCCCTCGCGGGCGGGGGCGACCAGCAGGTGCTCGTCCGGACCGTGCTGCTTGCAGCCGTTGTAGCTGTGCGGGATCCACACCAGCGGCACCCCGAGACAGTCCGCGAACACGTCCCCCGGGAGTCCGCCGGAGGCGTTCGGGATCACCTGGACGCGCTTGCCCAACGATTTTTCGATGCTGGCGACTGCCCAGCGTACCCAGGGGTGATTTGGGTCGGTACGGCTGGCGGGCATTCGGACAGCGGCGTTCTCGATGCGCACATCGGGAAAGTCGTGTTCGTCCAGGTACCTGCGCAGCGCGGCAGCAAAGCCGGCGGGATCGCTATCGACCGCGTAACGGATCTGGCAATGGGCGCGCGCGTCCGGGGCGACGGCATTGACCGGGTTCTCCGGCCGTCCAGACAGCATCGACAGCACAATGAAGCTGTTCCAGCCATAGATTTTCTCGGCGGACGTCAGGCCGGGTTCGCCCCAGCCGGCGTCGATGGTTGCGGACTCGCCGCCGCCGCCGACGGGGCAGCCGCTCAGAACCGCCCGCACCGAAGCGGGCACTCCGTTCGCCGGCAGCCAGTCGCGCACGAGGATTTTTCCGTGCTGGTCCGTGATCGTGGCGAGCGCGTGGCTCAGCACGATCGCGGGGTCCGTGGTCAGGCCGCCCCAGTGGCCGGAGTGAACCCCGCCCGGGCGCAGTTCCACGACGAGATCGAAGTGGAAGGTGCCGCGGGTGCCGGTGGCGATCGTCGGGATTTCGGGCATGACGCGCGGCCCGTCGCTGGCGATCAGCACGTCGGCGGCCAGCCGGTCGGCCTGGCTGGCGACGAATGCGCGCAGACCGGTGGAGCCGCATTCCTCGCTGGTTTCCAGTACCAGCTTCAGGTTGTAACCGAGCGTGCCGCCGCGTTCGGTGAGGACGGCTTCAAGGGCGGAGAGGTTCAGCGCGTGCTGGCCTTTGTTGTCGGCGGAGCCTCGGCCATACCAGCGGCCGGCTGCCTCGGTCAGCGTCCAAGGGGACAGACCGGCGCGCCATTGGCCGTCCAGGCCACGAACCACGTCGCCATGCCCGTATGTAAGTATTATTCCAGTGCAATTTCCCTCCAAGCGCTCAGCGTAGAGTATTGGCCCGAAGCCGGGTTCAGGGTTGGGGTGGATTTCGACGATGAAGCCCAATCGCTCCAGCCACGGTTGAATAGCGTCCGTCAGATATCGTTCCACATCCGGCGCATGGGTCGGGTCCTGAGACGTGCTGGGGATTGCAACGAGTCCGGTCAATCGATCCCAGAACTCTCCGCTGTCGAAGTGTGCCAGCGCGCGTGCGATTGCGCCGTCTCGCGTCCCCATTTCGTGGCCTCCATGTGAGTGTTGTCGATACTTTCGGGCTGAAAGGCAAGGGGACGGCGCGCTTCCGGATCTCAGGCTTCGTCTGGTGCTGCTTGCCGAGGCCAGAAGGCGATGATGGCTGGATGGTGCCTTCTCCTCGAGGCCGCGGGAGTTCATGCTGTGGGCTTGTTGTCGTCAGGGAGGGGTTCGTGGGGAAGCTTGAGGGGAAAGTCGCCCTGGTAACCGGGTCGGGCCGCAGTATCGGGCGTGCCACGGTGTTGAAACTGGCCCGGGAAGGTGCTCAAGTCGTTGTCAATTCCCGCACGAACCAGGCTGAGGCGGAGGCCGTCGTGCACGAAGCCAAGGCCCTGGGCGTGGAGGCAGTCGCCGTTGTTGCCGACGTGGCCCAGAAGGATCAGGTCGAGGCGATGGCGGCACGTGCACTGTCCGCGTTCGGCCGCATCGACATCCTGATCAACAATGCCGCCATCCGGCCCCACAAATCCTTCACCGAACTGACTGCGCAGGACTGGGAAGCGGTCAGGGGGGGTCGTCCTCGACGGGGCCGTGCACCTCACGCGTGCGGTCATCGAGCAGATGGTCGAGAACCGTTACGGGCGCATCCTGTTCTTTACCGGAGAAGGGGCTTTCGTCGGCGGGAGTGGGCGTGCTCATGTCTCCGCGGCCAAGATGGGTTTGGTCGGGTTCGCACGGGGACTAGCCTCGGAGTTCGCCGCGCACAACATTCGGGTCAACGTTGTCTCGCCGGGCAGTATCGACACCATGCGGGCGAATCCGGAGTGGTATCAGGGGCGCCCGCCGAGCGCCGCTGGCATTCCACTGGGGCGTCAAGGGACGGTGGATGAGATCGCCGCCACCTGCCTGTTTCTGGTGAGTGACGATGGCGGCTTTATCACGGGGCAGACGATTCACGTCAACGGCGGGGCGGCCTATTATTGATCTTTGGCCGGTCTCCGGCGCACTTCGGAGAATGGAGCAGGCATCCGACGCGCGCCATCGGTACGTTCCCATATGCGGATGAGGCAGATTCCGGGGTTGCCGATATTGCGTTCCGTTAACGTTGATCCGTTGCTGCCCTGAACGGGACATCGACGGGAGGGAGATGATCATGAAAATTCGAATGATGCTTGCTGTTGCGTTGACGCTGCTGGCCGTGTCGGCTTGCGTTATCGAGCCCATCGGCGGCCGAGGTTATTACGGCGGCGGGGGCAACGACTACGGGCCTGGGGTTTGGCGCGGCTCAAACCATAACGGCACCAACTTCCGCGGGTGGTGCCGTGCCGTTATGGTTGCGCGTGCGGGAGACGCGTTATTTCTTGTCCCAGGCGGGTTCGCCAAGATTGACCTCCTTGGCGTTCGTGCTGGCACCGGTGATTGCGCCGGCGCCGCCGCCGATAACTGCACCGGCCACGACGCCGACGGGGCCGCCAACGAGGCCAACCGTCGCTCCGGAGGCGGCGCCTGCCGCGCCGCCGCCCTGCGCGCGGCCGGGTTCGGTTGTTCCGCATCCTGCCAGCAGTGTAACGACACCTGCACAGATGAGCTTTGTCATGAAGTTCATGGTGAACGCCTTTGCTTCAATGCCCGGTACTGCCGAGCGCCAGGATTGCTGGCTTTGCTGGCCAGCGCATCTTATTTCTTGATGGTCTCGTCGAAGAACCAGATGTCCCGCCCGCAGATCCGCCGCTGCCTCAGAGCATGAAACTCAGTCGAACTTGAAAAAAATGCCCCTGTATCTTAGACACTTTTCAAAGTCGGGCGCGGGGCATTCTTTTTCAAACTCCCGGAGCGTGAAACTCAATCGGACTTGAAAAGTAATGCCCCTTGTGACGTTTTTTTGTCGATCCGCTGCGGGACGGCATTTTCTTAAAACACTTAATTAGCCGGCGAGTTTGGATTTGGGATTGTCTGACCGACCGAGGGCATCACCGGGCTGACTGAACTAGTGGCTGGGATCATTTCGAACGCAATGCCAAAGGCGAGTGCCGCAAGGAACACCGCCATGGGCACCCATTTTGGAGTGATCGATATCAGGTTCTTCATATCATCGATCTTTTGTGATTGCTGCGCCTGCGCCGGGAGCAGCAGGATGAGCCGAGCGGCGGTCGCCCTTGCTTCGACGAGGGCCTGCGGGCGCAGTGGCATTTGCAAGATACTGTCGGCCAAACGATCGATGATCGAAGCTTTTGGCATTTTAGTCCATTGCGCCGCTTCGGTCCAAGGATCTTTGCCAAGGCGTGCAAGCACCGAGAGGATCGTGAGTGGCAATCCGTTCACACCGGTTCCGACTTCCGCGAGCAGAAACTCATTCAGGCCGGAGTTCTTGAGGGCAAACGCATCTGAGGTCGACATTTTCGATGTGATTCCGATCCGTTCAAGGCGGTGGGTGCCGAGCGAGGACCGTTCGCTATCCGGTCCGCCCTAGAGAGCGCTTCCAGGCTGACGGGGGATCAGCGCGCTCAATCTCTGTGTTTAAGCGAGCAACTTTATCACCCCGACCTGTTCCAGTCAGGGTGATGCTGCTCTTGGTTTACCGAATACCGATACCGAGGCCCGGCAGCAGGATGCCAACGGCGGGACCGTATACAACTGGCGGGGGATAGTAGGCCGGCGGGCCATAGACCACGGGTGGTGCGGGATAGTAGCCGCCACCCCAACCTCCCTGATGTCCTCGATCGCCGCGGTGATCTCCGCCCGAGTGGTTGTCACGGCGCTCGTCGCCGCGGGCTGTTACAACAACAGTGCTGAGCAGGAGAAGGCTCGCGATCGCGAGGCCTGCGGAGAGCTTGGATTTGGTGCGCATGGTTCGCTCCTGGGTACTCAGCGTTCAGCTACGCTCAACCGTGGGCGGCGGATTTTTCGTGACCGAAGTTCTGGAACACCTCGTCAGCGACTTTCTTCTGCGCATCCGGCATCGCCTTGTAGAGCACTGCGAAGGAGTGGGTCAGGCTCTTCAGACCCTCGACATGAGCGCGAGCGAATTTCTCATAGGTCATGAGGTCCTCAACGGCAGTCATTTTCGCTGGGTCTATGGCGGATTTTTCCGCGACCAGCTTATCCATGACAGCGGCACTCTGGCGCATCGCGGTAGAAACGCCGTTCCAGTCTGCTTCTTCAGCTGGCGTTATCGCCAATGAGGCATGCAGGCTGGTGATGCGCTGTTCGACCGTTTCCCTTGTCGCCACCTGGGTTGCCGTGGGCGGCACGGCCTGGGTTGCCGTGGGCGGCACGGCCTGGGTTGCCGCGGGCGGAGCGCTGTCGGCAGCTATCGCGGTCAACGGGGCAGCGAGGATCGTGGCGCCAACCAGTGCCGACATCGCGACCAAGCGGGATAAAGATGGCATAGTATGTCCTTTGTGACGTGCAGCAAACCCAGCCAAACGGAACGGTCCGATAGATAACCGGTATTTCGAAGAAATAGGCGTGGCGTGGCCGGGGTGCCAGGGTCGGAAACTACCTACTGCTGACAGGCGATCAGAGTGGGCCGCGGCCGGCGGGGTAAAACACAGCATCGAAAGCGGCGGCGGTGACATCAATGAGCGGCAGGATATTTGGCGGAGACGCCACCGTGACCTTTGCGCCGGCGTCCTCCAGCCAGTAGCTGCCATCGCCCAACGTGTCGCACGACGTCAGCACCGCAGATGATTTCAGTGTGCCAGGACAGCGTGCCCGGGGCCGGGCTTTGGCACAGCCGGAGCGTCGGCACCGCCAACCACGTATCGGATCGCGCGGACAAGATCTTCTTCAAGAAACGGCTTTTGCAGCACGCCTTGACCAGGTCGGGCTAGATGGATGGGTGCACCGCTGATGAAGACGCAGGGAACCGGACCGTTGAGGAGGATCCTTTTCACCGCCGACACACCGGTCCCTTCGCGCAAATGCTCGTCAACGATCATCAGACCGGGCTTGCATCGGGCAGCATCTGCGACTGCTGCTTCCTCGGTCGCGGCGATCGCGCAGACATTGTAGCCCATTTCCCCCAGGATTTCAGCCAGAAGCAGGCCGATCATCGCGTCGTCTTCTACAACCAGGACACTCAGAGCTGTCATTGTGAAGGCCGCTTTCGGGTCAGAGCGTGACGATCAATCGGAGGCGAGCGCTTTCACGCCTGGCACCGGTGCGCCGCGATCTTGGCGGCGTGTTTCTCCGCGAATGTTTCGACATGACCGGTCAACGTCTCCACACCGGCTTTCGCGGTGACACCGCTATGTGCGGCTGTTACGCCTGGGTCCCAGGCGGGTTCGGCCAAAACGGGATCTTGCAAGCGGGTGTCTGGCGACATCGTGATCTCCGGTGCGGTTGTGATTCGGCCCAATCGGCCAATTCGCAGTAGTAGGAGATGATCGCCCAGGATGCGAAGCCTCGGAATCTACTTACATCGACGGGCTGGGTGGTGACCTGCTAGCCCCCGGGCGTCAGGCCGAATCAGGCGTGGATGCCGACCCCGGCCCTTCGCTCCGGGCAGACTCTGCTTCCGCATGACGGTGTTTGCCGCACGGGCGCAGATACGCATGGCCATTGGTATTACGCCCCCATCGCTGGTGCCACGCGATATTAATGCAACCCCGTCGCGAACCCGCTGCTGCCGTCTATGTATCTATCATCAAATAGCGCTGTTGACGCGCGAGAGATCATAACCATCATCAGTAGCGTACATTGACGCTAGGATATTGCAACCGTCGGAGTGTTAGATGGACCAGGCCAGCACAGCCCCGAAAGGATTGAGCCGTCGTCCCCTGGCCCGCGGCCCACCTTTCCAGACCGCCGCCTTCCCGGTTGTTGGTATCGGCGCGTCGGCGGGCGGGCTGGATGCCTGTCGGAAACTTCTGGGTGGGTTGCCTGCCAATAACGGCATGGCCTTCATCCTGGTGCAACACCTGGATCCGACGCATGAAAGCATGATGGTCGATCTGCTGGCGGGCCATACGTCGATGACCGTGCAGCAGGCCACCGATGGCATGCACATAGAACACGACCACCTGTATATCATTCCCCCTGGAACCTATCTCGCGGTCGCCGACGGCGCCCTGCATCTCTCGCAACCCGCGGCGCGGCATGGCGCGCGCCTGCCCTTCGATTTCCTGCTGAACGCGCTGGCCGTCGACCGGGGGCCGCTCGCCGTTTGTGTGATCCTGTCGGGCACCGGGGCGGATGGCAGCGTGGGCCTGAAGGCCGTGAAGGACCACGGGGGCCTGGTGATCGCGCAGGACCCCGATGAAGCCGACTATGGCGGCATGCCGCGAAACGCCATCATGACTGGCGCCGTCGATCTTGTGCTGCCTGTGGCCGACATCCCCTCGGCGCTGTCGCGCGTAACCGTGGATGGCGAGCAGGACGAGGCGCGGCACTGGCTGCCGGAGATCATCGAGCTTCTGCGATCCCTGACGGCGCATGACTTTTCGCTGTACAAGCCTGGCACGCTGCAACGCCGGATCGAACGGCGGATGGGGATGGCGGGGATCGAGACCGGCGATGCCGGTCGCTACATTGAATTGCTGCGCGGCGACGCGAGCGAACGTGGGCTTCTCGCCAAGGATCTGCTGATCAACGTGACGCGTTTTTTTCGTGATCCCCACGTGTTCGACATGCTCGCGGAACGGGTTATTCCGGCCCTGGTACGCAGCCATGCGCCGGACCGGCCGATCCGCATCTGGATCGCCGGGTGCAGCACGGGCGAGGAAACCTACTCGCTTGCCATGCTGTTCCGTGAGGCGATCTCGGCCGCGAACCTTGGCATCAAGCTTCAGGTCTTCGCCTCCGACGTCGATCCGGACGCGGTGGCCGCGGCTCGGGAGGGGCTTTATCCCGAGACGATCGAGACGGACGTTTCGGCCGACCGGATCGCCCGGTTCTTTTCGAAGGAAGATCACAGCTACCGCGTCTCCCCCGAATTGCGGGCCGCGGTGGTGTTTACGGTGCAGGATCTGCTGGCTGACCCACCGTTCTCCCGCCTGGATTTCGTTTCCTGCCGGAATTTGCTGATCTATCTGCGGCCCGAAGCGCAGGCGAAGGTTGTCGCGCTGTTTCATTTCGCGCTGGAGCAGGGCGGGATTCTGCTGCTGGGCACGTCGGAGACGATCGGCGACGGCAACGGCCGTTTCGAAGTCACTTCTAAGGCGGAGCGGCTGTACCGGCACATCGGCCGGAGCCGGCCGGGCGAGTTTGGCCTCGTCCGGAGCCTCGGCGACGGCGTGCGTCCGCAAGCTAAACCAGCGCTCGCTCCGTCGCGCCAGGCGGCTTTGGCGGCGCTGTGCCAGCGCATGGTGATGGAAACCTATGCGCCGGCGGCGGTGCTGATAAACCGCAGGCACGAATGTCTCTATTCCCTGGGTCCAACCGACCGCTATCTGCGCGTTGCGCCCGGGCACCCGTCGCACGACCTGCTGGCGATGGCGCGGCAGGGCACGCGCACCAAGCTGCGGTCCGCGATCCAGCAGGCCAGCCAGAAGTGCGAGCGGATCGTGATTGCCGGCGGCCGGACCGGGGCGGATGGGCAGCCAGGTTCGTTCAGCATCGCGGTGCAACCGGTGCGGCCCGAAGGAGAGGATCTGTTGCTTGTCTGTTTCGTCGACGATCCGAAACCCGTCGTGGCTCGGGGCCGGCCAAGCGGGCGGGTGGAAGCGCCTCTGGTGGGTGAACTGGAGCTGGAGCTGGAGGCGACACGGACGGAACTGCAAGGGGCCATTCATAATCTGGAGATCTCCAGCGAAGAGCAGAAGGCCATCAACGAAGAAGCGCTGTCTGTCCAGGAGGAATACCAGTCCACCAACGAGGAGCTGCTGACCTCGAAAGAAGAACTGCAATCGCTGAATGAGGAACTGACCGCCCTGAACAGCCAGTTGCAAGAGACGCTGGAACGGCAACGAACGACCTCCAACGATCTGCAGAACGTGCTTTACAGTACCGACGTGGCGACACTGTTCCTGGACCGGGCTCTCAACATCCGCTTCTTCACCCCCGCCACCAAGACGCTGTTCGCCATCATCCCCAGTGACCTCGGGCGTCCCTTGTCGGATCTGAACTCGCTCGCGTCCGACAGCGAAATCCTGAACGACGCAAGAACGGTGCTGCGGACACTGGTGCCGATCGAGCGGGAGATCGAAGCGCAGAACGGTGCTTGCTTCGTCCGTCGCGTGCTGCCCTACCGGACGCAGGGCAACGGTGTCGAGGGGGTTGTCATCACCTTTGCCGATGTCACCGACCGGCGCCGTGTCCTGGACGAACTGGGTGTGGCCAAACGCCAGGCGGAGCTGGCGACCGTGGCGAAGTCCCGGTTCCTAGCCGCGGCGAGCCACGACCTGCGCCAGCCGTTGCAGACGCTTGCGCTGGTGCAAGGACTCTTAGCGAAGAACGTGGAGAGCGAGAAGGCCCGCAAGCTGGTGGGACGGCTGGACGAGACGCTGGGCGCGATGTCGGGCATGTTGAACGCGCTGCTGGATATCAACCAGATCGAGGCCGGAACAGTCGCCGCCGAGATCGCCAATTTTCCGATTGCGGATCTGCTGGTGCAGTTGCGGGAGGAGTTTATCTATCACGCACAGGCGAAAGGGCTTTCGCTGCGGGTGGTGCCCTGCACGCTGTCAGTCAGCAGCGATCCCCGTCTGCTGGAACAGATGCTGCGCAATCTGGTTTCAAACGCATTGAAATACACGCGGCACGGGAAGGTGCTCGTGGGCTGCCGCCGGCATCGGGACACAATGAGTATTGAAGTCTGGGACACCGGGATCGGCATTCCCGATGACGCGCTTGAGGCGATCTTCGAGGAGTATCATCAGCTCGACAATGTTGCGCGGGAGCGAAGCCGGGGGCTCGGTCTGGGTCTTTCGATCGTGCATCACCTTGGGGCCCTGCTTGGTCATCCGATCCATGTGCGATCGCGCCCCGGGAAGGGTTCGGTGTTCTCGATCGATGTCCCGTTGCAGGCTGGTGCGCCGTTCACGCGACAGGGTCTGACCTCTGTGCGTGGTGAGGCGATTGAAACGCTGGTCCACACGGGCGCGATCCTGGTGATCGAGGATGATCCGGATGTCCGTGAACTGCTGGAAGTTTTGCTCGCGGATGAGGGGCATGCGGTGGTCACGGCATCCGACGGCGTGATGGCGCTGGATCTGGTGAAACGGGGCGTGGTGCGGCCCGACCTTATCCTTGCGGACTTCAACCTCCCCACCGGCATGGATGGGGCTCGCGCCACCATGATGCTGCGTGAGGAACTGCATCGCGCAGTGCCGGCGATCATCCTCACCGGCGATATATCGACCCGGACGTCGAGCAGTATCGCGCTTGAGGGCTGTGAGCGGCTCAGCAAGCCGATGAAGCTGAAAGACCTGACCGAGGCCATCCAACGGATGCTGCCGCTGTCGCAGGCCACGGCTGAGTGGCGGGTGCCACGTGTGGCCGAAACGCCGGATGGTTCGGGACCGTCCGTCATTTTCGTCGTCGATGACGATGACGGCATCCGCGCGGCAATCCGGGCCGTGCTGGAAGACGATGGGCGCGAGGTCGCGGACTTCGCAACGTGCGAAGAATTTCTTGAGGTCTATCGGCCGGGGCGGGAGGCGTGCCTGGTGATCGATGCTTATCTTCCCGGAATGAACGGCCTGGCGCTGCTTGGACGGCTGCACGATGCGGGCCACCGCCTGCCCGCAATCATGATCACCGGCAGCAGCGACGTTCCCATGGCAGTGAAGGCGATGAAGGCGGGCGCTTCGGATTTCATCGAAAAGCCGATCAGCCGAAGCGAGCTTCTGAGCTGTGTCGACCGTGCCCTGGAACTGGCGCGTGATGCCGGCAAGCTGTCGGCCTGGCGGGAGGACGCGGCGACCCACATCGCTGGGCTGACGCCACGGCAGCGTCAGGTCATGGACATGGTTCTGGCCGGCCATCCCAGCAAGAACATCGCCGCCGACCTTGGCATCAGCCAGCGGACGGTGGAAAACCATCGCGCCTCGATCATGACGAAGACAGGCACACGATCGCTGCCGGCGTTGGCCCGGTTGGCGCTTGCGGCCGCGGTCAATGATGGGGACTGAAGAAAGCAGGTAGTTTGCGATCCTGTTTTCGATATGGCTCTTTGACCATTTAAGCGGAAGTTCTTTTAATTGGAAGCTGCGTCATGGGAACAATCCTCGTTAGGTGCTGCCGGAGCATGTCGCGGAGATCACGACGATGCTGAAAAATCAGACCGGCGATATTGTCGTGGGCGGTTACGGTCAAGCTACCCGGTTGGCCGATGAAGACCTGAGACCGTACTGTTGGACTATGCGAAATCTTCGATCCTGGGATCCGAACGCGTGATAATGGATCCTTCGGACGCCGAGCCGACGCGCTGCCCGAAGGCTCACCGCAGAACACGCCGAGCGACCCATCCAATTCCGGCAATCAGCGCCAAGCCTCCGAACGCCGCAAACAAGCTACCGTGGCTAAATAAGAGTATGATCAGAAACGACACGACGGCAGCAGCCATCATGTATTTGCTTTCGATCGGATTGAATGCCTTCTCGGAAGATTCTGTCATTTTGTGATCAGTAGCGTCGGCACCCGTGGGAGGCGAGGCAGGCGATCGCCGGTGTCCACCGTGATCGCATCGACCGCGGACATGAGAGAGAGCCAAATTCTGAAACTACTCATAACGGGATGCCGCTGTGGCTGGCGTTCTCATCCGTTGAGTTGCTCACGGATTGCCAGCGGTTCCTTATGGCGCTCCGGTGACGTTTTTGGATAATGCATGTCCAAACTCTCGAGCGTGTCGATGAGAATCTGGGATACAATGAGCCGAGCGTTATCCTTGTCATCGGCGGGAACGACATACCAGGGAACATCGTCCGTGCTCGTCGCAGCAACACATTCTTCATACGCCGTCATATAGTGCGTCCAAAACGTCCGATCCCTGATGTCGGCGAGGCTGAATTTCCAGTTCTTCTCGGGTTCATCGATGCATTCAAGGAAGCGCTTGCGCTGCTCGTCCTTCGAAAGATGCAGGTAGAACTTGACGACGCGGGTACCATTCCGGCGAAGATGAGCTTCCAGATCCAGGATCGACTGATACCGGCCTTGCCAGACCGCCGTCTCTAAAAGCAACCCATCCGGCAGATTTTCGTTGCGAAGAATCTCGGGATGTACACGTGTGATCAGCACCTCCTCATAGTACGAGCGATTGAAGATACTGATACGCCCCCGTTCCGGCAGGTCGCGCGTCGTGCGCCAAAGGAAATCATGTTCCAGCTCGGTGGCGCTCGGCTGTTTGAAGCTGAACACCTCGCAGCCCTGCGGATTGACGCCGGACATGACATGCCTGATTGCGCCATCTTTTCCGGCCGCATCCATCGCCTGAAAGATCAGCAGAACCGCATACCGATTTGATGCATAGTGAAGACGCTGCAAAGCGCTAAGCTTTTCGACGTGTTCCTCAAGCAGCTCCTTATAGTGCTTCTTCGACTTGCATATGGGGTCGACGTTCGTCGGCCACTTGCCTAGGTCGACCTTGTCGCCCTGCCGCACGCGAAAGTCGTTTGAGTGGATTTTCATTCCGATTCTTTGGGTGCGGCTTCGACCAGAGGCGTCTTGCCAACTTCGATGCGCGCCTTGGTCTGGACGATACCGTCGGCGATCACACGTCCCGCATCCTTGGGGTCCTCGAGCAGCCCGGCCACCAGCAGTTCACCGAGCGTCGTGTTGGCGAGTGCCGTCACACTGGCATCGACCGCTTGCTGGGGTGCAGGCGCAGGCTTCGGCGCGGCTTTCGCGTCCGGTTTCGGCGCGGGCTTAGCGGCAGATGGCGGATCAGCCGTGGTGGGAATTTTCGGATCAGCGTCAGATTTTGGTTCGGCTTGGACGTCCGGCTTGGCAGGCGGCTTGGCGTCAGATGGCGGAACCGGCTTACCGGGCACTTTCGGATCAGCGTCGGATTTTGCTTCAACGTGGACATCCGGCTTGGCCGAGCGCCTGGCGTCGGGCTGCGGTTCGGCTTTTGCCAGAGGTGCCGGCGCAGGCTTGGTGGCGTCGAGAACATGATATGCCAGCAGTTTGACGGGATCGGTCACCAGGAACCATGCGATGGCGTACGCCCAGACCATCGCCGCCCAACCCCACCAGAGCGGGGTAACAAGAAATCCGAAAACGCATATCAGCGTCGCCAACGCCTGCGTGCCGCAGACCGCCAGCAGAAGAACATTGGCCGGGCGTGTGGACCACCACGGCCCGCGGGTGCGGGTCTGGAAGATCGTCAGATGGCCGGCAACTGACAGCAGAAGATACATCATGGTCTGGATCTGCGGACGGTCGATATGCAGGACGCGGTCACCGAGGAAGAATAACCCGAATGCGGCAATCGGACCGACCAGGCCCAACACGGTGGCGATACCCAGAACGGTGCGCATATTCCACGCCTCGGGCTGGTTCCTGTAGAGGACGTTGTCATATGCGATCGACAGGATCGCTCCGTCGTTCAGTAACGCCAGCATCACGATCATGATGGCGGTCAGGGGATAGAAGTTGAATACGACAATCGCCAGCGTCATGAACAGCAGGACACGCAGCGTTTCAGCGATGCGGTACATCGCGTAGCTGTTCATCCGCTGGAAGATCTTCCGGCTTTCCTTGATTGCATCGATAATGACCGAAAGCCCCGGTGCCACCAGAACGATGGAGGCGGCCGCGCGTGCCGCGTCCGTGGCGCCGGAAACCGCAAAGCCGCAGTCGGCTTTTTTCAGTGCGGGGGCGTCGTTCACGCCGTCGCCCGTCATGCCCACGATGTGGCCGTGCTTCTGCAACACGTCGACGATGTGGAATTTGTGCTCCGGAAAAACCTGAGCAAACCCGTCGGCATCCTCGATGGACTTTGTTATCGCCGGGGTTTCTTCGGTCTTGGAATCACCGAGTGTGGCACCGTCAAGAATTCTTGTGCCCATTCCCAAGGTTTGCGCGGTCTCCCTCGCAATCGCCAGGGCATCGCCAGTCACCATCTTTATCTTTACGCCCATCTGGGCAGCCGTCGCGACGGTCGCTTTGGCATCCTCGCGCGGTGGATCGAACAGCGGCAACACCCCCAGAAGCTGCCATTTTCCGTCGCCATCGGCCCGCGCCACACCGAGCGCTCGGAAGCCGCGGGCAGCGAAACCGTTTACCGCCTTATCGACCGCGTCCCTTAAAGACGCGGCAATCGCCGCCATCGCCAGGATGACCTGAGGCGCCCCCTTCGTTACCTTGAAGGTGCTTCCATCGGCGGCCTTGACGATGGCCTCGGTCCGTTTATGCACCGGATCGAACGGTGTGAAATGGGTAACCTCATAGGGCTTCAGCGACTGCCTGTCCTTTAGGCCACCCAGGACGGCGAGATCGATCGTGTCATCGTTCTCCGCCCGGGACGCCAGCGCGCCGGCGAGGATCAGTTCGTCGGCGGTGATCTTGTCGAGGCAGAACGGTTCACCGAGTGTCAGCTTGTTCTGGGTCAGGGTGCCGGTTTTGTCGGCGCAAAGCACGTCCACCCCGGCGAGTTCCTCGATGGCGACCAGCTTGCTGACGATTGCTTGCTTCTTTGCAAGCAGGCGGGCGCCGACGGCCATCGTTACCGACAGAACGGTTGGCATGGCGACGGGGATTGCTGCCACGGTCAGCACAAGGGCAAACTGCAACGTATCGAGGATCGGGTTACCGCGGTAGAGTCCGATGACGATAATCACCGCAACCATTGCAACCGCGAGCATGATCAGATAATCGCCAATCTTCAGCACGGCTTTCTGAAAATGGCTGACGGTGACTGCGCTCTGCACCAGTTCCGCGGTTTTACCGAAATAGGTGTTGCCACCCGTGGCGTAGACCAGCGCGGTAATCTCGCCGCGACGGATGATCGACCCGGAGAAGACCGCGTCGCCAGGGTTGCGGGAGGCCGGCAATGATTCACCGGTGAGCGCGGACTGATCGACCGAGACTTCGTCGCCATCCAGCAAACGAGCATCTGCGGGAATGATGTCGCCCAGGCGCAAGCGGATGGCGTCGCCCGGCACCAGTTCCCGCGCCGGTGGCGTAATCCACTTCCCGTCACGCTTGACGCGGGCCTTGATTGCAAGTCTGGCCTTCAAGGCTTCGATGGCGTTGCCGGCCTGGCGCTCCTCGAAGAATCCAACCGCGGCGTTGGCAACAAGCAGAAGCAGGATAATGAAAAAGTCAGGCCAGTGCCGGACTACGCCCGACAGGACGACCGCCACTTCGATCATCCACGGAATGGGTCCCCAAAAATATGACAGGATCTTGAGCAGTACATTTTGTTTCTGCTCCTCGATCTCGTTGGGCCCGTATTGCGCAAGCCGTTTCACCGCCTCGGCCTGACTGAGGCCCTCTGGTGAGGATCCAAGTTTCTTTTCCACCTCCGACAGTGGCAAGGACTTCAAATCGTCGTTCGCCCCCGTTTCGGACACGGCGACCGCGTGCGACTTTCGCGGCCGAACCCCCGTGGACAGGCGTTGGATGGTCTTCACCAACAGCAGGAGGATCAGGACGCTGCCTCCGCCGATCACGATTCCGATGATCAACGCGGCGAGGTTGTGCGGCAGGAAGTCCAGGAAACCAGCGGCAGCATCCTGGAATTCGGTAAAAAACCCAGGCAGTTTTGCGGCAGCGTGCTGGACCCCGGCCAAGGCGTCGCGGACTGCGGTTGCCAGTGAAGCAAGATAGTCGTCGATCGCGATCGCCATCAGGAAGGCTCCATCCCGTTACTGTTGTGACATGTCGCCGCGAAAGCATTGCGGCCGCACGTTACTTGGCGCTGCCCTGCCGCCGTTGACTGGCCCACCAGGCTAGACCGCTGAGCCCGATGATCAGAAATGCCGCCGCGGCCAAAAGCAAAGGCGATTGGTCAAGCCATCCCAAGCCGGGAACCGACAGGAACAAGACGCCGCCCACGGCACAGATCTGCCAGACCCGGGCCTGCACGCCCGCAACGAACGTGCCGAGCGCCAGCAGGATCATCATTGCGAGCGAGGTCGCATTCGCATTCATGACGCCCTGCACGCCGCTGTTGAAAAGCAGATAGATCGAGAGCAGGAGCGCACACCAGTTCAATGCAACGCCGTAGACAAGCTTCGGATGTTGGCTTTTGATGACGAAATGCCGCCACCCCTCGGCTACCGAGATGACGGCGAAGACCGGAAGCAGGATGAGCCAGTAGATTAGCGGCATCCGAACGACGACGCCTAACAGCGCAAGCAACAGCATTGCGAGGAAAGGTATGTCGTGCAGGAACCATTGCAGAGCCAACGATGGGACTGATCCTGGCAGTGCCGGCTCGGTGTTGGTCTTCTTGCTTCGCTGGTCTTTCGCCTGGACCGGCGCAGCCGGAATATCAAGCACGCCGGTGTTCAAAGGATACGGGTGATCAATGGCGTCCATGATCGAACCCTCCACGGCGACGTATGTAAGCGGGCCGGTAGCGATCATGGACACCCCTTCTGAAGGGGGAAAGGATGATCAACGCAATCAAAAGGAAGCTCATTTGATCCTCACAGGTTTTTCCCGTGAACCGCAGACGGAGCAGCCTGGCGGCGGTCACAGTCGGCTGCCAAGGCGGACTAGGGCTTCGGCGCCGCGCGGGCTTCGTCCCTGGCGCTGCCAGCAGCGTTTTGTGTTACGCCGGCCTCCCGCTCCGCAATCCCGGCGGCCTTGAGTTCCAGATCGTTCGTTATGTTGCCGAGACCTTCCTTCATCGCGCCTTTGATCTGGTGGCCGACGCCCTTGATGCGATCAGCGTCAATGCCGATCAACGGATCTCCATCGGCGCTGGCGGCGTTCTGTGCTGCGCCTGCTGCCCGTTCGGCAGCACCGTCGGCCTTAAGCTTCGCATCGCCGATAAGTTTGCCAAGACCTTCCTTCAGGGCGCCTTTGACCTGATGGCCCACGCCGTCGATACGACTATTCGTCATGATATTGTCCTTTCGTGTTTTGCTAGCATGTAAAGCGGTGTATTCCGAAGTGCGTATTAATTGAAAGCCTTTACCGGTAGATGTGCGGTCCAGTATGCGTCTACTTTCTGGCTTTCCTGATCGAATTGCGCGGGCGTCAGCGCCGCGTCGTGGCTCACCTCCGGCGCTGTCTCCATTGCTGCTTTTGTCGTGTCCAGGACGAGAAGCTTCATGCCCTGCGTCACTTTGAATGCATCCCAGGGGACCGGAACATATTTCTTGTCGAAGCCGAAGATTCCGCCTCGGGCGACCACCAGGTATGCGATCTTGCCGGTCTCGGGGTTCGTCACAAGATCATCGACGCTACCGAGACTTTCGTCTTTGGTGTTACGTACGGCCGTATCGAGGAGTTCGTCTGACCGGAACGACATATGATCGGCGGTGACCGGACGAGCGGCAGTGATTTCCTTCTGCTGCCAGCCTGGTTCGTCAACCGGTCGTAATCCGCGTTCCTGCATGTCAGCCACATAGAGTTTGTAGATCGCACGGGTCGTATCGAGGATGTCCTCGCATCCCTGCTGCTGGCCGTTCTGCGCCAGGATGTTCGCGGAAGCCAGCAGGATCCGGATCTCATAGCCTGGCCGGACGTTGCGATAGTCGGGTGCGTCCTTCAGCGCGTACCCGCCCGCGGCATAGCCGTCCCCGTAGCCACCTGCGAAATAGCCATCGCCATAGCCCATGCCGCCCACCGGATAGCCGTACCCATAGTCGGATCCGCCCAGCCAGTATCCGCCTTTTTCCAATTGTCCGTTGAAGGCGTGAAAATCGGCCTGGCAGGTTGCCGCGGGATTCGCGGCGGAAACGCCTGCCACACCGGGCGGTGGATCGTTCGGCGGAGCGGGGGCGGCCAAAAGCGGCGCGACGACGCCAAGGCAGAAACATGTCGCCGTTGAGTTGAGCATGATAAAACGTCTCATGCGTCATTTCTCCTTCGTGGGATTGTCAGTCGAATACGATTTGTTCTAGTGCGCTGCCGGCGTGTCCCTGACGGGAGAGGCCTGCAGCAAGCCGTTGGCAACGGGCGCCTTGCCGGCCTTGTCAAGCAGGTCCAGGAAAGGCTTGATGATGTCGATCGGCATTGGAAAGATGATGGTCGAGTTCTGTTCGGCACCGATTTCGGTCAGCGTCTGGAGGTAGCGCAACTGCATGGCGGCCGGGATGCTCGAGAGAATCTTGGCGGCGTTGACGAGGGTCTGTGAGGCCTGGAACTCAGCTTCCGCGTGGATGATCTTCGCGCGCCGATCGCGTTCCGCCTCGGCCTGTTTGGCGATGGCTTTCACCATGTTGTCGGTAAGTTCGACCGTTCTGATCTCCACATTGCTGACTTTGATTCCCCAGGCTTCGGTCTGCGAGTCCAGGATGCTCTGCACATCGGCGCTCAGCTTCTTTCGCTCGGACAGCATCTCGTCCAGTTCATGCTGCCCTAGCACGGCACGTAATGTCGTCTGGGCGAGCATGTTCGTGGCCGGAAGGTAATTCTGCACCTGAATGATAGCCCGTTCCGGATTGACGACGTTGAAATAGAGTACGGCGTCAACTTTCATGGAGACGTTATCGTGGGAAATCACGTCCTGTGTCGGTATCTCGATGACCTGGATACGCAAGTCCACGCGCACCATTTCCTGGATGAACGGGATCAGCAGCACAAGGCCTGGGCCCTTAACTTTCTGGAAGCGGCCGAGGGTGAAGACCACAGCGCGCTCATATTCACGCAGGATCTTTATGCATGCTGTAGCCAAGATAAACACCACGATCACAATGATCGGGGTGAGGATATACGCCGTGGAAAAGAATACCATGATCTGCCGGCCTTGCGGAAAGAAGCGGAAAGAAGAGGTAAAGCACGTGTTCGTTTAAGAGGAGGTGATGCAGCGCACCGCTTCGGTCCTTTATCGAGATGGATATAAGCGGCTTCTACATATGCTATGCTAGACATCTTCCGTCACGATAGGTTCGGAAACTACCTACGGGGCAGCAGTCTTGGTCAGGTCGCTGATCGTGACCGCCTGAGCATCGGACCAGCATCGTTACGAAGACGACACCGTATCCGTTGCTCGCGATCGGCCGTATGCTCGAACAGAAGTCTACGCTGGAACGATCATGTTCGTTCCGCTGTGCACGGCCAGAGACAACGGATTGGTGACCCCGAGGATCGATCGGGCACGTTCAACGTCGCTGGCACTGCCGTGCGCCATGACCAGGAACTTATCTGCCTTGATGGCGGTCTCGTACTGAAGAACGCTGTCCTTCGGTATCCCGATGCTGTAGAGCGCGGCTCCTATCGCGCTGAGGCCCCCAACCAGAACAGCGTTCTCGACGCCGGAAATTAATATCGTTGCCAAATATCCAAGAACGATGACATGGCCCACGAGGGGAACCGTCATGAACAGGCCGCCAAAGAACAAGCCCCAGAAGCCGCCCCAAAATGCACCGCGAGAGCCCCAGAACTTGACGCGGTCACCGGTGTTGTAGAACCCAACGACCTTCTCGTCGGTATGGTATCCCTTGCCAACAACGCTGAGTTGCTTCATTGCAAATCCCGCGTCGGTCAGCTTTTTCACGGCTGTCTCTGCTGACGGGTGATCTGCAAAGACCGCAACGACTGAGTCGGTGTTTTCCATTGGATTTCTTTCAGATTTAGACTGTTTGCCGCCAAAAAGGCCGGAAACCGGACTTCGAACGTCTTGATTAACCGTCGGATCATACACGGACGGACATGGCCGGGCAGGATCGGAATCTACTCAGGTCTGTTCCCGTCACATCCGCTTGACTGCAGTAGTCGGCGCAACGTTCCGTTGACCGGACGCGTCTGTAAGTCATTCCGGCAATCGAATTCAGGCGAAGCGCGTCAATAACCTGGGAGAGGCGTTCAAAAGAGCGATCACTCGCACGTCAGGGTGAGCGGGGTTATAGCTAAGAATATCGAGCGTTGCGGTGCCGAGCAGGAAATGCTGTCCCTCTATCACCGGCAGTCCAATCCATCGAGCAGCCAACGCCAGGCCGAACTCACCGTGAGAGAAAAGTGCCAGGTTTCCGTCCATTGTGCTGAAACGCGAAATCAGCCTGTCGGCGCGGGCGGAAACCTGAGCTGGCATCTCGCCGCCAGGACAGCCGTCCCGAAAGACGTTCCAGTCGGGCCGGCCTTTGCGGATGTCGGGGGACCGTTTGCCCTCATAGTCACCGTAGTCCCACTCTTCAAGATCCGGATCGATTTCCGCCCGCGGTCCCAGTCCAGCCAAAATGCACGTCCGTCGAGCGCGTTGCCGCGGACTGCTGAACACGCGGGAAAACCGAATCTGCCCGAGCCAGGTTGCGAGTTCCCGCGCCTCATCCTCACCCTGCCCAGTCAACGGGATGTCCGAGCGTCCGGTGTGCTGGCCGGACAACGACCACTCGGTCTGACCATGCCGGATAAAATACAAACTCCGGCTAGGAAGTTGCGTCGGGGTCATGTCTGCTCGCGCGACCCGGCCGACATTACGATGACGTTCATCGCATTCGAAGGCGCGTGCCACCGCCCACGAATCTGTGGGCCGTGACGGTGAGTTCTTGCAGCGTCATTCTGGGGCGTCCCACCTCCAGTTCCGGATCTCCGGCAGATCCATGCCATGCTCATCGATATAGAGCTTGTGCTCTACCAGCTTGTACTGAACCATCTGCTTCAGATAGTCCCCCTTGCTGCCAAGATGCGGCAAGCGGTCCACGACATCCTGGACGAGATGAAAGCGGTCCAGGTCGTTTTGCACGCGAATATCGAAGGCGGTGGTGATCGTGCCCTCTTCCTTATAGCCGCGCACATGAAGGTTACGGTTGGTGCGGCGATAGGTCAGCCGGTGAACGAGCGATGCATAGCCATGGAAGCCGAAGATGATGTGTTTGTCCTTGGTGAACAGCGCGTCGTAGTCGGTCTCGCTGAGACCATGCGGGTGCTCGCTGGCCGATTGCAGCTTCATCAGATCGACGACATTGATGACGCGGATCTTTAACTCGGGCAGGTGCCTGCGGAGAATCAACACCGCTGCCAGGATTTCCAGCGTCGGCGTGTCGCCGCAACAGGCCATCACCACGTCCGGTTCGCCGTCCTGATCGTTGCTCGCCCATTGCCAGATGCCGAGACCTTGCGTGCAATGCACGACGGCCTCATCCATGGTCAGCCACTGTGGAAGTGCGTGCTTACCTGCAACGACCACGTTGACGTAGTGCCGGCTGCGCAGGCAGTGATCGAAGGTCGACAACAGGCAGTTTGCATCAGGGGGCAAGTAAATCCGTACGATGTCGGCCTTCTTGTTGATGACGTGGTCAAGGAAGCCGGGATCCTGGTGGGTGAAGCCGTTATGATCCTGTTGCCAGACATGAGATGCGAGCAGATAGTTCAGAGATGCGATTTTCCGCCGCCACGGCAGCTCTAACGTCACCTTCAGCCATTTGGCGTGCTGACTGAACATGGAGTCGACGATGCGAATGAAAGCTTCGTAGCTGTTGAACAGTCCGTGCCGCCCGGTAAGAAGATAGCCTTCCAGCCAGCCCTCGCACTGGTGCTCGCTGAGCATCGAGTCGAGCACACGGCCGGCCGGTGCGAGAAACTCATCATTCTCGACCCGCTTGGCATCCCATTGCCGATGGGTAACAGTGAACACCGCACCGAGCATATTTGAGAGCGTCTCATCGGGACCAAAGATCCGGAAGTTGTCGGGGTTCAGCTTCACGACGTCCTTGAAGAATTCGCCCAGCACAAGAGTGTCCTGTGCGTCGACAGCGCCGGGCGAGGGCACGTGAACCGCGTGCTCGCGAAAATCGGGCATATGCAGGTCGCGCAGCAGGATACCGCCGTTGGCGTGTGGATTGGCGCCCATCCTTCGATCGCCCTTGGGCGCAAGTTCGGCCAACTCGTCGATCAGTTGCCCGCTTTCATCGAACAGTTCTTCGGCTTTGTAGCTTTTCATCCAGGTTTCGAGCAGCGCAACATGGTTCGGGTGCTCGTGATCAACCAGCAATGGCACCTGGTGCGCTCGGAAGGTTCCCTCGATCTGGAGACCGTCGACAGTCTTCGGCCCCGTCCACCCCTTGGGGGACCGCAGGACGATCATCGGCCAGCGCGGGCGTGAGGCGTCCTTGGTAGCCCGCGCCGTGGTCTGGAGTTGCCGAATCTCCTCAATAGCATGCTCCAGCACGGTGGCCATGAGTTCATGCATTGTTGCGGGATCGTCGCCCTCGACGAAGTACGGCGTCCAGCCGCAGCCGCGGAAAAACTGCTCCAGCTCTTCATGCTCGACCCGGGCCAGCACAGTCGGATTGCTGATCTTGTAGCCGTTCAGATGCAATATCGGCAGCACGGCTCCATCGTTTATTGGGTCCAGGAACTTGTTGGAGTGCCAGGCCGTTGCCAGCGGGCCGGTTTCTGCTTCACCGTCGCCGACGATGCAGGCGACGATCAACTCCGGATTATCGAACGCGGCGCCGAAGGCGTGGCTGAGTGAGTAGCCCAACTCGCCGCCTTCATGGATCGAACCCGGGGTTGTCGGCGCAACATGACTGGAGATGCCGCCGGGAAACGAGAACTGCTTGAACAGCTTTTTCAGACCGGCTTCATCGCGGGTGACGTTTGGATACACCTCGCTCCAGGTGCCTTCCAGATACACGTTGCCGACCAACGCCGGACCGCCGTGACCTGGGCCGGCAATATAGATGACGTCCAGATCATACTTCTTGATGACCCGGTTCAGGTGGACATAGATGAAGTTCTGACCTGGCGTCGTCCCCCAGTGTCCCACCACAAGCGGTTTCACGTGCGACAACTTCAGTGGCTCACGCAGCAGCGGATTGTCGTAGAGATAGATCTGCCCGACGGACAGGTAATTGGCAGCCCGCCAGTATGCGTTCGTCTTCCGTAACGCCTCGGCGGTCAGCGTGTGTTCGCCGCCGCTCTCCACGGTGGGACCCTTTCGATCCGGAAGTTCTCGCGTCGTTGTGGTTGCGTCCATTTGTTGGCCCCTGTTGTCGTCTGGTTCTGCATTCGGATACGCGGAGAGGTTCTTTGGCGCCTCTCACGATGGAGACGCGAGACGTTAGTGTATCGCATAAGCGGTGCACGCGGCGCCGGCCACTTCGTCAACTCATGCGCGTGACTATAGCTGCCATGAGCCGGCTTGGGGCAGGTTCGGAAAATACTCATGTCGCAAAGCGCCGCTTTTGGCGGGGTAGCTTTGGCTAACGGACGAATTGATGCCGACGACAGGGGGCTTGAACTCCGCAGGCGCTTTCGGAAAATGAACCCTTGGGAGTATATGAGTAGTTTCCGAGTCTCCCGGGGCCAACTCCGGGGCAGCTATGGTCTTAACACCAGCGGGTCGCTGACTCCGGCCGCCCGTTGCGACTTGATGTTCAAGCCACCCGGAGTGGCGGCCAAACAAGCAAACCTCGTAGCCAAGGAATTCTCGTCATGTCCCAGCCCACTGTTGAGCAAATTGCCAAAACCAGCACTGACGCACTGACCGAGAGCGGTCATGCCTCCAGCACCGCGCTTCAGGCCCTGAGCAAAGCCTATCAGGAACTGGCTGTCAGGAATGCCAATAACCTAGCCGCTGCGATAAAACAACTATCGAGTGTGAAGAGTCCGTCAGAGTTCGTCGAAATACAGCAGAAGCTGATCAAAGATGGCGTAGAGGCCGCTGTCACTGACAGTCAAAACATTGCGCACCTGACGGCTGCCGTGTTCACCGCGGCGTTTGAACCAGTGAAGAAGCAGATCGAGGCGCTGCAGAAGACGCCGCTGCACTAGACTTGCCGATCTTTCCAGTTGCTGCCGTTATAGCCGCACTCCGTTACCGGGGTGCGGCGATAACGGAGTGCGGCGCGCAGGCTGACGGGCATGAGCGCGCTGAGCAGACCGTTCGGAGCGTCTGGATCATGCGACCAAACACAGAACTATTGTCCAGCCTGCAAAATCAGGGTGACTTCGGATGACCGACGAGGTAGGCGATCGCACCCTCCTTGTCGCCGTAGGACGTGACGGACCTGGGATGCCAAGTTTGTGCTCCCCCTAGGGTGCCGTCGGGGTTGACCAGGAACTCCGGAGCCACGAACAGCGAAATCCCGCGCGTCGCCGCTGGCGCATCGGGCAATCGCGCAAGCACGAGATGGATGATGTTCTCCGCGACATCATTTTCGCCCCACGTGACGAATATCTTTGACCCGAACAGACGATATCGGTCGCCGTCCCGCTCCGCCCGCGTCCGTATAAGGGAGAGGCCTGAATAAGGGAGAGGTCTGAGCCCGCCTGCGGTTCGGTGAGCTACATTGTCCCGGTACGGTCCACTCGCCGGCGACCATTTTTGGGCAGATAGCGCTGTTTCAGGTCCTCGGACGCATGGTGTGCGATCGCCTGTACCGCGCCCATGGTGAGCATCTGACACAGCGAGAAGGACAGGTTGGCCGATTTCCACATCTCGGCGACGGCGCTGGAAACGACGGCACGCATGCCTTGGCCGCTGATGTCGGGGCTGGCCGGCATCCAATGCCAGCCTGCCTCGAATGAATTGCCGGTTGGCCGCGGGGAAGCCGTCGGGCGTGGCGACTTTCCCATCGGCCCAGCGGCCGCCCGTTGCGTTCAGCGGAGCGAGCACTTCGCCTGCGAAACGAGCAGCTTCGATCAGGACTGCCTCGACAAGCTCCGCCTCTTTCGGCCAGGTGCCGGAGCACGAACCGCATGTCGTCCAGGGGTGCGATTTAGGTCACGATGCTGTTTCCATGTTCCCGGCCAGCTCACGCAGCCTGAATTTCTGTATCTTGCCGGTAGCGCCCTTGGGGATCGGGCCGAATACCACGAGCTTGGGCACTTTGAAACCTGCCATCTGTTCTCGGCAGAACTGCCTGATCTCGGCTTCGGTCGTTGTTGCGTTAGGCTTGAGTTCGACGAAGGCGCAAGGTATCTCGCCCCATTTATCGTCCGGCTTGGCCACCACCGCGGCGGAGTTTACCGCGGGATGGCGGTGCAGCACGTCCTCCACCTCGATGGAGGAGACGTTTTCGCCACCGGATATGATGATATCCTTCGAACGATCCTTTATCCGAACGTATCCGTCCGGCTCGATCACCGCCAGATCGCCGGTATGCAGCCAGCCGCCGGCGAAAGCCTCCTCGGTGGCCGAGGGATTCTTCAGGTAGCCGTTCATGATGATGTTGCCGCGGAACATGATCTCGCCAATTGTTTCGCCATCGGGCGGCACCGGCTCCATCGTCTCCGGGTCAAGCACCGTCATCGCTTCCTGCATCGGACCGGCAACGCCCTGACGCGCGTTCAGCCGGGCGCGTTCGGCCAGCGGAAGCGACTGCCACGCGTCCTGTTTGGCGCAGATAGCCGCCGGGCCGTAGGTTTCCGTCAGGCCGTAAACGTGCGTGATGTCGAATCCAAGCTGCTCGGCGCCCTCGATCGTCGACGCCGGCGGAGCGGCACCGGCGATGTAGGCGCTGACTTTATGGCTACCCTCTCGCAGAGCCGCCGGGGCGTTGATCAGCATGTTGTAGATGATCGGCGCGCCGCACATGTGGGTGACGTGATGTTCGTGAATCGCATCGAAGATGAGCTTCGCGTCCACCCGCCGCTGACAGACGTTGGTGCCAGCGTTTGCCGCCATAGCCCACGGAAAGCACCAGCCGTTGCAATGGAACATTGGCAGGGTCCAGAGATAGACCGAGTGCGCCGGCATCCCCCAGGACACGATCTGGGACATCGCGTTCAGGTAGGCGCCGCGATGGTGGGTGACGACACCCTTCGGGTTGCCGGTCGTGCCCGAGGTGTAGTTCAGGGCGATGGGCGCAAACTCGTCTTCCGGCAGGGACCAGTCGAAATCTGCATCGCCTTCCCGCAGGAACGCTTCGTAATCCATTGATCCCAGCAGGGTCCCGCCCTCGTGCAGAGGGTCGTCGATATCGATGACCAACGGGCGGCGTTCCAGCATGACCAGTGCGCGTTTAACCACGCCGCTGAATTCACGGTCTGTGATCAGCACTTTTGCTTCCCCGTGCGTGATCTGGAAAGCGATGGCTTCGGCATCAAGCCGGATATTCAGCGTGTTCAGCACAGCGCCTGTCATCGGCACACCGAAATGCGCCTCGTACATCGCGGGAACATTGGGCGCCATAACCGCGACCGCATCGCCCGCGCCGACGCCATGCTTTGCCAGAGCCGAAGCCAGGCGCCGGCATCGCGTGTACGTCTCGGCCCAGCTGCTGCGCCAGGTGCCATGAACGATCGCCACCCGATCGGGATGCACCGCCGCCGCCTTTGGCAAAAAACTCAGCGGCGAGAGGGACGCATAGTTTGCTGTGCTCTTGCCAAGACCATCGCGGTAAGGGCCGCCTCGTTTGGTATTGATTTCAAGTGGAATGGCCAAGGCAACCTCCCGATATTACGGCCGGCTTCGCCCGATCTCCACGCAGTTTCGAATGACGTGTGGGATTTCTGTCGAATTGAGGCGCTGTTCACGACCTCCAACTCTCAGGCTACCGCGAGCCAACTGGACGATAAGCCCCCGCGGGCATGCCAAGGTAGACTCGGAAACTACTCAGACCGGAGACAGGGGCCTAGCCGGAGCCGTACGGGCTGGTGATTGGCTTGCTAGCCCGCGCGGCCGAAAAGAACCTTGATGCAATCGGCCGCCTTCGATGGAATCCGCAGGTTAATTGAGATGCGTGAGTAGTTTCCGAGTCTGTCATGGCCAGCCGGCCGCTGCATATCATGTAACCCGGCTGACGCAGGGCTTCCGATCATATCGTGCGCCGCACGTTTGATCACGCCGCAACCGCCCTGACAAGCGGAAGGCAATCGTTGTCAATAAGGACTGAAGGCATGCTTCGGGTTGGTTCCGCCCTCAAGGGCTACGCGCTCATGGCGAGCGATGGAGAAATCGGTACCGTCGCCGATCTGCTGTTCGATGACACTACCTGGAGGGTGCTGTGGCTCGTCGTCAACACCGGGTCGTGGCTGACTGGTCGCAAAATCCTGATTCACCCGTCGGCAATCGGCAAAGCGGACTATCTACGACAAGTTCTTTCTGTGTTGCTGACAAAGGCTCAGGTCAGGGACAGTCCCAACATCCTCGAGGATCAGCCGGTTTCGCGACAGATGCAAAATGGCATTTTTGAACATTACGGATGGGATCCTCTCTGGGGTGGTTCCCAGTTCGAGCGGGGAACGACCGCGTCGCCCCTGGAACCGTCGCACAATTTGGACGCAACGTTGCGTGACGCGACGAGTTACCAAGCGCATCTCGCTCACGAAGATCGTGATTTGCGCAGCATGGACGCGGTCACAGGCTATCACTGCCACGCCAGCGATGGCGCAATCGGCCATGTCCAGGATTTCCTGATTGACGATGGCACCTGGGCAATCTCGTACCTCATCATCGACACCAGAAACTGGTGGCCAGGGCAGCATGTGCTAGTGTCGCCCCACGCGGTGAAGAACGTCAACTGGTCGGACAGTCAGATCGAGTTCAGTGTTACCCGTGACCAGGTCAAAGCGAGCCCGGCCTGGGAACCATTGGACATTATCGATCAAGTCTATGAGGAACGGCTACATCGCCACTATGGCTGGCCGGGCTATGGCTGGTAGCAGGTGCGCGATTCCGTTGCCCGTGCCGGCCGGTCGCGCCCGGTGTCCGGTCGCGGCCGGTTCAACCGCTGAACGGCGAGACCTGGGCACAAGCGTTTGTCAAACCCTGGAAACTCTCGGGACGGGGGTCCAAAGCTGCGTGCCGCGCTGCCGCAACGGCAGGAGTTTAATCGCGATCTCCGCTGCGTGCGGCCAGGGGAGGATGACGACGTCGTCCGGTCGAGTGGCCATCAAGGTCTCCACCGGAACGATCGGGATCCGGCTGCCGGGCAGCAGACGGCCGTGCTTGTCGGGATCGGGATCGGCTACATAGTCGATCTCCTCGGTCGTGATCCCGCAGCAATGCAGCAGCGTGCTGCCCCGGGTCGCCGCGCCATAGGCGGCAACGCGGCGGCCCGCGGTGCGTCTGGTCCGCAGGAATTCCCGGATTTCGTCGCGTGCCGTCGCGACACGATCGCTGAAGCCGGCGTAGAAATCCTGTCGCTCCAGTTCGCCGAACCCCTCGGTCAGCCGAACGGCCTTCAGGCCAGGGCGCGCCGCGTACGGGCCAACCACGTGACAGGCGTGAACCCGCAGCGAGCCTCCGTGGTCCGGCAGACACTCGGCATCGAACACGCGCAGGCCGACGGACCGCAGCACGTGTTCCAGCACCCGGAGAGAGAGATAGGTGTAGGAATCGTGGCGGAAGGCGTCGAACTGCATCTTCTGCACGAGTGACAGCAGATGCGGAACCTGCAGGGCCAGGATCCCGTTCGGCCGCAGGATGCTGGCGAGGCCGGCGGCGAAATCGAACAGATCAGGCGCATGCGGCAGCACGTCGTTGGCGACCACGAGGTCGGCGCAGCCGTGCCGCACCGCGATCTCCATCGCGGTTCCAGTGTTGAAGAGGCCAATCTCGGTCGGAATGCCGATCCGGTTGTCGCTGCGGACGCCAGCGGCTGAGGCGGGCTCGATCCCGAGCACGGGTATCCCGGCGGCCTGGAAGTGGTGCAGCAGGGTGCCGTCATTGCAGCCGATCTCGATCACCAGCGAGTCGGCGTTCAGCCGCAGCCGCTTGCGCAGGATGTCGCCATGCCGCCGCGTTTGATTAAGGCAGGCGGCGGAGCGCGGGGACAGATGAGGTCTTGGAGCGGAGACCGTCTCGGGTGGGGCGACATCCGCCACCTGCACCAGTGTGCAGTTATCGCAGATACGGGCGTGCAGGCGGTAGGGTGGGTCGTCGGGAGCGTCGGCCGCGATGGTGCGGTTCGCCAGCGGGACGTGGCCGAGGTCGATCAGCGTGCGGTGCAGCCGGGCGCCACAGAGGCGGCAGGAGGGGTCGTTGAGCGCAGGCGTCCAGGGGCGAACGGCGTTTGGCCCGGTGTCGGTACTCAACATGGCTCTGCCGCAATATGGCGGCAGGTTTTTGATCGGTTGGTCACGGTCGCGCTCAGGCCTTTCCCGTACCGGGGGAGCCAGGAAATGGTCCGTTCTGGCCACCGAACCTGACGCGGTTGCGTTCTTCGCTGCCCGGAAATTAATAGAAATAGGTAAATGAAAAGTTTCTAGCCGGCGGAAAATTGGCCCGCGCGTGGCGGGGAAGGGTGGAGATCCGCGGTCCACGTGACCTCGGTTGCCGGCAGGGCGATGCCGTGATGGGTAAGGGCGGGGGCCAGTAGCGCGTTCGGGTGCGTCGACGCCATGGCCAGCGCGGTGGCGGGATCGGCGAGGTTCCAGGTCACCAGGTTGCGTACGGCCTGATCGAGCGTGAGTGACGAGCCGGCGAGGGTGGTGGTGCCGGGGATCCGGACCGAGCCGTCCGCGGTGTGCTGGATTGTCATGCCGGCGAAATGGTAGAGGCCGGGGGGCGCGGCGGCGGCGGCGGTGGCGTCGGTGACCAGGATCGAGCGTTGCGGCGTTTTGGCGCGCAGCAGAACTTTCAGCGCCTCGGGGGGGATGTGGATGCCGTCGGCGATGAAGCTGGCGTAGAGCTGGTCCTGCGCAAGTTGGGCCATCAGCGGATTGAGGAATTTCGGCTGGGGCTGGGGCAGGGCGTTGCCGAGGTGGGTGCTGAGGGTGACGCCGGCTGCCGCTGCCCGGGCGGTGGTAGCATGGTCGGCCGCGGTGTGGCCCATGGCGACGGCTATGCCTTGGGTCCGTGCCCAGGCGATGAGGGGCATTGCGCCGTGGCGTTCGGGGGCCAGGGTCAGCAGGAGGATCGGGCGGCGGAGGGGTTTGGTCAGGCGTTCGAGGATCGCCGGGTCGGGTTCGATCATCGCATCAGGCGGATGGCAACCGGCATAGCCTGGGGCGCGGTTTAGGAACGGACCCTCCAGGTGGAAGCCGGGGACCGTTTGCGGGCCGAGACGGCTGTTGGCGACGGCGTTGTCCAGGGCGGCGAGGCGGGCGGTGAGCGTGGCTTCGTCCGCGGTGATCAGGGTGGGAAGGCAGGTCGTGACGTTGGCGCGGCGCATCGTATCCAGCGCGTGGTCGAGGGCGTCCGCGGAGATGGCGTCGTCGTTGAAGTCGACGCCAGCATAGCCGTTGACCTGGAGATCGGTGAGGCCCTGGGTTTCCATTCCGTCGCTGTGGGAGCGAAGGGTCGGGCGAGTCAAGCGCCTTTGGGGTGGGTCAGAAACTCCTCGATGACGTGCGGCGGGGCTTTGACGTAATCGGAGGTGCGGCTGGCTCCCAGGCCGGTCAGGCGGCGCAGTTTCACGGCCGTGTCGGCGGCTTTGACCACGATGGGGATGCCGTTGATGACGGGGGCGCCATCGACCGCGTGGCCCTGGATGCGGGAGAACAGCAGCATCGGGATGCCACCAGGACGTCGATGCCCTGAGCGACGAGATGCCTGGCCTGTTCAGCGTATTTCTGCTCCACGGTCCTGGCGAGGTCGTCGTTTTCATCGGCACGGAGGATCTCGCCGGGCTCGAAGGTCATTGCGTGGGCGCCGGTCACCCGGTGCTCCAGCCCGTATTTGCGGATCTGGTGATGGAACCACGAGATGTAGCGCGGATTGATCGTAACGATACCGGTTCGCTGACCGAGCTGGCAGGCGTGCAGCATGGACGCCTCGCCGAGGGCGACGACGGGGATGTCGACGACTGAGCGGCACTCGTAGAGACCGGCGCCCTGGAAGTGACCGATGATGAAGGCGTCGTAGCCTTCGCGTTCGGCCTTTATGGCGTTGAGACGCATCGCGTTGCCTTTTTATATCGTGATCGATCCGATGCTGGACCCGCCGCAGACGAACAGGTCTGCCCGGTGATGAAGCTGCCGGTCGGGTTGGCGAAGAACATCACGGCCCGCGCGACGTCATCGGGCGCGCCAAGGCGCTTGACCGGGATGGCGGCGGCGAGGGCTGCTTCGCGGGGACTGTCGGCGGGGACCACGTCGTGGAACATTTCGGTTTCACGAATCGGGCCGGGGGCGACGACATTTACCGTGATGCCGTCGGGTGCGAGTTCCAGCGCCCAGGTGCGGGCCATCCCGATCATTGCGGCTTTGGTTGCGGAATAGGCGGTGCGGGTGGCAAGGCCGAGAGCGGCGCGAGAGGAAATCAGGACGATGCGGCCATAGCCGGCGGCGCGCATTGAGGGAAGTGCGGCCTGGGTTAATGCGAGCGCGGCGTTGAGGTGGAGTCGCGTGAGGGCGGCGAGGTCGGTGGGTGTCACGTCCGGGAGAAGTGCGGGTTTTATCACGCCGGCGTTATGGATGATGTGAGTGATGGCGTGGCGGGCGGCGATGTCCTGGGCCGCTTGCGCCGTCGCGACGGGATCGAGGAGGTCGACTTCGATATGCTCGCAGCGTGGATCGGCCGGTTCGCGGCGGGCTATTGAGACGACGCGGTAGGCGCCATCGAGCATGTGGGTGCAGATGGCGGCGCCGATGCCGGTGCTGCCGCCGGTGACGACGGCGACGGTCATGGTGTCGTCTCGATCAGTGCCAATACGCGGAGGGGGCTGCCGGAGCCTTGGCGGATCTTCAGCGGCGCGGTCAGCAGCACCGCGCGGGTGGGAGCTCGTCGAGGTTCGCCAGGCACTGGAGGCCGTAACGACCTCGGCCGTGCATGTAATGGTGCGCGGGATAGGGCGGGTTGAAATCGGCGGCCTGACCGGCGTCGGTGCCAATGGTTTCGGTGCCGAAGCCGTGGACATCGCGTTGTTCGACCAGCCACTGGACCACTGCCGGAGCCCGGGGCCGGGGGAATGGGGGCCGTCGTCGAGCAGGTTGACGTATTGTTTCGGCGGACGCTTGTGCCAGTCGGTGCGGAGCAGGACCCATGATTTAGGCGGGACGCGGCCGTGCCGGGTTTCCCAGGTTTCGACGAACGGGATTGTCAGGACGAAGTCGGGGTCGGCGGCGGATTCGGCTGAGCAGTCGATCACGCAGGCAGGGGCGAGGAAGTGGGCGGGGGGGATCGTATCGACGGCGTTGTCCGGAAGTTCCTTGCCGGTGACCCAATGGATCGGGGCGTCGAAGTGGGGCCGGTGTGCTCGCCTATCTAAAAGTTGTTCCAGTACCAAGCGGGACCGCGTTCGTCATAGCGGGAAACTTCCTCCATGCGGAACGGGGCGCACTGGCCGAGTTCCGCGGCATCACGATGGTCGGGAACTCGGGGGCCAGGGTGTGGGTCAGGTCGATCATGCGGACCGTTCCGGCGGCCAGAGCGGTGATGAGCGTGAGAAGGGCGCTCATTGTCCGAGCTCCCGTTCCAGGGCTTTTGGCTGTACATCGAGGCGGGCGCGGATATCCTGGGCTGTGTCGCCGACGGTGGCGTCTTCGATGCCGTTTCGGAGTGCGTCGACGGTTGCGGCGTCCAACGCGGCCGGCGAGAGTTTCGGGGGCGGCACCGACTGGAACCATTCGGTATCGAGCGGGCCGGTGAACATGTTCAGCACTTTGACGCCGCCGCCTCGGAGTTCGGCGCGCAGGGCCTGTGCGGCCAGGCAGGCGGCTTCGGCGGCGGAGAAGGCGCCGTATTGTGGCCAGTTGATCAGTGCGTGAACGGACAGGAGGTCCACGAACCCGGCTGCCGCGTTGACGCCGTCGGCGCCGCGGGCGTGCATCGTGGGGCCGAAATGTTGTGCGAGGCGAAGCAGGCCGAAGTAACGAATGTCCATTTCTTCGCGGGCGATGGTCAGGCCGTGGCCTGCGCGATACCAAGGACCTGCGGTTCGGTATGGGGATAGGTTCGATGCATGTCAAAACCCCCGAGCGGCGCGATCGGCTGTGGCTGATCAACGCTTTCGCGGTGGTGCTGTTGACGCTGCTCGGCGCGGCTGGCGAGGCGCTGGGCTATGATCGGATGCTCAAGACCAATACAGCCAAGCGCCGGGTCCATTCGCTGTTCCGTCAGGCCTGCATGCTTTACGACCTGATCCCGACGATG
>JBEKLE010000005.1:0-47479 GCA_050010355.1 Rhodopila sp. | reverse complement strand
GTGCTGCTGGCCAAGCAGTGCGCGACGATCGACGTCCTGTCCAACGGGCGGCTGCTGCCGGGCTTCGGGATCGGCAGTCCGCGTGGGGCGGAATGGGTCTCCATGCACATCGATACGACGACGCGCGGGCGCAAGACGGATGAGGCACTGGAGATTATCAGCCGCCTGTGGTCCGGCGAGGCGCTGGACTTCGATGGGCGGCACTTCAAGCTGAGCAAAGCCTCGATCGCGCCGGTGCCGGAGCAGCCGGATCTGCCGATGTGGATCGGCGGTTCCTCCGAGGCGGCGATCAAGCGCACCGCGCGGATCGGCACCGGCTGGCAGGCAGGGCCGGAGACACCGGAGGCGGTGGGAGAGGTGATCGCTGGGATCAAGCAAGCGCTGCTGGTGAGCGGGCGGACGATCGATGAGGATCATTATGGCGCCGCGTTCGCGTTCCGGTTCGGGGGGCCGGACGATCCCGGCGTGGCAAAGGTGATGGAGCAGTATCGCGCGCGCACCGGCCGCGATCCCAGGGACCTGTTCGCGATGGGCGATGCCGATGTTATCCTGCGGCGCCTGAGCGCCTACATTGAGGCCGGTGCTTCGAAGTTCATTCTGCGCCCGATCGCGGATGGCGATGCGGAGATGCTGGCGCAGACGAAACGGCTGGTGGAGGAGGTGCTGCCGCAGGTAGCCGCGAGGTGGCCGAAGCAGAGGAAGGTGGCTGCGTAAGTCCGTCATATACCGGTTTCGCCGCCGGAGAGTCATGCATAGGGCAGGCCGGTTTCTTAGCCGGATTGTGCTGGATCGCGGCCTGATGGGACGGCATATTATCCTTTCCTGGAAAAATCCGCTAAACGTTGCAAAAAGGATCGTAAAGGCTTATTCCGGACTGATAGTGAGGACGTCTGGAATCTGAGTTTCAGTGACGACCAAAGTGTCCCGGGGGACGTTGCAACGCCAAAGTGTGGGTTTAAGCGACAGCATTTCAGGGTCCCGCAGCAAGGGAAGGCCATGCGTAAGACGGCTCGCCGACATGTCTGCGCGGTTGCGGCATTGCTTTGTGTGGCGGCGTCAGAAGACCGCGATACTCTCAAAGGGTGGGGTGACTTCACCTTCGATATGAGCAGGGCGCAGGTGAAGCAAGCGGGTCAGGACAAGCTCAACGAATCAAACGTTGGCGGAGAGTATGGTTTCATCGAATCAATGCGCGACATCATCGAGATCGCCGGTAAGGCTTACACGGGGACGATTTTCTTCTCAAAGGATGACGCGCACGTCCGGGCGATCCGGCTCACGCCGTTTGACGGGAACTGGAAAGGACTTTGGCATCATCAAGATGTTCTCGATTGCCTCCAACAGGAGGAGGCTGCGGCGTCGTGGCTGACAGATATGTATGGGTCCCCGAATGTCTCTCGCCAACACAGAGATCTCAGGCGTTCTTTCGAGGAAATCGTGCTGGGTCTCACTGAAAAACATACGACTGAGACTGTCTATGCATTCTCTGATGGGGCAAGCATCGTGATCCAGAACAGAACCAGCGAAAGAAAGAGCGACCCGTTGGTGGATTGCCGAGTCACCGTGACCTTTCTACCTCCGAATGGGACGGATCTCGACAGGTAAGCTTGTCGGCTGCCCTCATTACAGGGGCCGGCCTTCCCGGAGATGCGTGATATCGCTCAACACGTCCCGAACGTCGGGGCGACAAATCCACCGAAGGCCTGTTCGACGTAGTCCGCGAAGGCGATGGTCGTGCGGTCTTCCAGGAAGGGTCCGACGACTTGGACCCCGACCGGCAGCCCGGTCTGCGAGAGGCCGATCGGCATCGCGGTCGCCGGAAGTCCCGGAAGTGTTGCGACGCCGGCCCAGATCAACTGGTCTTCGTAGTCGTAGTCCCGGCCGTCGATGCTGATGCGTCGCGCGCCCTGTGGCGAGTGGTCGTGCGGGAACGCCGGTGTCGGGAGGATCGGGCAGATGACCACATCCCACTCCCGGAACAAGGCGCGCCAGCGTTGCTTTTGGCCCTCACGGATACGGTCCGCCATGATCCAGTCGCGGTGGCTGAGGACCCGGCCTCTTGCGCTCACCGCGCGCAGGCTGTTGTCACCCGGCGCGAATGATGCCGCGAGCGCCTGCCATCGTTGATACTCCTCCGGCGGCACGTCCGCGCCGAACGCGGAACCGAGCAACTGCATATAGGTGCGCGCATTCATGGCGAGATCCGGCAGCAGGGCACTTGCCCGCGCCATCTTGCCCACGGTGGGTTCGAGGCGGGCCGCCAACTGCTCGATGGCCGTGGCGACGTCGTTCCCGGTTGGGAGCAGCGGATGCGTATCGAGAATGAGGACACGAAAGTCCTGCAGCTTGTCGTGCCTCGACGGCGGCAGCGCGAGACGGTAACCGGCAGCCGCGGGCGCATCGGGACCCGCGATCACATCGAGCAGCAGTTCGAGGTCCGCGGCGCACCGAGCCATCGGCCCCACGACCATGAGATCGCTGTCGCGCGGCAGGGAAGGCATCTGCGGAGGCACGTGGCCACGCACCGGCACCAGACCAAGGCTGGGTTTATGGGCGTAGACTCCACAGTAATGCGCGGGCGCACGCAGCGAGCCGCCGATGTCGGAACCGATTTCCAGCGGTGTGTAGCCGGCGGCCAGAGCAGCGGCGGCGCCGCCGGACGAGCCGCCCGGTGTGCGGCCGAGGTCCCAGGGGTTGTTGGTCGTCCCGTAAACGTCGTTGTACGACTGCCAGTCGCCGAGACCGAGCGGCACGTTTGTTTTGCCCAGGATCACCGCGTCCGCCGCTTTGACACGCTCGACCACAGCGGCGTCTTCCGCCGGGCGGAAATGCTTGAACGCCGGTATTCCCCAGGTCGTGGGCAGGCCCGTGACGTTGAAGCTTTCCTTGATGGTCATCGGAACACCCAGCAAAGGGCGTCGTTCCCCTCGCAGCAGGGCGGCATCGGCTTGATGCGCGGCCAACCGTGCCGCCGCGAAGTCCCGGACCACGACTGCGTTGGTGCGCCCGTCCAAGACTTCTATGCGCGCAATCATTTGTTCGGCCAGTTCGGACGCTGAAATCTGACGCGCCGCCAGGGCCGCGGAGAGTTGGCTGACGGTGCTGTATGCGAGATCTCTCACGTCCCATCGTACTCCGGTTTTGCGTGCATACGCGTTAAATTCAGACGGGGTCGCTTTCCCGGCCAAGCTTACCGTAAAGCGGACACGCCTGGAAGATCCGCGCTGGGATAACAGAAGTTTTTGTATCAATTCGTTATGATATCGCTAATTTGGTGTTTAGTGCGGCGTAGCAGGCTGCGTCGCTATGACCGTTCTCTATGTTGTGCGACATTATGTTTTGCGACACCTCAGGAACAGGGGATTGGCATTGACTGGTGGTACGCCGGCTAAGATCCGACGCAAGCCAACGGGAATCTTCGGCGAAAATAATACTGTTACGAAATGGGTTTGAGCAGCGAGGAATGAATTTTTTGGTCGTGCGTATTGTGAACTGCCGCCTCCGTTCATTGACGGCCTGCTCTACAGTCAGGTTGTCGGTATTGTTTGGCGGCCGAGCAGCTTCGGATCTCATGGCGCAACCCGATGCGCCGCCTCAGCCGCCCCCGAGCAATCGAACCCCAAGGGCTCGCGCTGCCGCCTGCAGGTCCCGATCAAGCGTTGCGAGCGGTAGCGTCCGGCGCTGCGCCAGTTCGAGATAGGTCGCGTCATACAAGGTCAGCCGGCAGCGATCAGCCAGGGCGAGCGTCTCGCCCCAGGCATGCGCATCGGTGCGCTGGTCCGTCGCGATGTCCAGCAGCGCCAGATCGGCCAAGGCTGCCCGGCGGAAATCCGCGTCGATGCGGCCGCGTCTGACGCCCATCGTCAGGCTGTTAGCGACTTCCAGCCTCCACAGGCCGGGCACGATCGCACCCGCTTCGACGACCTGATCAAACACGGCTCGGATAGGTCCGGTCGTTTCGTCGCCGTAAATCCAGGCAAGGGCAGCGGAGATGTCGAGAACGAGGCTCACGGACGCCCCTCGTCGCGGTATTCTTTCCACTCGTCCCACTCGAAACGACCGAGCTTCTGCTGCTCCGAACGGGTACGGATACGCGCCACCGCTGCGCGAGCGTCGTCGCGGCTGACAGTCGCTCGGGCGGGCACCAGCCGCGCAACCTCCTTCCCCCGGCGGGTAATCATGACTTCTTCCCCGCGCTCAACCAGATCGAGCAGATGTCCAAGCCTGTTCTTTGCCTCAAAGGCGCCAACCTCATGCATCGATACCCTCCTGAGAGCCAGTACAAGCTAGCTTATCATGGCTCTCCAGCATTGTCCAACGGGGAGGCGCCCTGTTCTTCTGTCCCCCAATCCGCTATCCGGACCCGAAAAGGAGTCCGAACCATGACCTACCTCGTCGCCGACGACCTTCCCACCGCCCCTGCGGGAGACCGCTTTCGCGCGCTGCTCGCCCGCCCCGGGATCGTCCAGCTTCCCGGCGCCCACAATGGTCAGGCCGGCCTTCAGGCAAAACAGGCGGGTTTTGAGGGCCTGTATCTCTCCGGCGCTGCGATGACTGCCTCGATGGGCATCCCGGACCTCGGCATGATCACGGTGGACGAAGTCTGCTTTTTCGTCCGCCAGATCGCCCGCGCCACCGGCCTGCCGCTGCTGGTCGACGGCGACACCGGCTACGGCGAAGCGCTGAACGTCATGCACATGATCCGCAGCTTCGAGGACGCCGGCGCCGGCGCGGTCCATATCGAGGATCAGTTGTTGCCCAAGAAGTGCGGCCACCTGAACGACAAGCGTCTCGCCGACCCGCACGACATGGCCGCCAAGATCGCTGCCGCCCGCAAGGCTCGGCGTCACCTCTATATTATTGCCCGCACCGACGCCGCGGCCTCGGAGGGCATCGACGGCTGCGTTGGCCGGGCGAAACTGTTCATCGAGGCGGGCGCGGACGCCATCTTCCCGGAGGCATTGATCACGACCGAAATGTTCGCGGAGGTCGCCGCGCGGCTGCCCGGCGTGCCGTTGCTGGCGAACATGACCGAGTTCGGCCGCACGCCGTTCTTCACTGCGTCCGAATTCGAGGCGATGGGCTACAAGATGGTGATCTGGCCGGTGAGCAGTTTGCGCGTCGCCAACAAGGCTCAACAAAGGCTGTATGCCGCGATCAGGAAGGACGGCGGCACGCAGAACATGGTCGACGACATGCAGACCCGCGCAGAACTTTACACCACGATCGGTTACCATGATTACGAAGCTTTAGACGCATCGATCGTCACCACGATCATCCCGCAGGCGATGCCCCAGCGGACGTAAGCGCGAGCGGATTGATTGTTGCGTCAGGCGTGACGCGCGGTCCCGTCGCCCGTCGTCGGGTCGAGCGATCGTCTCGCAAGCATCGACCTGCTACGATCGCTGCGTTGCCTGCGGCACGGAGCGGTGTTTGCCCGGGACCGCTTATGAGGCTGAGGAACTCGCAATCCGGCCCTGATCCTCCGGCCTTCAGCCGGCCGGTATCACGCCGAACCGGTGGAACCACGCCAAGGTGCGCTTCCAGGCATCTTCGGCATCCGCCTGCCGGTAGCTCGGCCGGTAATCCGCATGGAAGCCGTGTGGCGCGTCCGGATAGATGACGATGTCGACCAGTTTATGTGCGGCCTTGGCCTTGGCCTCCGCCTGTCGAACGGATTCGACCGTGATACTGGCGTCCTGACCGCCATAAAGCGCCAGCAGCGGGCACTTGATCTCAGCGGCGATGTCCATGGCCGTTTGCGGCTGGATCGGCGACGGGATTCCGAGCAGCGGGCCGTAGAATGCGACGGCCGCTTTCAGGTGCGGGCTATGCGCGGCATAAAGCCAGGTCTGCCGGCCGCCGCGGCAGAAGCCGATGACCGCGACCCGAGTTGAACTCCCGCCGTTTTCAAGCGCCCAGGCGGCGGTCGAATCGAGGTCCGACATATACTGGTCGTCCGGCGTCTTGGAGATCACGTCGGTGACGATCTGCTGTACGTCGGTCATCTTCGAGAGATCGCCGATACGGGCGTAATACTCGGTCGCGACCGCGAGATATCCGGCCTTGGCGAGGCGCCGGCACACGTCCTTGATGTACTCGTGGACGCCGAAGATCTCCTCGTTCACCAAAATCACAGGGACCGACCCCTTATGCGTGGGCCTGGCATAATAGGCCGGCAGCTTGCCGTTGGTGGTCGGGATCTGGGTCTCGCCGGCGTCGATGCCGGTCGTGTCGGTGTGGATCGCCTGTGCCTCGACCCGCTGGGTGGCCAGGGTGAAGCCGCTGATCAATCCGGTCATGAGCACCCCGCGGCGGGCAAGCGGATAGTCCCGAAGGCCGCTGATTTCGGTTGCGTCGTCCATGTTCGTTTCCCCACGAAGATGCGCGATACCAATGGTTATTTCATCGCCTTCTGGAGGTTGTCGTCCAGCTTTGCCAGGAACGCCTGCGTGTTCAGCCAGGGCTGGTCGGGGCCGATCAGGGTCGACAGGTCGCGGGTCATGTAGCCGGCTTCCACCGTCTCGATGCAGACCTTTTCGAGCGTCTCGGCGAAGGCCGTCACATCGGGCGTGTTGTCGAACCTGCCGCGATAGATCAGGCCGCGGGTCCACGCGAAGATAGAGGCGATCGGATTGGTGGATGTCTCCTTGCCCTGCTGGTGCTGGCGAAAATGCCGGGTGACGGTGCCGTGCGCCGCCTCGGCTTCCACCTTGGTCCCGTCCGGGCTGAGCAGCACCGAGGTCATGAGACCGAGCGAGCCGAAGCCCTGGGCGACAGTGTCGGACTGCACGTCGCCGTCGTAGTTCTTGCAGGCCCAGACGTAGTCGCCGTTCCACTTCAGTGCACAGGCGACCATATCGTCGATCAGCCGGTGCTCATAGGTGAGGCCGCGTTTGGTGAACTCGGTCTTGAACTCGTTTTGGTAGATGGTCTCGAAGATGTCCTTGAAGAAGCCGTCATAGGTTTTCAGGATGGTGTTCTTGGTCGAGAAATACAGCGGCCAGCCGCGCATCAGGGCGTAGTTGAAGCTGGCGCGGGCGAAGCCCTCGATCGACCTGCGGGTGTTGTGCATGGCCATCGCCACACCGCCGTCGTCGATGAAGTTATGGACCTCCAGCGTCTGCGACGGGCCGCCATCAGCGGGCTGGTAGGTGATGGTGACCTTGCCTGGCCCGGGGATTCTGAGTTCCGTGGCGCGATAGACGTCGCCGTAGGCGTGGCGGCCGATGACGATCGGGTGGGTCCAGTGCGGCACCAGACGGGGCACGTTCTGGCAAATGATCGGTTCGCGAAAAATCGTGCCGTCGAGAATATTGCGCAATGTGCCGTTCGGGCTGCGATACATCCGCTTTAGGTCGAATTCTTTCACCCGCGCCTCGTCCGGGGTGATGGTCGCGCATTTCACGCCGACCCCAAATTTCGCGATCGCACGGGCCGCATCGACCGTCACCTGATCGTCGGTCCGGTCGCGATATTCCATGCCGAGGTCGTAGTATTTCAGATCAATATCGAGATAGGGAAGGATAAGCTTTTCCTTGATAAATCCCCAGATGATGCGGGTCATCTCGTCCCCGTCCAACTCGACAACCGGGGTCTTGACCTTGATCTTTGTCATCTTATCCTCTTAGCCGGAGATCAGTGGGGACCGGAACCCCAGCCGACCAAAACAGCCGGACAATCGCACCGCGGACCTATCAGGGCAAGCGCGCTGCTGGTATGTCGCGTTCCCGCCCCAGTACCCGGCAGGACGCATACAACGCAACGAAGTTGTATTTCGGGCAGCGGTGGGTCTAGGAGACCCAACGCATGGCAACTTCGGTACATAGAACCAACGGTTCCGCCTTGATGCCGCCTGGATCATGAAGCCGGACAAGCACCTCAGAGCGGCCGGCTGCACCGGCGTGGCGGCTGTCCTCCTGATCGCTCTGACCTGGATCGGCACGATTCGGACGATCTCTGCCCAGCAACTTGAAAACACCGACCGGGTGACGGCGACCCTCGCCAGCCAGGCGCTGACCTTCGCGGAACAGATCAACCGCCATATCCTGGCCCTCGACCAGACCCTGCGGCTCCTCGTTACCTCCTGGGAGAGCGATCCGGGGCGCTTTGACCTGGAAGCCTGGCGTGACCGGGCGTTTGTGCTGAACGGGCGCAGCCGCGATATGGTCCTGACCGACGAAAGCGGTATCATCCGCCAGTCCTCGGTCAGCGAGGCGATCAATCAGAACGTCTCCGGGCTGGGCTATTTTCGCGCGCTGGCGGACCAGCCGAACGCGGGCAAGACTCTGACAGACGGGATTTATATCGGCCCCGCCACGCTCGTCGGCGTCCTGCGGCAGTGGCACATGAATGTCGCGCGGGCGCTGCACCACCGTGACGGGTCATTCGCCGGCGTGATCGATGCCGACTACCGGATCGCCGCGATCACCGACATCGTCGGCCAGCCCGATTTGGGCATCTTCGTCACCCTGGCGGGCCTGGACGATGGCAGGCTGCGCGCCAAGGTCGGGCCATCCGCCATCGATCCCGACGCCGACGTCGGTGACACCACAATGTTCGCAGCCATCCGGGAGACCGGCAGTGGCGTATGGACCGGTCCGTCGGCCGGCGACGCGGTCCGGCGCATCCACGCCTTTCGCCGCCTCCCCGGGCGGAATCTCGCTGTCGTCGTGGCGATGAGCGAGGAAGAGGCGATGCGGCCAGCCACGGTCTGGCGCCAGCAGGCGGACCTGTTCGCGGGCTGCATCACTGCCTTGCTGGCCGGTCTGGCGCTGGTGCTGGTCCAGGGAACGCGCCTGGCCCGCCGGCGGGAGGCGTCGGTCGCGGAGGACCGAGCCATTCTGGCCGCGTCCAATTCGCAGATGGAGTTTGCAAGGGCCGTTTCAGCCGCGAAGGCCGAGCAGCTTGAGGCAACCCTGGCCGGCATGAGTGACGGTGTCTCGTTGATCGATGCCCAGATGCGTCTGGTCGAATGGAACGCGCGGTTCCCGGAAATCGCCGGGGTTCCGGCTGAAATCCTGCGAGTCGGCCTGCCGATGGAGGACATCCTCCACGCCCAGATCAGGACGGGCCAGTTCGGCACCATCGCTGATCCGGAAGCTGAGGTCGACCGCCGGATGGCGCACCTGCTCGTCGCACCGTTCGGTGTGACACAGCGGCGACGGCCGGACGGCCGCACGCTGGAACTCCGGCGGAACCGCCTCCCCGACGGCGGCTTCGTGACCCTCTACTCCGATATTACCGAACACAAGCTGGCCGAGGAAGCGCTTCGCCGCGCGACGGCCGCGGCCGAAAACGCGAACAGCGAGAAGTCACGGTTCGTGGCAATCGTCAGCCACGAGATCCGGACGCCGCTGAACGCATTGCTCAACACGGTGAGGCTGCTGAGCGACAGTGTTCTCGCCCCGGGCCAGCAGTCGCTGCTCGCTCCGGGCCAGCAGTCGCTGCTCGCTCCGGGCCATCAGTCGCTGCTCGCTCCGGGCCAGCAGTCGCTGCTCGCTCCGGGCCATCAGTCGCTGCTCGCTCCGGGCCAGCAGTCGCTGCTCGCTCCGGCGCAGCGATCGCTGCTGTTGACCGCACGCCGGTCCGGCGACGCGTTGTTTGGGCTGATCAACGACATCCTGGACCTGTCCCAGATGGAAGCCGGCAAGCTGTCCATCCGGCCCAGCCTGTTCGAGCTTCGCCCGCTGCTGGAAAGCTCAGCCGAGATGTTCACCGCACATGCGGCCGAACGCGGCATAACAATCCGCGTCACCGCCACCGAGGGCACGCCGGAGACGCTGCTGACCGATCCCGGCCGGCTGCGCCAGGTGCTGCTCAATCTGGTCTCGAACGCGGTGAAATATGCCCGTCCCGGCGAGGTGTGGCTGACGGCCGAACCAGGTCTCGGGCCGCTTGATGCGGTCAGGCTGACCGTGCGCGACGGCGGTCCGGTCATCGCGCCTGACGCTCGGGCACGGTTGTTCCATCCGTTTGCAAGGCTGGACCGGCCCGAAGGCAATGATCAAGCCGGGACAGGTCTGGGGCTGTCGATCTGCCACCACCTAGTGACATTGCTGGGCGGCGCGATCGGCTGCGAGGTGTGGCGCCCGGGCCAAGGGGGGCCGCGCGAGGGCGTGCCAGGACAGCCAGGCGACGGAAGATCCGACAACGAGCGGGAAGGCAATGCTTTCTGGCTCGCGCTTCCCGCCACGGCGCTGCCTTTCCGCTCGGCGCCAGATGAAGCGGGTTTCGCCTCGGGTATGACCGGCGAGGCGTCATCGCAACGGGCTGCACCGGCCATCGACAAAGTGCCGGCCCGGCCAAAGCCCCGAACACGCATTCTTCTCGCTGAGGATATCGTGGCCAATCAGTTGGTGGCCACGACTCTGCTGCGCCGCGAGGGACATCATGTGGATGTCGCCGCGAGCGGACCGGCCGCGATCCAGGCGATCCAGGCGGCGCCATATGATCTGGTGTTCATGGACATTTTCATGCCCGGCATGAGTGGCCAGGAGGCCACGCAGATCATCCGCACCCTGCCGGAGCCCGCCCGGTCCACCCCGATTGTTGCGCTGACCGCAAATGTCGGCCCGCAGGATGAAGCGCTCTTCAAGGCGGCGGGGATGGACGGGTTTCTCGGCAAACCTGTAAGGCTATCGGAACTCCTTGACGTTTTGGACCGGCATGTGTGGTCGGCCAAAATGGCTCGTGCCCCGACGGGAGCGTTGCAGGCGGCTCCGGTTCGCCAGGCCACCGGCAGGCCGGTGCCGTCAAGACCAGGCGATTCGAGGATCATGCCGATCCTGGCCGCCGATCGGATCGATGAACTTCGCAGCAACCTTCCAACCGACACGTTCACGAACCTGATCGAAGAATGTCTTGTCGACATGAACCACCGGCTTCCGGCTTTACGTCGAGCGCTGGCGGCGGGTGCACCGGCAGCGATCACGGCGCATGCGCACGCTTTGGTCGGCATGGCCTCCGGCTATGGCATGGCCGCCATGGAGGCGCGCCTGCGGACGATCATCGCTGCGGCACGGGAGGGCGATATGGCGTCGCTCGGACCGGCCGTGACAGCGGCGTTGGCGAGCGACTTCATCGACACGGCAAGAACGTTACGTGAGATGGTCCGGAGCGAGGTCGTCTGACACCATCTGGCGTTGCCCCCGCCCGGGAAGGAAAGACGGCAGGTCGATGTTTTCGCCGTTGGCCGGGGCGCTTTTAACGGTTCGTTTACGTCTGATGCACTATGGTCCGCCGCATCATGTTGTCACCCGCGACATTCATAGGAATCGCAAACGCGACTGCCCCGGCCGGCAAGCCGGCGGCCGCCGCTCCGCCGGCGCCTGCCTCCCCCTCTCCGGCTGGGCCCGCCAACATTCAACAGGCGCGGGTTCTATCAACGCCGCCCGCGGCTGCTCCCATCCTGCCGGCGCCACCCAGGTCGTTGTCCCCATCGGCGCCGAACCAACCCGCGACTCCGCCGCGCAACCTGCCGCGGGGATCGCTGCTCGATATCATGGCATAGCGGCACGCCGCACTGCCCAGCCGGGCGCATCGCACCCGCCGCCGGCGGGATCAAACCTGACCATAGCCATTTTCGGGGCTTGATCCCGGCTGGCTGACACGTCAGCTTGCCGTCATGTCGTCGTTCATCCGTAAAGTTCCCGACGGAGACAACCGCGAGCGGATGGTTTGCGCGGATTGTGGTTACGTTGCCTACGAGAACCCGAAGGTGATCGTCGGCTCCGTTGTTGTATCGGCCGGTCGCGTTCTGATGTGTCGCCGAGCCATCGAGCCGCGCAAAGGGTTTTGGACGCTTCCAGCCGGATTTCTCGAACTGGGCGAAACCCTGGACGAGGGCGCGGCGCGCGAAGCGCTGGAAGAAGCCCAGGCGATGATCACGGTCGAGGGAATCATCGGGATTTTCAGCATCTCCCGAATCGGGCAGGTCCAGGTCATTTTCCGCGCCCGTTTCAGCGATGCCGGACCGCCGGCGTTTGGCGCCGGGCCGGAAAGTCTCGACGTGCGCATGTTCGGGCCGGATGAAATTCCCTGGGACGAGATTGCGTTCCCGTCCGTCCGGTGGGCATTGAATGCGTGGCGGGAGGCAGGAGGGGGACCCATGGGCAAGCCCGCCGGCAACCCACCAGAGGATCGACGGGGCGAACACCGTATGCCCCTGGAAAAGCCCCCGCGGACTCAGCCACAAGCGGCGACGGCGAACCCGCTGAAGGAATCGGCACCATGACGCGCATCCTGACGACCACATCCATCCTGCTGGGGACGCTGCTGATGCTGCATGTCGGAGCGATGGCGGATGAGCTTCCGGTGCCGCCGATTCCGCCAGAAGATCCTCCGCTCGCCGAGATCGCCCCTGTCCCGAACCCCGATGCCCGCGCGCCCGAGGTCGCGGCTTCGGACGCGCCAAGCGTCGACGTCCGGCTCTATCGCGCCAAACCGTATGACCCGGGCTTGGGATTCGCGCCTGGCTCGCGGTATCAGACCAGCGAAGACCGCAAGCCGATCCAGACGCCAGGCGTGAGCATCAGCGTGCCGCTGGAATAGACCGCGCGAAGAAGCCGTGCGGTGACCGCTTGTTCATCCGTTGTCTCGTAGAACTATCGCCGGCGTCAGTCGGCAGGTGGCGCCAGCCGAACCGGTCGGATTTTGCGTGCAGCCGCCACACCATCCTACGCGCATACCAGTCAGCGTAAACGCTGACTTATACAAATCCAAAGATGGGCGAGCACGGCGTATATAGGCTCAGCGATCGCCTTCCTTTTGCTATCGATCTCGACGTTGAACTTTCACGTTGCGCGCGGCCGAACCGTCGACGGCGCCGTTTCGGGAGAGATCACAGGGACCGGCGGTCCTCCAATCGATCTCCATCACAGCAACGATTTCGTTGTCGGATGGGACATGGGCCACCTTCGTAGCAGATTGTAGTTTCGATATCGGATAATTTGTGCACTCGTTCATAAGTTCGTTCGTCAGTCCCTGATTCTGTCAGTATCCCCGCGTAATTCTCTCGAAATCGTGAATCTGGGTTGGAGCAAAATTTGCTCGCTTGAATGCACGAAATCGTGTTCTTTTCCGTTCGACGGCGGCATCGTGCTCAGTCGGAAACCACGCGGTGACGAATCCCAGGCAAAAGGCGATCAGCAGACCAAGGCTCGCGGGTTATGAAACATGGCGCCGGAGCTCATTATAACGACATCACGACAGGTATTCCTCCGAGCAGAAGCGGCGGATCGGAGCTTGCTGATATGAGGCTTTCGACGCGTTTCGTCCTGCTGATCCTTGGATGCCTGCTGCCCATCCTGGCGGCGCAGATCTATTCGCAGATCAACCTGTACCAGGAGCGGCACGAGCAATTAGGCGGTCTCGTGTTGCGGCAGGCGGAACTCGCTAATGCCGACGTGGTCAGCATCATCGAAGGTGTTCACCAGGTTGGTGCCCTGGCCGGTCTGTTCGACCTTGCGTCGGGCCAGGGCTGCACCGACCGGCTGACCGCGCTGCGGCGGAACCTCACGCAGTATCGGTTTCTGGCACTGTTCTCATCGACGGACGGGTCAATACGGTGCGCGTCCGACGGTGCGCCCGACGGGTTTTCTGCCGGTCATCTGTCCTGGCTGGCAAGCTTGCTGGCCACCTCGGATCTGACCGTGGGGCAGTTGGAGTCGGATCCGGGCCGGGCGAGCCGGTTTTTACCCATCGCGGTTCGTGTACCCGGCTCTGGCACGGGCGATGAACCCCGAGTGCTGCTGGCTGCGCTCAGCATCGACTGGCTGCAAAAGCACCTCGAAATGGCAGAGGTCGATCGGGCGCCCGCCATGTCCCGGTCGGCCTTGATCATTGCCGGCCATGACGGCGGCGTGCTCGCCCGGGTTCCCGCTTTGGCCGACCAGGACGGCCGGATCGTGCCACAATGGCTGCGCCCACTCGTCACACGCGACAACCAAGGGGTCGCGACGGTCGCTGATCCGGACGGGCACACCATCGTAGCGGCCTATGTACCCGCCGCCGTACCGCCAGGCGGGCTGGCGGTCATCGACACCTTGGTGCTGCCTGACCTGACGGCGGACATCGACCGTGCCACATACCGGAACCTGCTGGTGATCGGCGGTGCGGCTTTGGTCACCCTGATCCTCGCCTGGGTCGCCGGCCGCCGCTTTATCGACCAACCGACGGAAGCACTGCTGCAAGCTGCCCGAAAATGGCGCGAAGGCGATCTGAGCGCGCGGGCCCGTCTGTCTGGCGCCGGATCCGAGTTCACCGCGCTGGCGCAGGCGTTCGACGCCATGGCGGCCGGATTGCAGGCTCGGGAGATGGAGCGGCGCATGCAATCCAGCTTCCTGGAAGCCCAGGTGGCCGAACGCACGCGCGAGTTGTCGGAGAGCAACAACCGGCTCCAGGTCGAAATAGCCGGTCGCGAGAAAACCGAGGCGGCGCTGCATCAGGCGCAGAAACTGCAGGCCGTCGGCCAACTCGCCGGCGGCATCGCACATGATTTCAATAACATGCTCGCGACCGTGCTGGGAAACCTGGAACTCATGGAACGCCGCGTATCGCAGGCCGGCGATGACTGGGCGACCGCGGACACCGATCGTCTGCTCCGGCTGATCGAACGTGCCACCGGGGCGGTGACACGGGGTGGACAGCTCACGTCGCGCCTGCTCGCATTCTCCCGCCGTCAGCGACTCGCCGCGCGTGCCACCGACGTTAATGCCCTGCTGCGCGAACTGATCACGCTCGCCACCAGCACGCTGGGACGGCGGGTTCAGGTCGTCCCCGAACTTGCCGATTACCTTTGGCCGGCCATGGTCGATCCCAGCCAGGTCGAAGCGGCGATCCTGAACCTCTGCCTGAACGCTCGCGATGCGATGCCGGAAGGCGGACGGCTGACCATCCGAACGGCGAACGTGGTGATCGAGCCCGGCAGCGGCGGCCATGCCGACGACGAGCTGTCGCCCGGCGAGTATGTGCAGATCTGTATCGCAGACACCGGTATCGGCATGTCGGCGGAGGTGAAGGCCCGGGCGTTCGATCCTTTCTTCACGACGAAAGGCCCCAGTGCTGGTTCCGGACTGGGCCTGAGCCAGGTCTACGGGATGGCCCGTCAATCCGGTGGCAGCGTGGTGATCGAAAGTGCCCCCAACGAAGGGACCCGCGTGACGCTCGCGCTGCCGCGGGCGATGGCGGTTGAAGGGACCGAGCCGGCACCGGCCGAGGAACTGCCCGAGCTGCTGCTCCCGGCGATGCGGAACGAACTCATTCTGGTCGTTGACGATGACCATGCTGTCCGGCAGGTGACCGTCGAAATGGCACGGGACCTGGGGTGCGAGGTGGCGCAAGCCTCGGGCGGGGAGCAGGCGCTGGCGTTGGTCGACAAACTGTCGCCGCCACCGAAGCTGATCCTGCTGGACTACGCCATGCCTGGAATGAACGGTCTCCAGCTTGCCCGTGCGCTGCGGGAGCGGGGGATAAAGGCACCCATCGCGCTGGTAACCGGTTATGCGGAACTATCCGAGGCCGATATCGCCGCGGGACAGCTTGCCGGCCTGCTGCGCAAGCCGTTCACGATCCGGGAACTGCAAAATCTGTTGGCGCAGCTTCGCGCTGCCGCGAGCGAGGGCGTGCCTTGTCTTGAACCGGGACTGGTGGAGCGGTGATCGCAGGCGGCCCGTTTCAGGATGAAGCGAGCCGCCCAGGATTACCAGACGAAACGCGGCACCGTCGCGACCGGGAGGACACCGGCTTCGCGCGCGGCCCGCTCCGCCCTGGCTAGATCGAAGGCTCCGTCGTCCGGCATCCTGAGTTCTGCCCCGTGGATGCCGTCCAGGACCCAGCAAGCCGCCAGATCAACGCCGATCGCTCCGGCGATATCGGTGCGCAGCGAGTCTCCAACGGCCAGCACGTCCCGCGGCGGCAGCCCGAGTTGCTCGAGCACAGGCTGGTAGATCGCCGGATCGGGTTTGCCCAGCGACCGGACATCACCGCCAAGCTCCTGATACCGAACCGCGAGCGCGCCGGCACACAGCACCCGGACGCCGCCACGGATGACTTCCAGGTCCGGATTGGCACAGATCATCCTGAGGCGGTGGCGCGCACATTCGACCAGAATGGATTCGAATTCCGCCATGTCGCTGGGGTTGCGATGATCGTCGGGGCCGGTGTTCAGCACGAAGTCGGCGTCGGCCGGATTGTCCGTCACAGCCAGCGGCAGCCCATCGAGCACCGGGCGGTCGCGTTCGGGGCCAAGGTGAAAGACGCGGGTGCCGAGTTCGGCCCACCATAGATCGGGGGGGTTCCGGAGTGCGCGGCGAACCGCCTCGCCGCTGGTCAGGACAGCCGTGTAAAGCGAATCCTCGATACCCATGCTGCGCATCATGCTCTGGATCGCGTCGTTCGGACGCGGGACGTTCGACAGCAGCAGCGTCCGTTTGCCGGCTGCCCGAAGCTGCCTCAGCGTCTCAACCGCGTGGGGGAAGGCGTTGATCCCATCATGGATGACGCCCCAAAGATCCAGGATGAAACCGCTGTAGCGCTCGGCCAACGGGGCGAACCGGGAAAAATGTTCCATCACATCCGCTCCGCCAGTTCCTGCGCCCGTGTGCCGATCGCATCCTGGACGGTTGCGAACCGCGCGTCACGCACAGCGGTCAGGAGTTCGGTCTTCAAGCGCGGGATCAAGGCGGGGCCGTGGAAGGCGAAGCTGGTGTAGAGCTGTACGAGCGAGGCGCCGGCCTGGATTTTTGTCAGCGCATCGCGGCCGGAGAAGACGCCGCCGGCGCCGATGAGGACCAACCTGCCCCGCGCCCGAACGTAAGCCCGCGCGAGCATGGCGGTGGAAAGCGGTTGCAGCGGCAGGCCGGACAGCCCACCGCTCTGTCGTGCATGCCTGGATTTGAGCCCGGGCGGGCGGGAGATCGTTGTATTTCCGACGATCAGACCCTGAACGCCTTCCTCCACGCAGGTTTCGACAACCGAGGCCAGGCCGTCGTCCGAAAGATCGGGGGCGATTTTGACCAGGATGGGGGGCCGATCGGCAACTGCGCGTATCGCCCGCAGGATCGATCGGAGTTGCGTCTCGGTCTGGAGGTCGCGCAGGCCAGGGGTGTTCGGAGAGGACACATTGACTACGGCGTAATCGACCAGCGAGCGAATCGCCTCGATCAGGGCGGGATAGTCCCGGACGGGGTCGGCGCCGTCTTTGTTGATGCCGACATTGGCACCCACAGGAACGGAGCGGTCCGAAAGGCGTCCGAGATTACGGGCGTAAACCGCGAGGCCCTGGTTGTTGAAGCCCAGGCGGTTGATGATGGCGCGGTCTTCGGTCAGTCGGAAGATGCGCGGTCTGGGGTTGCCGGATTGTGGACGGGGGGTGACCGAGCCGGTTTCCACGAACCCGAATCCCAGTCGCAACAGGGCCGGACCCGCGGCGGCGTTCTTATCGAAGCCGGCCGCCAGCCCGATGGGGTTGCTGAAATGACGCTCGAGGCAAGTGACCGCCAGCGCGGGATGGTCGGATCCGGACGCGCCCGGCACGAGACCTCGTGACAACGCTTCGATCGCCATGGTGTGCGCCCGTTCGGGGTCGAGCAGGCGAAGGACGGGGAAAGCGGCGGCTGCTAGCCATGAGAGCGAAGTCATTGGGCGGCGCTTATGCATGGAACCGTTGCCGGCCGGAAGGGCGAAACCAGGGTCGAACCCTCGGCGCTCATATACTTCCCGGTTGGGATCCAGTTTTCATGCTCTGCCCGGAGGGCGTCCGGGTCGGCGGTGGCTCAGCAAAGCGTTCAGGGCGCCCGGATCCTGTGTTCGGTTCGTGATGAAGTCGATCAGGCGCTTGAGGTTTCCTGTCCGGTGCCGGTAGGGATATGGATCTCCATCGCTTTTCGATCCTTGAAAAACGCGAGCCATCGTTCCATGATTTCGTTTGAAGCCTTGAGGACAAGGATTTGCTCCTCGGCGGCGTTGACACGGGTGCGCAGATGGTCCCTGTCGGCCTCGCAGTCTTTCATCAACCGCCGCATTTCGCCGACATCGGCCATAAGCGCTGCGCGGAACGCGCCACGCTCCGCGGTTTCACCCGCCAAAGCCTCTGCGTTCATCTTGAGCCGCATGCGGTCGACCGAAACAGTGATCTGTCGCATACTGACCACCCATGTGCCGACGCCGCTTATTCCGCCGGATAGTGCAACCCAGACCGATGTCGGAATTTCTGAAAAGACGGTAACTGGATCCAATTGCTTACTCGCGCATTCGACGAATCACGATCGTATAGATGAAGTTGAGGAATGACGACCGGACCGCGCCGGCGATCTGGCGGTACTCGACGGCAATTCCGTTTGCTTCGCCCGTGGCTTGCCGGGCGTCGTAACGATGGGTCATATGATGTCCAAAGTGCCTTGTCCCCAAGGCGCGGAGAGGTGGGGGCTTGTCTGCGGCGCCGCCCTGCTGAAGGATGGGCTGATGTGGCGTCAACCGTACCTTGAGACATGCTGCCGTGCCGCACTCCACCGGCTATACCTTTGCGGTCAGACGGGCCGACCGGCTGGACTTGCGGACGATCCCTGCCTTCAGCGGCTGATGGCCATGGGCCTTTGCTTCCAGCGGGAGGACGACCGTTTCATAATCGCGCAAACTGGCCGGCAACGCCACGCGACGGAGGTACTTCGATTGCCGGCTGACCACGCGGTTAGCTGAACATCCTGGTCTTCGAATACATCCCTCGATCGCCGACCTTAATGAGGCGCTTCAGACCGTACGAAACCGAATCAGGCCAACGGCGCTGTCACCACGGTCTCGAGATCAGCCAGTGTGACACACAGGATTCGTGCGCCGTCGGCGGCGGTCACCATGATGAGGTCGCCGGCCGTCAGCATGTCACTGGCGTCGGCGAGGTAATTTCCGCTGCTGATCGCGTCCAGCGTGTCCTTGCCGGATTTGTAGTGCCAGAGCGTGAAACCGTTCGCATAGGCCAGGACCGAAAGATTGCGAATGGCGAAAGCCATGACGGCGTTCCTTCCATAAAAAAAGCCGCCACCCGAGGGCAGCGGCTACAAGTTTGGGGGGAGGAGATCATCTACGGGCGCAAGTCGCCCGTTGATGAAAGAACATTAGGCGAAAGTCGGAGTCAAAGTCAACGATAAATTTCCTAATTTTGAAATTTAGACGACGATGCCTTTGACCCGGAGCGGCCATTCCAGCCTTCCCAGTGCCTCCACCCACAACCGTTGGTCGTGGCGTTCGACGGCAACCGCAGGGCTCGGGGCCATCTGCCGCTCGCCCCAGATTCGCAGAACGCGGGCGTGCGCCAGGTCGATACGTCTCTGGCGGTACAGCCCATCGAGGCATTTCACCACGTCGTCCGGATCGCAGGGCCGGCTGACGAGACCCTTGTTGGCGGAATAACGCGCACCTTCACGCCGGGCGGTCAACGCCGCCATTGTCCAGAGCCAGGCCTCTTCCGCGCTGCCGAACGGTTGAACCCGGGGGCCATTCCGGACATGCAAACGATCCTCGACACGAGTGCGGTGGGCGGCAATCGGCATGAATTTTGTTCCTGTTTGGTATAGAGGCGTGTAGCGACCCCAGATTTATCTACCATAAGTTGCATGCGGCTGCAAGTAAATTTGGTGGATTTTCCTATTTCTTTCGGGACCAATTCCTAGGATAATGATCCAGCAGCGATTCGCCCCCTTGAGCAGCAGGAACCGACCGAATGAAACATGAGGATGTCTGGCGTGCCATCGATACATTGGCCGCGGAAAACGGATTGTCAGCGTCCGGCCTGGCCAAGCGATCCGGGCTGGACGCGACCACGTTCAACCCGTCGAAGCGGCGGATGCCGGACGGTCGCAACCGGTGGCCCAGCACGGAAAGCGTGGCGAAGGTGTTGGACGCGACCGGCGCCTCGCTGGAGAGTTTCACGTCGCTGGTTTCCGGCGCGCGGGCCCTGGCGAGCAGTGCGGCGGGACGCAGTATCTCCCGGCGCGTGCCGCTGATCGGCCTGGCCCAGGCCGGAGGGGAGGGGTACTTCGACGATGGCGGATACCCGGTGGGTGGCAGCTGGGATGAGGTCAGTCTGCCGGAAATCGCCGATCCGAACGCTTACGCCCTTGAAATCAGCGGCGAATCGATGGAACCCGTGTTCCGCGACGGCGATCTGGTGATCGTCTCACCATCGGCGCCGATTCGCCGCGGCGACCGCGTGGTGGTCCGTACATCGGGCGGCGAGGTGATGGCCAAGCAGTTGGCCCGCCGCTCCGCGCGTCGTGTGGAGTTGAAAAGCTTGAACCCGGAGCACCCCGACTATAGTTTCGATCTGAGTGATGTGACCTGGATTCACCGCATTGTCTGGGCCAGCCAGTAGGCCGCGCCGGCCGATGAACGGTCCCGAGGGGTTTTCGGGTGGATTTTCTTTGACGCGAGGACGTCCTGGGGAGTCTGATACTGCGTGTCTCATTGATCGCGGGAGGCCTGCTCCAATGGTGCGCATTGCCTTGGTTCCGTTGGCAGCGTTGCTGTCGCTGCCCATGATGGCAGTTGAGCCAGCCCGGGCGGATGACGTGGACGTGGCGCTGGTGCTGGTCACGGATGTCTCCCGCAGCATTGATGACAGCGAGTTCAAGCTGGAGAAGGACGGCTATGCCAGCGCCTTCGCCAGCCAGAAGGTGCTGGAGGCGATCCAGGGCGGGCCCGTCGGCAGGATCGCGGTCGCCTATGTGGAGTTCGCCAGCAGCTTCGAGGTTCGAACCGTGCTGGATTGGACTGTCATCAGCGGCAAAGCGTCGGCGCAGGCGTTCGTCGAGCGATTGGCGGCGGAGCCTCGGTCGTTCTGGGGGCGTACCGCGATCAGCGCGGGGATTGATCAGGCCATGCAGCTTCTGGCTGAAACCGGCATGAACGCAACTCGCCACGTGATCGACGTCTGCGGCGACGGCACCAACAACGCCGGCCGTGAGGTCGCCGAGGCTCGGGATGATGCGTTGAAAGCCGGCATCACCATCAACGGGCTGGCGATCATCAACGACCATCCGGTGTCCTGGACCTTCGCCCATGTTCAGCCCCCCGGGGGCCTGGCGAAGTATTATCGGGAGAACGTGACAGGCGGCCCGGGCAGCTTCGTGCTGGAGGTGCACGACTTCTCGACATTCGGTGAAGCAATGACCCGAAAACTGGTGGATGAGATCGCCGACGGGCCGTCGAAACCGAAATTCGCCGGCGGCCACTAGCATTACAGGCTTACACCTTTCGGGGAGGACAATAGGGGACATGCAATGGGGCTGCTGATCAACGGCGTATGGCAGGAGCAAGAACCCCCGCCAACCAAGGACGGGCATTTCGAGCGCCGCGACAGCGCCTTCCGCAACTGGATCACGCCGGACGGGCGGCCCGGTCCCACTGGACAGGACGGCTTCCGAGCCATGGCAGGTCGATATCACCTTTATGTTTCGCTCGCCTGCCCGTGGGCGCATCGGACGCTGATCATGCGCGCGCTTAAGGGGCTGCAGGACATCATTCCGGTTTCAGTAACCCACTGGCTGATGGCGGAGCACGGCTGGACATTCGCGGGCGGCGAGGGGGTGGTCCCTGACACGCTCTACAACAGCCGTTACGTGTATGAGCTTTATGCCCGCGCGGATGATCAATACTCGGGTCGGGCGACGGTGCCGATCCTGTGGGATCAGCACACGCAGACGATCGTCAACAACGAATCCGCCGATATCATCCGCATGCTTGGTTCGGCATTCGATTTTGCCGGTGCGAAGGCGGGCGATTACTATCCGCAGCCGCTGCGAGGCGAGATCGATGCGGTCAACCAGCGCGTTTACGACACGCTGAACAACGGTGTCTACAAGGCCGGTTTCGCCACCTCCCAGGCCGCCTACGAGGCCGCCGTGGGGCCGTTGTTCGAGACGCTGGACTGGCTTGAAGACCGGCTGTCACGCTCACGGTTTCTGTGCGGCGACATGTTGACAGAGGCTGATATCAGGGTGTTCACGACACTTGTTCGTTTCGATGCGGTCTATCATGGTCATTTCAAATGCAATGTACGGCGCATTGTCGACTATAAACATCTGTCGGCTTACACACGGGACGTTTTCCAGGTCCAGGGTGTGGCCGAGACGGTCGATCTCGGCCACATCAAGCGGCACTATTACATGAGCCACCGGCGCATCAATCCCACGGGGATCGTGCCTGTGGGGCCGGATCTCGATTTCAACGCGCCGGCCGGCCGTGACAGCGGCGTGGACAAGCTGATCGTGTTCTGAGCGACCGCGTTGCCGTTTCGATTTTGAAACGGATGACAATGTCCCGTGGCTTGGTTTGATTGATGGCCTGCGGCCGACCAACAACCGGGGACAGCCGTCATGGAAATCCGTAATCCGGGACCGTCCGGCCCTCGTGTGTCGTCGATCGGCCTTGGCTGCAACACTTCCGTTGCTGATATGATACGAATGATGCCAAAGCTGGCGTTCTCGTGGCTGCTGGCGCAGAGCCCCGTGCGAGCGTGATCGCCGGTGCGACCCGGCCCGAGCAGTTGGAGCAGAACGTCACGGCGGGCGACAACGTCCTCGTACGACACCGATCCGTCGCACCTGATCCGCGGACCGGGCGGCGACGGCTGCCTGGGCGGGCAGGCGACAGACGCTCTCGCGGTTCGCACCAACGTCGACTGGAGCGGATCGCTGCGCGCGGGTCGGGCTGCCGTTCGGCGACAAGACGCTGATTTCACTGTTCGCCGCCGGTCCCGCCATCGTGTCCGCCACCCTCAAGGCCAGTCAGGTTTCGAACGTGTCGAGCTTCTATCTCGCCGGCGATCCCTTTCGTCGCAATTGATGAAACGAAGGCGTTATCGGGCATCACTGCGATGAGACTGACACGGACCCTTGCCGGGGGAACTGTCGGCTAATCGATTGACTATCGGAACTGGATCGCGCGAGGCAAATATGGCTTCTCGATGTATTCCCCACTGACGATGCGTCTAACCGAGGGGTCGGGAGCGGTTACCGAGGTGAAGTTCCGACCTATACTGCACGCATCGCGGTTGGGCGTCGCCTATCAGTTCTGAAGTTCAACGGCGGCAACTAAATCGTCCCTGCCCGCTTCAGTTCCTCGACGTCCAACCCCAGCCACCCGCCATACACTTCCAGATTGTGCTCCCCGAGCGACGCGCTCGGGATCGGCTCGACCCGGTCCGCGCCGTGCAGGCGCAGCGGCGAATTCGGCACGATGATTGGCCCCAGCGACGGATGGTCGATCCGCTGCAGCATCCCGCGCTCATGCATGTGCGGATCGTTCATCACCTCGACCGCGTTGCGCACCGCGGCGACCGGGATCTTGTAGCGTTTTGCCGCCGCGACGACCTCCGCTTTGCCGAGACCGATCGTCCAGGCGGTGACCAATGCCTCGGTTGCCGCCATGTTCGCGGTCCGTGCCGGATTGGTGGCGAAGCGCGGATCATCCAGCAGATCGGTTCGGCCCATGGCTCGCAGCAGGTTCTGCCAATGGCCCTCGGTGACCACATGGATCGCCACCCACCCGTCGTTGGTCTGGAACGCATTGTACGGTGAACTCGACAGCCCGGCCTGGCGGTTGCCGGCGCGGGGCGGCACCTGGCCCGTGCGCACGTGGTAGTCGTAGCTGGAGGCGAGGGTCGAATACACCGTCTCCTGCATCGCCACCTCCACCAACTGCCCCTGCCCGGTCGTCATGCGGTGCAGCAGCGCTGTCATCACCGCCGCGTAAAGATGAATGCCGCCCATGAAGTCGACCAATGTCGGGCCAGCCTTCATTGGCGGTCCATCCGGATCGCCGGTGACGCTCATGATGCCGGAGGCCGCCTGAATGGTGAAATCCATCGCCAGGTTGTCGCGGTCCGGTCCGCTGATTCCGAAGCCGGTTCCGGTCGCGTAGATCAGCCGAGGATTGACCGCCCGCAGAACGTCATAACCGACCCCGAGGCAATCCAGCGTTCCGGGAGAGAAATTTTCGACCAGAACGTCGGCCCTGGCGACCATTCGCTTCAACAGATCTTTGCCGCCATCGGACTTCAGGTTCAGCGTCACCGCGCGCTTGTTCGCGTTGAGCATCGCGATCGGCAGAGTTGTATCGCCGCCGGTTGCAAGGACCCGCCGGCGCAACGGTTCACCGCCGGGCGGCTCGATCTTGATGACGTCTGCGCCGGCCTTGGCCATCAGCATGGTTGCATAGGGGCCTTGGAAGATCTGGCCGAAATCCAGGACGGTGATTCCGGCCAGGGGAGTCGTCATCGGGTCAACCTCGTGTCGCGTCGGCTTCGACCATAGGCGGGATCGCCGGCGATGGCGACAGCGACACGGAGCTCATGCTCGCGATGCGGCGCCTGCAATTCGCGCAGGGTTGGGAATAAACCGCTGTGCGGTCCGGTCTTTTGCATGCTGACGCCTAAACACCTCCACCTTTCCGCGAACACATGCGGACCACCACGTAGGAGATACGAAGATGAAAAACCTGATCCTTGCCGCCTTCGCGGCCCTCAGCCTGACCGCTGCAATTGCGCCGTTTGCGCATGCGGCCAGTACGATTACTGGGGATGGCAAGGCCACGCGGATGCAGCAGACCGGCTCGTATGGAGGGGGAGGCTCGTAAGCCGCAGCATCTGTCATGCGCCGGCGTTTGCGCGCACCGCGCAGCGGTCGGAAGGATGGTCAACCGGGCCGGCCGACTGAGGCGCGGTTTCCACCCCCGAGCCACGCGGACGCCAGGACAAAGGGGAGCCGCCAGAAGGCGGCTTCTCCCTCTCGTTACTCTGTCGGACGCATCCAGGACGCGGCGCCGCTTGTGAGCGTGGGATCGCCAGGGCTCATCCAGAGAAAGGCGGCCCACTTCGTCACACGCAAGACATGGGGCTGGCAAGAATGGGAATCAGCGGCGCTTGCGTCGCCGGAGTGCCAACACAAAGGGGCTGGGTCATGAAAATGAACACGTTGCTGAAGCAGCAAACCATTGTCAGAGTCGGAACATCGATAACCAGGCTGAGCAGATTCAGGACCATATATGTGCTTTCGTCCTCTGCTTATTGCTTGATGCACTGGCTGATCTCCCACAATTTTTCCGGTTACATGTTTTCGGGCGCGCTGGTTTTTGGTGCCATGGTGGCGACGGCTGTCGCACGGTTTTCCAAACCCACAAGGGATTGCGAGGGAGAGCCGTGAACCTTGTCGGTCTCGTTATGGCACCGCGGCGCCTTGGGTGTTGACGTACAAGGCGTACACCGACGTGGTCGGAGGCCACGACTACGTCGTTGGGCGCGTTGAACCGCTTGCCGTTGTAACGATCGGCGATGATTGTGATACGGCCGTCGAGTGCGGTGCGCACAACGCGCCGGGCACTGTGCTGGCACGTGATGAGCCGGCCCTGACGGTCCACCGTCTCGCCGTCCGAATTGCAAGAGGGGGAACGAAACACGCTGAGATGGTTGTCGTCCTCCAGCAGCCGCATTTGCCGGTTGTTCGGATGTCGCTGAAAATCAGGTAGCGGCCGGCGCGGAAACAGGCCGGGTATGAACGGCTGTCGGTGGCATCGTCTGTCTTGGAGCCTATCAATCCACTGACATACGCGCGATCGCTGTATGATGCCGAGGGTGGACGGCGTTCCAGGTGAGCAGGTCAGGCCCCCGCTGGTGGGCCGCCTGCACCACGCACTTGGCCTCGCGCCTGAGGCCTGCGCGTGGCGGCTCTTGCCCAAGCGGCTCGTGATCGCCATCTTCCGGCGTTATGCAGAACCTCACCAACGCCGCTGTCGATCCGATTGGGTGGCACGGCACCACCATCCTGTGCGTAAGGCGGGATGGCAAAGTGACCATGGCCGGGGACGGTCAGGTCAGCATGGGTCAAACCATTGTCAAGGGTAACGCCAGAAAGGTCCGGCGTATCGGCGCGGGCGGCACCGTCATTTCTGGTTTCGCCGGCGCCACGGCCGACGCGTTCACACTGCTCGAACGACTGGAAAGCAAGCTGGAGCGGTACCCCAACCAGCTCGAACGCGCCTGCGTGGAGCTCGCGAAGGACTGGCGAACCGATCGGTACCTCCGCCGGCTGGAGGCGCTGATGGCGGTCGCCGACAAGGACCGCAGTTTCACGCTGACCGGCAACGGCGACGTGCTGGAGCCTGAAGACGGCGTGATCGGCATCGGATCGGGCGGCAACTACGCCCTGGCTGCGGCCCGCGCGCTGATGTCGGTGCCTGATCTCTCCGCCGAGGAGATCGCCAGGCGGTCGATGAAAATCGCGTCCGACATCTGCGTCTATACCAACGGCAATATCATCATCGAGTCATTGTAATGGATGTCCCCACATACTCCCCGAGAGAGATCGTCTCGGAACTCGACCGCTTCATCGTTGGGCAGGCCGACGCCAAGCGGGCGGTCGCCATCGCGCTGCGCAACCGCTGGCGTCGGCAGCAACTGCCGGAAGGCATCCGCGAGGAGGTCGTGCCCAAGAACATCCTGATGATCGGTCCGACCGGCTGCGGCAAGACGGAAATCGCTCGCCGCCTCGCAAAGTTGGCGCAGGCGCCCTTCCTGAAGGTCGAAGCAACGAAGTTCACCGAGGTCGGCTACGTCGGCCGTGACGTGGACAGCATTGTGCGCGACCTCGTGGATGCCAGCCTGAACATGCTGCGCGAGAGCAGCCGCAAAGGCGTCCAGGCCAAAGCGGAAACCGCCGCTGAGGAACGGCTCATCACGGCGCTGGTGGGCGAAGGCGCGGCCGCCGACACCCGTTCAAAATTCCGGCGTATGCTGCGCAACGGCGAGTTCGAGCAGAAGGAGATCGAGGTGGCGGTTTCCGACACCGGCGGTATGCCGATTGGCCAGTTCGACATGCCTGGGATGCCCCCCGGCCAGGTCATCAACCTCAGCGAGATGATGAAGGGCCTGATGGGCAACCGCCCGCAACAGAAGCGCCGCATGACCGTCGAGGCGGCTCGGCGCATCCTGGAAGCCGAGGAGGCGGACAACCTGTTGGACAATGACGCGTTGACCAAGGAGGCCGTCGCCCACGCCGAGAACAATGGGATCGTGTTCCTCGACGAGATCGACAAGATCTGCGCCCGCACGACCGAGGGCGGTTTTCGCGGTGGCGACGTCAGCCGCGAGGGCGTTCAGCGCGACCTGCTGCCGCTGATCGAGGGCACCACGGTCAACACCAAATACGGCCTGGTGAAGACCGACCACATCCTGTTTATCGCCTCGGGGGCGTTCCATCTCGCCAAGCCGTCCGATCTGCTGCCGGAGCTGCAAGGCCGGCTGCCGATCCGCGTGGAATTGCAGCCGTTGTCCCGTGAAGACCTCCGCCGCATCCTGACCGAGCCGGAGCACTCGCTGCTGAAGCAGTATGCGGCGCTGCTAGGGACGGAAGGCGTCACGCTGGACTTCCGCGACGATGCCGTGGATGCGCTGGCGGATCTTGCCTCCGACATCAACGACCGGGTGGAGAACATTGGTGCGCGTCGCCTGCACACCGTCCTGGAGCGGCTGCTGGAGGATATCAGCTTCACTGCCACCGATCGCGGCGGCGAGACTTTCGTTGTGGATGCCGCCTATGTGGCCGAGAAAGTTGCGCCACTGGCGCAGAAGGGCGACCTGAGCCGGTTTATCTTGTAGCGGTGTATAACTTGTGTTATAACGCTTGGGCAAGCCAGGAGGGCAATCCATGCATGCGTTGAAACTGACCCAGATCGGCAATTCGGTGGGGGTGATTCTGCCCAGGGAGATGCTGGCGAAGCTTGGCATGGCCAAGGGCGACACGATCTACGCTGTCGATCAGCCGGATGGCGTGCGCCTCACGGTCGCCGACCCGGATTTCGCGGCGCAGATGGAGGTGGCGCGCCGGGTGATGAAGCAACGCCGGGCGGTGTTGCGCGAACTGGCGAAGTGACGGTCTGGCTGTCACAGCAGCTCGTTCTCGCGATCCATGACGAACAACTGGCGGAACACGGAGGCTCCACTGGCCTCCGTGACGCCGGGCTCCTGGACAGCGCGCTGGCTCGGCCGCTGAACCGGGCCGGCTATGGCGAGCCGGATATCTCCGAACTGGCGGCCGTTTATGCACTGGCCATCGCGCGGAATCATCCTTTCATCGACGGCAACAAACGCACCGCTTTTGTCGCGTTGGAGCTTTTCCTGCGGCTGAACGGCTGCCTGTTGACCGCGGGCGATGCCGAAGCGGTCGTGATGACGCTCGCCATGGCGGCCGGCGAACTTCCGGACGACGAGTTCACCGCCTGGGTGCGCTTGCACACCGCACCCGAAGGATAACCGCTTGACGCAGGGCACCCGGGGACGCACATCCCGTGCATGACCGATCCATTCGTCAGACCCGAAGAGCTCACCGCCGCCGCCGCGATCGAGGCGATCAACGACGAACTCAGCCTGTTCGACGACTGGATGGAGCGATACGAGTTCATTATCGGCATGGGCCGCAAGTTGCCGCCGTTTCCGGAGGCGTGGGCCGACGACGCGCACCGCGTCCCCGGCTGTCAAAGCCGGGTTTGGATGGAAGCCGTTCTTCGCGACGACACGCTCTATTTCGGCGGGAAGTCCGACGCGGCGATCGTGTCGGGCTTGGTCGCCTTGCTGCTGCGCGTCTATTCGGGGCGCTCCCCCGGTGAGATCCTGGACACAGACCCGGTCTTCCTGAAGGACATGGGTCTGCTGGAGGCTCTGTCCACCAACCGCGGCAACGGCATCGCCGCGATGGCGCGCAAGGTTCGAGAAATCGCCGCCCTGCAACGGATCAGCTAGAGACGAGCCAATGCCGGCTGCCATGCGGGTCGCCGCGTTTCTGGGGGCGTACTTCGCGGCCAACGCGATAAACGCCTCCATGGCGTTGGACTTCGCGGATCGGGGTCTGTCAGCCTCGGCCATCGGGCAGGTTCTGGGTGCGGCGGCGCTGCCGCGGGTCCTGACGGGACCCTCATATCAAGCCTTCCTGTCCCGCGTCATTGCGCGCGTGCATATTATTCAGGAAGACTAGTGCGAGCCGCGGTCTGTTGCGAATCGTCGTCCGCGCCTCGACCCGTGGATGTGGTTGGCGGTCCCGGCCCGGGAACGCGCCCTCCACGCGAGGCGCAACGCCGGCCGTCTCCGCTATGATCCAGTCAATTGAGGCAGGGAGATATCGCATGCGTCCGGAAGATGTCATCGCCGACAAGCGCCGGCCCTACACTGGGGCTGAATACACCGAAAGTCTTCGCGACGGACGCGAAGTCTATATCAACGGTGAGCGTGTCGGCGACGTCACCACCCATCCGGCCTTTTGTAATTCCGTGCGGTCGATCGCCCGGTTGTACGACGCAATGCACGATCCGGCGCGGCGTGAGACGCTGACCTGTCCGACCGACACCGGCTCCGGCGGCTACACGCACAAGTTCTTCCGCGTGCAGCGGTCACGCGAGGAGCTGATCGCGGCGCAGGGCGCGATCGCCGAATGGTCGCGGCTGTCCTACGGCTGGATGGGCCGCACGCCGGACTACAAGGCCGCCTATACCAATACATTGGGCGCCAATGCCGAATACTACGGACCCTACGCCGGGAACGCCCGTGCCTGGTACAGACGCGCGCAGGAAACCGTGCCGTTCATGAACCATGCGATCGTCAATCCACCCGTCGACCGGCACAGGCCCGCGGAAGAAAGCAAAGACGTGTTTGTCTGCGTGCAAAAAGAAGTCGACGGCGGCATCATCGTCTCCGGGGCAAAGGTCGTCGCGACATCGGCTGCGATGACACATTACAACTTTATGGGCCAGTCCTCGAAGACCGCGACTGAGGATCTGGACATGTCGCTGATGTTTCTGGTGCCGATCGATGCGCCTGGCCTGAAGCTGTTCTGCCGCACCTCCTACGAACAGGCTGCCCGGCATAACAGCCCGTTCGATTATCCGTTGTCCTCCCGCTTCGATGAGAACGACGCGATTTTCGTTTTGGACAAGGTGTTCATCCCGTGGGAGGATGTCTTTATCTATCGCGACCCGGCACGCGTCCTGAGCTTCTACCCGCGCTCCGGCTTCACCAACGGCTTCCAGTTCCAGGGCTGCACACGGTTCGCGGTCAAACTGGATTTCATCGTCGGCCTGCTGGCGAAAGCGCTGCGCTGCACCGGCGGCGACGAAGCGCGTGGCAACCAGGTTCTGCTGGGGGAGGCGGTTGCCTGGCGCAACCTGTTCTGGTCGCTGTCCAATGCCATGGCGCATAATCCGAACCCGTGGAACGGCGATGCCGTGCTGCCGGACCTGAAGGCGGGACAGGCTTACCGTGTGTTCGCACCCGACGCCTATCCCCGGATCAAGGACATCATCGAGCGGACGGTCACCTCCGGCCTGATCTACCTGCCCTCATCGGTGAAGGATTTTGCCAATCCGGCGATCGATCCGTACCTGCGGCAATACGTCCGCGGTTCGCATGGGATCGAATACAAGGAGCGGATCAAGATCATGAAGCTTCTGTGGGAATGCGTCGGCACCGAATTCGGCGGGCGGCACGAGCTATACGAACGTAACTACGCCGGCGGCTGGGAGGATATCCGAACGCAGACGCTGACCGGAGCTGAGAAGGGCGGGGACATGGCGAAGATGGAGGCATTGGTCGATCAGTGCATGGCCGAATATGACGAGAACGGCTGGACTGGCGACACCTGGACCTGATCGCATCGGTGGCAATGCAGGCTGCGTGCGCCATGTTGACAATCGCCGGCCGGCGAAAGCACGTGGGTGAAACGGCTCCGGGACGGTTCTAAACGCCGCACCGGGGGCCAGATGCCGCCGGTCACGGTGAGGGAGACGATCCGCTGCCTTCGGACCGATGAAACGCGCCTATCCCTGCTTGGCGATGATCTTGTCCTTGATACCGTTATACACGTTTGGCGGAATGATGTGGCGGCTCAACAGGTCGTCCTTACCTTTGTAGGGACGGTTCTTGATGATCGCATCGGCGCGGGATTTCCCTATGCCCGGTAGCTTGTCGAGGTCCGCGGCAGAAGCCGAATTAATGTCAACGACAGGAGAACTGCTCGGTGCGGCCGGGCGGCTGGCTGTCGCTGGGCCGGGCGTTGCAAGCGTGGGTGAGGGCTTGGTCGGGGTCACCTGGGTTGTTTGCCCCAACGCGGGCAGCGCCAACGCGACCCACGCGGCTCCGATCAAACCGATACGCCCGGTTCTCATGATTGTTCCCCTCGATGACTTGCCGACAGCTAACGCGGCCAGTTCGCCGGAAGGAAATCACGATCGACGTGAGCCGGCGCGGCCCGCCGTCTGAACCGGCGAAACCGCTGATGGCCAGCAAAGCCAAAGGGGCACCGATCGGAGGGGTGAGCACGTCACTCCGCGGCAGACGGAACGGCGGCATATTTCTCGATCCATTCCCGGCCAAGTTGCACCGCTTCGTCAGGGGTCAGCCAGGACCAGTCGGCGCCACGCGAGCGTAGCGCGACCCAAACCGTCTCGCCGTGGACATGCTCTTCGACCGCGAAGGGCGTGGAGTGCGACATCTTTTTTGCCTATTTTAAGCTATTGAGAATTTACGAGGTGCCGCCGCAACACGTTGATTTCACGAAATAGTGCAAACCCCTCGACATTCGCGATATCGTGATCGTCAGCGCCTTATTCTTGCCGCATCTGCGGCGCGCGCCGCAACGGGAAAATGGAGGTCATTACGACCAGGCTGCAAATTTGCTGCGGAAGCGCGAAGGCGTGTGATCCGCGCAACAGGGGCGAAGCTCGTTCCGGTATCAGAAGCCGAACATGTGATCCAGCGAAAACCCGCCTGCCTCATCCATCAGCCCGTGATAGCCGAACAGCCGGCACGTCGGATCGCGCACCAGGATATAGCTGTCCGGTCCCGCCGCCGCCAGAATCGCGCTGTCGAAAGCGGTGTGCGGCCATACAACAACCGACCCCGAGCAGGGGATGGCGACCGGCGACTCGGCGATCAGCGCGCCGGTGCCGTCGTGCAGTTGCAGAACTGTCGATGAAACCGGATGCCACGGCCCGGATGCCGGGTAGATCAGCACGGCGAAGCTGTGTCGCGTCCGGTCACCGAGCTTCAGAAACAGCCTAGTGGAGAGGCCGGGCGGCGGTCCGGCGTAGGATTGCGGCTCGTCGCGATAGGTCATTGCGGTATTGAAGATGTGGGCGCCGAAGCTGGACTCGGCGACGTGGCCGGAATCGCGGTCTTCGTAACGGAACAGCGCGTGAAGCCAGCCGTCGGCCTCGCCGCCGTCGCGGAAATCGTAGACCAGTTCCGCGTGTCCCTGATCCACGTCGAAGGCCTCCAGGTCCATCGCCAGGTCGTGGTCCCGCGCCAGGCAGCCGAGGAACCTTTCACCGCGCTTGCTGCCGTCCGCGCCGAACACGTCCAGCCGGATCGGCAGGTTCATCTGCGCAGTGGACATCGGCGTCGGCTGGAACACCGAGCGGAAACGGTCTCGCGGCAGGATCGGGAACGGCAGGATGTAGCCGCGTCCCATCTCCGGCGGCAGCGACGGAATGCCCGGATCAACCCGGAGATTGTCGCGCTCGACGTTCACGTGGGCGATGCGCACACGGTCGTTTTGAGTCACCTCGTACCGCGGGCGCACCACGTGCCGCCCGGTGCGGATTTCCACCTGGGCCGGCCAACGAAGATCCGGCAGAAAGTCGGCCACGTCCAGCGCGACGGTGGCGAACGCGCCCACAGTCCGGTTTAACGGAACGGGATGTTCGGCTCCCATACGGTCGAGTTCGACGGTGCCCGGGGGGATCGGCACAGCGTGGCTGTTCTGCAGCCAGAGCACGACCTTCTCGTCCGGCCGGGGTGCTGGCAGTCCGGCGAAGCGGTCGGACGGCCAGGCATTGGCGTCATGGGTGCAGGACAGGGAGGCGCCGTTGTCCGATGCATAGGTATCCAGAGCGTATTTGACCACATCGTGGCCAGCGACGCCGACGGCGTGGATAAAAAGCTGGCCGGTGAAGGGGGCCAGACCGAATCGCTCGCGGATGGCGCGGCTGTTGATTGCGAAACCGCCAGGGCCGGTGGGAAGTGTTTGTTCCCAGGTCGCCAGGATGGTCCCGTCGGCGTCGAACAGTCGCAGCCACAGGCGGACTCCGGCGGCGCCGTAGTTCGCCCAGTAGTTGGCTGAAACCAATCGCGTGCTCAGTCCGTCGGCATCGCGAAAGAACGCGAAATTCGTCGCGAAGTTCAGTTTGTCCAGGTAGCGGTTTCGTACGGTGAGCAGGGCGTCCGGCAGCCGGATATCGTCCAGCGTGAGCACGGTCGCGCCAGTGGGGAGCATGTGAGCGACGCGCGCGACAATCCGTGCGGCGTCGAAGGCGGCGATCAGCACCGTGCGGGCGCCGCTCGCGCCGATCCCGGTCAACGGGCGGGTTATCAGATCACCCCGGGTCTGGCCCACGGCGCTGACATCGTGGACGAACAGGCTGTCGATTGCCGTTGGATACATCGCCACCAGTGCATCGGCGATACCGTCGGGGTCGTACAGCGCGACCGGGGCTTCCAGACGGGCATAAAGCCGGCCGATCGCCTCTGCTGCCAGCGGGTGGGCCAGCGCCTTGTAGATGACGTTGCCACCGGCCCGAGCGTCAAATGTCTGAATTCGCAGCATATGTATCCCTAAAGCCCCAGGCCCAGATGCCCCAGTCGCCGGCACATTTCGGCGGCGGCGGCGGGGGTATCGTTCAGTGGCGCCACCTTCCACGTCGCAAAACGGCCTTCGAACGGACGGATGCGGTCTTCGTCGATCAGTGGCTTCATGAAAAGGGCCTGTCGTTGCCAGTGACCGGGCAGCGGGGCCACCATGACCGGCGCGCTCGTGGCCGCGGCTTCCGAGATCATCGAAACGCTGTCCTGGGTGACAATGATGAGGTCGGCCAACGCCAGCATTCCGAAATAGGGATTCTCGCCGGTGAAATCCCACACCCAGCCGCCGCTGGGCGCCAACGCCATCCGAATCAGATTCGTAACGGCTGGGTCAGTGCGGCGGGACGGAGACACCACGACACCCACCTTGTCGCGCTGCGCCATGGTTGCAAGGCTGCCCGCCAGCCTGGCGCCGGCGTCCCGGTCCAACCGGTACCGGCCATTGCTGCCGCCCAGCAAAACCGCGACCAGCGGACGCCTGTAGGGCGCCAGTCGGTCGCGCCACGCGTCGGCTTCGGTCGCAAGGCGGGCCGGAGTCACACGATGGAGCGCGGTCCGCGTGACGAAGACATTAGGCCCGGTCAGTTCGTCGTGCCGGTTGGCGACGATCAGGTCGAACCCGCGAATATCCATGCGGGGGTTCTGCACCTGGACCACCCGCATGGATTTGCGGCGCAGCGCCGCAAGGACCGCGGCTGCCATGCCGCCGCAGCCAATTGCCAGCGCGGGCAACGGCGCCCTGACCGCGTCGGCCACTGCGTTCAACGGGTTCGGCCAGAACTTCGCGGCGATCCACTTCCAGGGTGCGGCCGGTTTCAACTCGCGTGTCTCCGGCGACAGCCCGGCCGCCTCCGCGAGGCCGAGAGCCTGTGCCCGCAAGCCGGCCAGACCCTCGCTGACAACCCACGGAGCGATCATATCGGACATGAGGCGGTTTTTCGGCGCCCAGTCATCGGACGTCAATGCACTTCGCATCGGCCGCGCACCGCCTGTATCCTCCGTGCATCATCGAGCAGGACAACGTGGATGGATCGCGATCTGGCCGGCTAAGGCGCCAACCCGCCCAATCCCAACTGGCCTGGGGTGCTCACGGGTGCCAGGCTCGCGATCAACTTCGTACTGAACTTCGAGGAAGGTTCTGGCCGAAGATTTTGAAAGGGAGCGGAACCGGCCGCGCTTTCGCCTCCCTCCAGGCCACGATGGGCGAGCGTCCGTTCGGCTGGTACTGCCGCAGCGGACCCGGCGTGAACACGCGCCCGCTTCTGGTGGAGGCGGGTTTCTTTATGATTCAGAAGCATACGACGACGAGTTGCCATACGGGACGCGGGTGCAGGGCGAGCCGTATCTATTGGTGCCGTGCACCATGTCTACCAACGACGCCAAATTCGGCCGCGGCACGTTCGCCACCGGCGATGATTTCTTTCACTACTGCCGCGACCACTACTGCCGCGACGCGTTCGATTTTCTGTACGCCGAAGGCCGGCCGCAGCCGAAAATGCTGTCGATGCACATGCGCTTGATCGGCCATCCCCGGCCCGCCTCCGGGCTGCCGCGGCTGCTCGATCACGTCGGCCGGTTCAACGATGTCTGGGTAACACGGAGTCCGGACATCGCGCGTCATTGGGTCACCAATGTCTCGCCGCAGGTTGCCGGTCAGACAGCACGCTGATACGGAGAATCGATGGCCCCGAACGACCACGCGACAACCGATGTGCTGTCCCATGCGGAGACCCGCCGGCAGAACATCCTGGTCGTGAAACTGGGGGCATTCGGGAATATCATTCTCTCGCTCGCCGCATTTCGGGCGATCCGCCAGCACCATGCCGGCGCTCGGATCAGCGTGCTGACCAGCGAGACCTATGCCGGCTGGCTGCGGACGTTTCCCTACTTCGACGCTCTTCTGGTTGATCCGAGGCCGCGCTGGTGGGACCTGCCGGGCCTGCGGCGGCTGGGCCGGATGCTGGCGGACGGAAATTTCAGCCGGGTGTACGATCTGCAGACCTCGGCGCGCTCATCCCGCTATTTTCACCTGTTTCCGGCGAAGCACCGGCCGGAATGGTCGGGGATCGCCTTTGGCTGCGCGCTGCCGGACCGGGACCCCGCGCGCAACGTGCTGCATGACACTGAACGCCAGCAGGGCCAATTGCGCCAGGCCGGGATCAGCGAGTTTCCGCCGCCGGATCTGTCCTGGTGCCGTGGCGACATCGGGCGCTTCGGGTTGCCGGCCGATTTCGCGCTGCTGGTGCCCGGCAGTTCACCGGACCGTCCGGCGAAGCGTTGGCCGGCCGCGCATTACCAGGCCCTGGCCGAACGGCTTTCCGAAATGGGGATCAGGCCCGTGCTGGTCGGCGGCGCGCCCGAGAAACCCCTGGCGGCGGAAATCCCGGCCGCGACCGACCTTATCGGACAGACCGGTTTTTCCGACCTCGCGGACCTGGCACGCGCGGCGCGGTTCGCGGTGGGCAACGACACCGGGCCGATGCATTTGATCGCGGTCGCGGAATGTGCGGCCATCACGCTGTTTTCAAACGAATCCAATCCCTCGCAATGTGCGCCGCGCGGACGTTGGACGCGCATCCTGCAACGGCCGAACCTCGCCGACCTTTCGGTCGAGGCCGTGCTGGAAAGTTTGCCCGGCTGATGCCCGATATCTCGATCCCCGCCAGACCGGCCGCCGCGGTCCCCGCTGACGGGGTGCCGATGCCGCAGCGGATGTGGGCGATCCTGACCATCGGCCTGGGGCTGACCCTGGCCGTGCTGGATGGCGGCATCGCGAACGTCGCGCTGCCGACGATCGCGCGCGAGGTGCATACCTCGCCGGCGAATTCGATCTGGGTGGTGAATGCGTATCAGCTTGCGGTGACGATATCGCTGCTGCCGCTTTCTTCGCTTGGCGAGATCTATGGGTACCGGCGGATCTATCAGGCGGGGCTGGTGCTGTTCACGCTGGCGTCGCTGGCGTGCGCGTTGTCGTCGTCGCTGTCGACGCTGATCATCGCGCGGATGCTGCAGGGCTTCGGAGCGGCCGGCATCATGAGCGTCAACAGCGCTTTGATCCGGTTCATCTATCCACGGCGGTGGCTGGGGCGCGGGGTTGGGCTGAATGCGACCGTGGGGTCGATCGCTTCGGCGCTTGGGCCGTCGGTTGCGTCTGCGATCCTGGCGGTCGCACCTTGGCCCTGGCTGTTCGCCGTAAACGTGCCGCTGGGCGTGCTGGGCGCCGTTATCGCGCTGCGGACTCTGCCGATGACGCCGCTGTCGGGCATTCGTTTCGACGGGATCAGCGCCTTGTTGCAAGCGGTGGCATTCGGGACGCTGCTGTTCGGCGTCTCCGAGATGGGCCACGGCGATTCGTGGCGCCATGTCGGGGTGGAAATGGTTATCGCGGCAGTGTCGGGGTTTGTGCTGGTCGTTCGGCAACTGAGCCGCAGTGCCCCGTTGCTGCCGGTTGATCTGCTGCGGATACCGCTGTTCGCGCTGTCGGTGACGACCTCGGTCTGCTCGTTCATCGCCCAGTCTATCGCGCAGGTTTCCATGCCGTTCCTGTTCGAGCACCGGTTCCAGCTGGATCAGGTGATGACGGGGCTGCTGATGACTCCCTGGCCGCTTGTGGTGGCGGTGATCGCACCGTTCGCCGGGCGGCTGGCGGACAAGTATCCGGCCGGGCTGCTGGGCGGCTGCGGGCTGGCGGTGATGGGACTTGGGCTGCTGGCGATGAGCCTGCTGCCGGATCATCCGGCGACCGTTGATATCGTCTGGCGGATGACGCTGTGCGGGATCGGGTTCGGTTTTTTCAATACGCCCAACAACCGAGCGATTATTACTTCGGCGCCGCCGATCCGGACGGGTGGGGCAAGCGGAATGCAGGCGACGGCCCGGTTGCTCGGTCAGTCGATGGGGGCGGCACTGGTGGCGCTCGTGTTCACGGCATTTCCGCTGACCGGCACGACAGTGGCGCTGTTCATCGCCGCCGGCGTGGCGGGGGTCGCGGCGTGCGTCAGTTTCAGCCGGCTGGCGGCGGGGTGAGGGTCGGGAACGCGCTCTTGGCGCGGCGCCAACTCGCGGGAGGTGATTTCGTCGCGGAAGGGCGCAGGAATCCTCGCAGTCGGGCTGGCCTGTTGCGATGAGGGCGCGGGAATACATCAGAAAGGCTGAATGCGGCTTCTTCCCGGTCGCGCCGGGCAGAACGATGTCGGTCGTGTAGTCGACCCAGTTCACCTCCCATGTCCCGAACAGGCGCTCGCACAGCGAACGGATCTCCGGGCTGTCGGATGCCGGCTTCTGTTCCGGCAGCGTATTGTCGCTGGCAGGACCGACCCCGGGAACGATTGCGGGCGATCTATGGCTGGGTGGTGGACAACACATCGCGTGACCCGCAGACGCCTGGATGCGGCTCCGGGCCGTTGCCGGACACGAGGCGCGGCGCCTGCTCTTCCCCTGATCCGGCTGACGCCTTAAGGACGACTTCAACCGGACAGGGGATCTTTGCATGGCTCGCCCGCTGAAGGTCGCGGTCCAGATGGACCCGATCGAGACTGTCGATATCGATGCAGACTCGACCTTCGCGCTGATGCTGGAGGGGCAGTCGCGCGGCCACACGCTGTGGCACTACGAAGTGCGGCACATGGCACTGAAAGAAGGCATGGCGCGCGCCGGCGGCGGCAAGCGCGAGGATCGGCTGTTTGCCCGCGGGCACCGGGTGAAGGTCGCCCGCCGGCATGGCGCGCACTTCGAGTTTGCGCCGAGGGAGACGATCGATCTCGGCAGCATGGATGTGGTGCTGATGCGCCAGGATCCGCCGTTCGACATGGCCTACATCACGGCAACCCACATGCTGGAGCACATTCAGCCGGGCACGCTGGTGGTCAACGACCCGGCCGCGGTTCGTAACGCGCCGGAGAAAATTCTGGTAACCCATTTCCCCGACCTGATGCCGCCGACGCTGATCACCTGGGACCTCGAGGCAGTCCGTTCCTTCCGCCTGGAATACAAGGACATCATCGTCAAGCCGCTGTTCGGCAACGGGGGCGCCGGGGTCTTTCGCATCAAACCGGATGACGAAAACCTGGCCGCTCTGCTGGAGATGCACTTCGCCCGCTCGCGCGAGCCGCTGATGTTCCAGCGCTACGAACCCGCCGTGCGGATAGGCGACAAGCGGATCATCCTCGTCGACGGCGAACCGCTGGGCGCCATCAATCGCGTCCCGGCCCAAGGCGAGGCTCGGTCGAACATGCACGTTGGCGGGAGGCCCGAGCAGTCACCGCTGACCGCGCGCGACCACGAAATCTGCGCGGCCATCGGGCCGACCTTGCGCGATCAGGGACTGATCTTTGTCGGGATCGACGTTATCGGGGATTACCTGACGGAAATCAACGTGACGTCCCCCACCGGCCTCCAGGAAATCGCGCGGTTCGACGGGATACATATTGAGAAATCGATTTGGGGCCGGATCGAGGAAATAGTCGGAAGCTGAGGTCTGGCGATTTTCGGCGTGATCGATAGATCCGCTCCTCCCCTCTTGCCCGCGTTTTGAAAGCGGCGGCGCGACGGGCTTCACTGGTGATACCGCACACAATGTATCTTGAAAGTAACAGAGATCAGCCGGAGGGCGTTGCGCCCGGCGCGGTGCGTTATCCGGCAACCTCTCTCGGCTGAACTTGCCGATTTCGCGGGCACCCCTATCATGGCGCTCACGATGTTCAACAAACAGGGAGAAGCCCATGAAAATCCTCCGCTCCTCGGCCAGGAAGACCAACCGCGCGCCGGCAGCCAACTTCACGGGCACCGTGTTCTCGGATGAAGTTGTCGTCGGAACCGCGCCATCCAGAATGCGCGGGTCAGTGGTGTCCTTCACGCCCGGCGCCCGCACGGCATGGCACAGCCATCCGGTCGGTCAGACTCTGTTCTGCCTGTCCGGCGCCGGGCGGGTCCAGCGGGAAGGCGAGCAGGTGCAGGAAATCCGGGCCGGCGATACGGTGATCATCCCGCCGGACGTGCGGCATTGGCACGGCGCTGCGCCGGACAAGCTGTTTTCCCACCTCGCAATGTCGGAACTGAACGACAAAGGCGAAGGCACCGCCTGGTTTGAGCATGTCTCGGACGAGGCCTACAATGCGACTCCGGCGCCGGTGACCTAGCCGGGCAGCCGTCTCACATCCTTCGGGCTTCAACACCCGCTTCGGGGAAGCGGGATGCTTGGCTAGCATGTTGGCCGGCCGGACAGGACGGCGAACCAGGTCGCCGCCGCCGTTCGGGCAGATCCCGTGCAGCCGCGTTTTCCGCAGGCGGCACAGAGGGTGCATTGGTAGGTGCAGATCCGAGCCTCCAGGGTGTTGTGGAAGCAGGCTTTACACACGTTACGGCCCGTCGATTCGCTCCCCCGCCCAAGATCGCGGTCGCAGCTTTCGCAGTTGGGACGAAGCTCCAACACCTACTCGGCCGCGACCGCGGGGGCAGCCGGTGCGGCCAGCACGAAGCCCTTGTAGCCATTTGCCGCGATCTCGTCGCACTTCTGCCGATAGGCACCGACGCCACCGATATACGGCATGAACACACGTGGCTTGCCGGGAATGTTGGCGCCCATGTACCAGGACGCCGCCGATGGATATAATGTCGTGTCAGCGACCTCATTCACATGCCGCACCCAGGCATTTTGGGCGGCCAGGGACGGCTCGATGCAGTCCAACCCGCGGTCGGTCAGATGGCGCAGGCAGTCGCTGATCCAGTCGACATGGTGCTCGATCGACACGATCATGTTGCTCAGCACCGAGGGGCTGCCGGGGCCGGTGATCATGAACAGGTTCGGGAACCCGGCCGTCATCAGACCGAGATAGGTCCGCGGCCCGGCCTCCCACTTTTCGGCCAGCGTCTCCCCGTCCCGGCCGACGATACCCATCCGGGTCAGCGCCCCGGTCATCGCATCGAACCCGGTGGCAAACACGATCGCGTCGAATGCGTATTCCTTGCCGCCGACACGCAACCCATCCGGGGTCATTGCCTCGACCGGAGCGCCGCGAACATCGACAAGATCGACGTTCGGCTGATTGTAGGTCAGGTAATAATCCGTATCGACACAGATACGTTTTGTCCCGATCGGGTGGCTGGTCGGTGCCAGCAGTTCCGCCTTCGCCGGGTCCTTCACCATCTCTCGTATCTTGTTCCGAACGAACTCCGCTGCCGTGTCGTTGGATGCCTGGTTGAAAATCAGGTCGTTGAACGCCGCCATGAATGTCGTGCCACCACTCTCCCAGCGCTTCTCGTAAACTGCCAGCCGTTCGGCTGCGGGCGTCTCGATCGCCGACTGATCATTCGGATTGGCCAGGATGCCATTCCGCGTCATCCGGGCTTCGGCTCGCTTCGCCTCATAGTCGTCCTTCCAGGACTGGGCATACGCCTGCGGCATCGGCCCGTTGCGTGACGGAATGCTGAAGTTCGGCGTGCGCTGGAAAACGGTGACCTGAGCCGCCTGCGAAGCGATGACCGGGATCGCCTGGATCGCCGACGACCCCGTGCCGACGATCCCCACGCGCAATCCGAAAAAATCGACACCCTCGTGCGGCCAGTGCCCGGTGTGGTAGGTCTTGCCCTTGAAGCTGCCCAATCCCGGAAAATCCGGCATCCGTGCCGTCGACAGGCAGCCCGTCGCCATCAAGCAGTATGTCGCGAAGACCAAGTCGCCACGGTCGGTCCGCACGGTCCACCGATGCGTCGCATCGTTGAAGACGGCGCTGGTTACACGGGTTTCGAACCGCATGTCGCGGCGCAGGTCAAGCCGATCGGCAACGTGATTGGCGTAACGAAGAATCTCCGGCTGACCGGCGAACACCTCGCTCCATTGCCACTCCTGCTGCAGCGCCTCGGAGAACGAGTAGGAATACTGCATGCTCTCCACGTCGCAGCGGGCGCCCGGGTAGCGGTTCCAGTACCAGGTGCCGCCAACGCCGCCAGCGACGTCGAAAACGACGGCGGACAAACCAAGACCTCGCAGGCGGTGCAGCATATACATGCCGCCGAACCCGGCACCGACGATCACGACGTCAATCTGGTTCGGCACCGGTAGGTGCCCGGTGTCGCTCGCCTGAGACATGAAAGCTCCTTCGATCCCGCCGTGTGTTGACATCGGATACCGGGGTGTCGCGCCGCTTGTCAACTCACCGGTAGCATTTGACACTCACGAGTTAAACCTGAGAGGCCTCGGATCAACCACCTATTCGAGTGCGTCGTTAGCCGGTTCCGGTGTGATGCGAATGGGGAGGATGGGCGTCACAGGCCCTTCGTTCGTGTCACCTTCCCGGTCTGTCCTTCGCGATCTGATCGCAAGCCGGCCCGGTGCCATTGTTTTGAGCAAGGTCTTACGGGTCGACTGATGCTCGAAAAGGCTGAGCTTTTGGATCAGCACGGGAATTTGGCCAACAGGAAGCGGGCGGCTGAACAGATACCCCTGAACCTTTCTGCAGCCCTGATCGCGCAGCACGGCAAGCTGCTGGGGCGTTTCCACGCCTTCCGCAACGGAGGTCATTCCGAGGTTGCGGGCCAGATTGATCATCGCGCCAACAATAACGTTGGACTCCCGGTTCGTGTCGACATCGCGAATGAAGGATCGGTCAATCTTGATCTTGTTGAAGGGAAAACTGCGTAGGTAGCTGAGTGACGAATATCCGGTGCCAAAATCATCTAACGCGATACGTATGCCGAGTGCGCGGAACTGGTGCAGCAGGATCAGCCTGTCGTCGCTGTTTTGCAGGAGAACCGATTCGGTGATCTCAAGTATAAGCCGGCTCGGCGCCAGCCCTGACACGGCGAGCGCCTCTTGAACGGCGTTGAGGAGATGACCGCCATTGAACTGGACCGCCGAGAGATTGACCGCGATCTCGATGCCGTTCGGCCAGGTCGCGGCCTCGAGGCACGCCTTCCGAAGCACCCATTCGCCGATCGGGACGATCAGGCCGGTTTCCTCTGCGAGCGGAATAAACGCGTCCGGACTGACCAATCCCCGGATCGGGTGGTTCCATCGCAACAGAGCCTCGAACCCGGTCAGTCTGCCAGACCGGACATCCATCACCGGCTGATAGTGAAGCTCGAAGTCTTCCGCCGGCAAGGCGTTGCGGAGATCCAGTTCCACCAGACGAAGCTCATGTACATGTGCATCCATGTCCGGTTCGAAGCAGCGAAAGGTGCCCCGGCCCTTAGTCTTCGACAAGTAAAGCGCTGTGTCGGCGTTCTTCAGCAGCGTCTCGGATGAAGTGCCATCCCTGGGTGCTATTGCGACCCCGATACTCATGCCCGAGACGATCCTATGCCCGTCGATGTCATAGGGGCGGCGGACGGCCTCGACGATGCGTTCGGCGAGAATGGCGGCCTGTTCGGGGGATGTTATCCCCGCCTGAACGATCGCGAACTCATCCCCGCCAAGACGGGCGACGGTGTCGACCCCTCTGACGGCGCCGCATAGTCGTCCGGCGACGGCGCGCAGCAAACCATCGCCCACAGGATGACCTAGCGTATCGTTGATCACCTTGAACCGATCGAGATCGATGCACAGCAGCGCGCTGTGGGTTCCATTCTGTGTCGCGTCGATCGCCTGTTGCAGCCGCTCCTGAAACAACGTCCGGTTGGGAAGTTCCGTCAAGGCGTCGTGGCGCGCCATGAATGCCAGGCTGGCCTCGGCGCGGCGCCGTTCGGTGATGTCCTCATGCGTCGCGACCCACCCACCGTCGGGCAGCGGCTCATAGTGCATTATGACGGTTCGGCCATCGCAGAGTTCGTCCGTAATATCAAAGGGTTTCCCCGCTCGGGTCAGGGCTGCGCGCCGGGCAAGATACTCGGTGGGAGTCATCGCCATGAAGCTTCCGCGCGCCCGGCGATGGTCAAGGATGTCCAACAGCGACGTTCCGACGCGCGTCTCGTCCGGCGAGAGCCGGTAGATCTCTGCGTAACGTCGGTTGCTGATCATCAGCAACTGATTGCCATCGAAAAAGGTGAGGCCCTGGGATATGTTCTCAACCACCGCATCGAATTGCAGGCGTCCGCTTTCGAGCTGGGTGTTCTGCCGCGCCAACTGGAGGTTCTGCCGAGCCATCGAGGCTTCCGACCGCTCTAACCGGCCCATCTGCGTGCCAAAGACCCGCAGCAGAAAGATCACGCAGCCGGCCGCGAACACGGCGACCGCCATTATCCAGAGTGCGCGCTGACGCCAGCCGGCCAACACTGCTGCCTCGCCCGTGCTGGCGTCGATGACGAGAGGGAAGTCACGCATCGGGCGGACGGACACCAGTCTCGGTTGACTGGATATGTAGCCTGGTGAGCGGTACGAGCCACCGCCTTCGCCGAGAAACTGGTACCACTTCGCTCCCGGCGGCATCTTCAGACCGATGTTGCGATCGTCGTGCGGGTAGCGCGCCAGGATCGTGCCGTCGCGCCGCAGCACGGTCACGGCTCCGTTTTCGGGCGTAACCGCGCGATAGAAGTCCTCAAGATAAGACAACGTGACGACGCCCGCGACGACGCCTGCGAACTCACCCCGCGCGCCGTTGAAGCGGCGGGAAAGGTATACACTCCACAGGCCACTCATCCGGCTCCTGACCGGCTCGCTGATAAACACAGCGTGGTCGTCCAGGGTCACGAAATGCCGGAGGTAGTCGCGATCCCCCAAATCAAGCGGAGCGGTGGGCCAGCCACGCGAGTTGGTCATCTGGCGCCCGTCTGCGCCAACCACAAAAAACGCGTCGGCCTGTGGCAGGCCTTTAAGCTTTTCGACCAGCAGATCGAACGTGGCTCGCGAGCCCTCGAGTTCGGTCAGAGTAGCCGCGGTGCTTGTGCCGTTGCTCGTCAGCCGCCCGACAACCTCTCGCAACGCCAGGTCAACGGCCTGCATCGAACTGGAGGTTTGTTCAACCAGTACCCGCGACAGGTTGGCGGTTGCCTGCTCTGCCTCGGCCAGACTGGCGGCGCGCTGCTCGGTGATCAGCAAGCCCGCCGCGCCGCCGATCGTGGCCACGAGCACCGCGCCGACGATGATCAGCCGGCGGCCGGTTCGTGACAGGCCTATCCGCACGGCGAACCGGAAGCCCGTCGATGGAACGCCCTAACCCCAGGATGGACCGAAAGGGCAAACCGGATCGACAGCTTTCGCCCGGCGCAAGTCTCGCCGCGTCCACAGGGGACGCCGCTGAACTTCAGCATACCGTGAGCGGCGCGCCGATCATCGAAAAGGACAAACATCCTGGGCGTCCTAAAACCAAGCGATGGTTTTGCGCATGGATAGGTAAAAGAAAGATTAACGAACCGTTACGCCTCGACCGAAAATGGCGACATCGTTCCGCCCTGAACGCCGGGGCCGGTAACGCGCGAGGCGAAGCGGGTGCCTCCAGCACTGTCCGCAATCTCGGCTGCTCCTTCGGACGCAGGGCGCGTTGGGTCGATGGACGCGGGCCGGTGTCTGTCCAGGCCAATGGTCAAGAATGCGGAAAATAAGGCCAGGCATCGTATGGTATCATAATACCACAGCCCAAAACCCCTTGACGATCAAAGGTCCCACAGCCATAACCCGCGCCTTCTGAACCACGGACACTGCTGAAAATCATGCTCAAGAGCACGCCCTCCATCAAGCCGTCGGAGGTGACAAAGGGCTGGGTGCTGATCGATGCCGATGGCGTCGTCCTCGGCCGCCTCGCCGTCATCATCGCCAACCGCCTGCGCGGCAAGCACAAGCCGCAGTTCACCCCGCATGTGGACTGCGGCGACAATGTCGTTGTGGTCAACGCCGCCAAGGTCCATCTCACCGGCAACAAGGCGGAGCAGACGGTGTTCTACTATCACACCGGGTACGCCGGCGGCATCAAGGGCCGCTCGATTCGCCAGCGGCTGGAGTCCAGGCATCCCGAGCGCGTGCTGGAAAAGGCCGTTGAACGGATGATCACCCGCGGCCCGCTGCAGCGAAAGCAGATGAAGCACCTCCATGTTTATGGCGGTCCCGAACATCCGCATGATGGCCAGCAGCCGAAAGCTCTGGACGTCACCGCGATGAACCCGAAGAACAAGAGGGTCTGAGCTAAATGTCAGGAATCCAAACCGGCACCCTCGCCGACCTGAAAGAGGCGCTTGCCGCTCGTCAGGCCGCCGCCGAAGCCGAAGCCGCAGCCGCAGGCGCACCCCCGCCCGTCGCTGTTTCCACCCAGCCGAAACGGGAGCCGAAGCGCGATGAACTCGGCCGCTCCTACGCCACCGGCCGGCGCAAGGAATCCACCGCTCGGGTCTGGATCAAGCCGGGCAAGGGCGAGATCATGGTGAACGGCAAGAAGGTCGTGCAGTATTTCGCGCGTCCCGTGCTCCGTATGCTGCTCACGCAGCCCTTCCTGGTCGCCGATCGCTATAACCAGTTCGATGTGTTCTGCACGGTCAGCGGCGGCGGGCTGTCCGGCCAGGCCGGCGCGGTTCGTCATGGTATCAGCCGGGCGCTGACCTACTACGAGCCCGATCTGCGGGGCATCCTGAAGGTCGCCGGCTTCCTGACCCGCGATTCGCGCGCAGTGGAACGCAAGAAATACGGCAAGGCCAAGGCACGCCGCAGCTTCCAGTTCAGCAAGCGCTGATCTCCCATTACCAACCGAAAAAGGGAGCGCCGTCGGAGTGCTCCCTTTTTTTAAGGCGCCGTTCCCCCTTAGCGGTGGATACCGCACCTTCTCAGTTCGCACCGGCCACCTGCTCTCCAGCTTCCGGCGACTGCTGCGGTCCCTCGACGCAGGCGAAGCTCGCCGCGTTGGTCTGATCGCCACTACCGGAATAGTGCGCTGTCATCGGGTAGGGGCAGAGCGGACGTGAAAAGGCCACGCCCTGTGAGGGGGTGTCGTTGACGTATTTCGTCGCGATGATCTGCTGCGGCGCGACGCCCTTCTCCACCCATTGCTCGAGTGCGGTGAGGATGTCGTGCTGGGCATCCCCAATGGGGACGACCTGCGCGAAGGGCTGGCCGAACGTATTGGGACCTGGTCCGCCCGCGCAATGAGCCATGCCGGGCACCATAAACAGACGGTAGTACTCGTAAAGACTGTCGAACTGGGCCTGGGAGACCGGGGTCGCGATCGCATCCACCCTCTGCTCCAGGGTGTTTCCCGCCCGGCCCATGGCGACGCGGGTGTAGTAGTTCGTGCTCGAACCCGAAGCGATCGTGGTGTCCGCCCAGCCGTGATACTGGATCAGCTTGCCGCCGTCCCCCGCGAAGCGTGACAAGTTCGAGTTCACCGCGCCGACTATGCCGCCGTCCTGCTGTTCGGCCGCGGTAAGATCGGTCGTGTAGTTCAGCGTGAGGTAGTTCCAGTTCGGATCGCCGAAGACGAAGTATTGGAAGTAGCTTTGGGCGATTGCGAACCCGCCGGGCGTGCCGGTCGGCGTGATGGCGCCCCACAGCGTCTCGCTGCCGGGCTCGAAGCCTGGAAACAACGATTCGCCCGTGCGCCCGTCAGTCGGCCCCTTATAGACGGCAAGCACGGTCTGGATCTGCTGGGCCGTGAGGCAACCCGTGCTTTGGCCGCTCGGGCATTGCAGGACGGATGGATCGAAGTGGCAGAGCCGCGGGTTGGCGACGAATCCGGGATCCTGCACGCCGTCCGTGGCGCCGCATTGGGCGAGCACGGCCTGGTTGATCAGCGCATAGTCCGCTGGCGGGATCGTGCTGGCGGGATCGGCTTCGTTAGTTTGACAAAATCACACTTCCGGCTCGCTGGCTGCACATTCCGACTTGACTCGGGAATCGAGTGTCGAATCACTGGGTCTCCACCGAATCGAGCGAGTGGGAAGGCGAAATGACAGAGC
>JBEKLE010000004.1:0-53409 GCA_050010355.1 Rhodopila sp. | reverse complement strand
AACGATTATCCGACCGCCGCCCGCGCGGAGTATGTCTTTGCCTGCATGGCCAGCAATGGGCAAACGCAGGAAGCCCTGCGGCGCTGTTCTTGCGCCATTGACGCGATTGCCTCGATCCTGGGGTACGACAAATACGAGCAAGCGGAAACGGTGCTGCGGATGCGGCGGTCAGCGGGTGGGTATCTGGGCGAAATCTTCCGCTCCGGGGTCTCCAACAGCATGGTTCGTGATCTCGAGGAAGCACAGGCGGAAGCCGAAATTCGTTGCTTCTAGCGCGTCAGGCGGGCACCGCGGACCACGTGTGTTTGAACGAATGGCCCTGGCTGTCCTGCACCTCCGCGCGAAATTCTGCCGCGCCGTTCGGGCGATAGTCGAAGCGGAATTCGGGATTCTCCGAGATCGAGATACCGCTGTCGATGCCAAGCAACAATTCGTCGCCCTGCCAGATGCGCACCGAGGAGACAAAATGTGCCGGCACATAGAGCCGCGTGAGTTGATCCATCTGCATGCCCGAAAAGTTGGGATGCCGGATCATCAACTGGATTTCCCGCGTCCCTGATCCGGACGTCAGTGGGAACTGCCGGAAGCGCATGGTGCCAAGCGGAATTGAGCCGGCTTCCTGTTTCGCAGCGGGTGCTGAACACCCGCCTGCCGCCTTCACAAATCGCTGGGCCGCATAAAGCTGCCCACCGGATGTTGCGGCGACAGCGTGGACGTTGGTGTAGGAATCGACCCGAACCCGCGTGGACAACGTGGTAATTCCGCTGTTCGCACCGAGGGAAAACGTCGCGGCGAGAGGTGACGGATTTTGATCGATGACCAGCGTGATCGTTTGGATTTGCCGCGAGTCCCCAGCCGGCAGCAAATTGCGGATGTTGACGGGAACAAGGGCGGCATCCTCGGCGCGGTAGGGCAGATCGATCCCCAGGGTACTGCTGCCATCCGCCAATTGTTGATTATCAAAAATCTGTGCGGCCAGAGATGGCCACGGATCAACGGTGGCAGGCGCCTGCGCGGCCGCAGACCTGCCTGTCGCGCTCAAAGCCGCCGCGCCGGACAGAGCCTGACGACGCGGCAGCGCCTGCTTCGTTGGCATGTTTTGATCCCTCCCTGGCGGGCGCGGTACCGTATCGAGGCAGTTGACCGCTTCCACAAACCGACAGATAGGTTATATCTTGCGGACCGGGACACGACGCAAGTGGTGGCTTGGGGACGTTTTACTTACAGAACAAAAAACAGGAGGCGACTGATGGCTTGGACCCGTCCGACATTACGTGAAATCTGCGTTGGCATGGAAATCAACGGGTACTTCACGGCCCGGATCTGATTTCGCTGGCATTCTGGATTGAGAATGACTGACCGGCAGTCAGGGCCGGCGGCCGTCGTCCTTGGCTCCGCAGCTGGAGGTGGATTTCCACAATGGAATTGTGGCTGCTCCCTGTGCGGGTTGGTGCGGGCTGGTGATCCCCGGGTGCGCGCCGCAACCCAGGTAAGCGTGGCGGTTACTGGTGACGGCGATGGATGGTTGGTCGTCGGCGCTTCTCCCGACCTCCGGGAACAATTGGCGCGAACGCCGCGACTGTGGCCGCGAAGCCAAGGCCGTGATTCCCCGATCTCAGGCGTGTTGCTGACCGGTGGGGACATTGACGCAATCGCGGGACTTTTGGTCCTTCGGGAACGCCAGCCTTTGACCTTGTACGCACCCGCGGCGTTGCTGGAAGTGCTGGCGGCCAATCGCATCTTTGATGTCCTTGACCCGGCGGTCGTAAAACGCGTGGAGGTGACGCCGATGGAACCGGTCGCCTGCGGCGGCAACCTGACCCTGACGCTGCTTCCGATGCCGGGAAAGGTTCCCCTTTATCTGGAAAGTCGAAACGATACCGAACCGGAAGCCGCGCCGGCCTATGCGGCCTTGTTACAGACTGGCAGCCGTCGCGTGATCATCGCCTCCGCTTGTGCTGACATCAACGAGCCTGTTCGCAAACAACTTATGCAGGCCGACATTCTGTTTTTTGACGGCACACTTTTCACCGACGACGAAATGGTTGTCGCCGGTCTGGGCGCCAAAACCGGCCGTCGAATGGGGCATGTGCCGATCAGTGGCCCCGACGGCACTCTCGCGAGGCTCGCCGACCTTCCGGCACGCCGAATCTTTCTGCATATCAACAACACCAATCCCATCCTGCTGCGGGACTCGCCGGAACGCCGCGAAGTCGAAGCCGCCGGATTCGAGGTCGCCTACGACGGAATGGAGATCGCACTGTGAGCATTCTCCTGACCCCCAGCGAACTTGAAACCCGGCTTCGGGAGATCGGCAAGAACCGCTACCACATCCTGCATCCTTTCCATCGGATGCTCCACACCGGCAGGTGCACAAAGGGTCAGGTGCGGGCCTGGGCGCTCAATCGATACTACTATCAGGCGATGATCCCGTTGAAGGATGCGTCACTGATCGGGCGCTGCGAGGATCAGGCGTTACGTCGCGAATGGCGCAAGCGCCTGGATGATCATGATGGCGACGATGAACGTCCCGGCGGGATTGAGCGCTGGCTGAAACTGACTGACGGGCTGGGGCTGGATCGCGCCGATGTCATGTCCACCCGGCTGCTGCTGCCGGCCACCCGTTTCGCTGTTGAGGCCTATGTGCATTACGTGCGCGAGCGCAGCCTGCTGGAAGCGGTCGCATCCTGCCTGACCGAGTTGTTCTCGCCGCAGATCATCAGTGTGCGCATGAGTGGCATGCTCGCCAATTACGATTACGTGACGCCGGATATCCTGTCCTACTTCGACAAACGTCCGCCGCAGGCGGAACGTGATGCAACCTTCGCGCTGGATTGGGTGAAACGACATGCGCTCACCGCTGACCAGCAGCAGGCCGTGATGGATACACTGGTTTTCAAATGCGACGTGCTGTGGAGCATGATGGATGCGCTGCATCATGCCTATGTGACGCCGGGTCTGATCCCGCCGGGTGCGTTCGTTCCGAGAGACGCCGATGCCTGAGCGCCCGAAACTCGCACCTAGCGTTCGCCTGCATTTCGACAATACACGAAACGCATGGGTTTTGCTGTGCCCCGAACGGGTTATTGAAGCCGAAGGTCCAGCCAGCGAAATCCTTCGCCGCTGTGACGGTTCGCGCACCGTCGATGAGATCGTCGATGAACTCGCCGCGGTATTTACCGCGGATCGCGCGGTTATCGCGGACGATGTCACCGACTTGCTGTCGGAATTAAAGGCCAAGCGGCTTCTGGTGGCATGAGCGCGGTTCCAGCACCACTCGGGCTTCTTGCCGAACTGACGCATCGCTGTCCGCTTGCATGTCCTTATTGCTCCAACCCGCTGGAACTCGATGACCGGACGACCGAACTGGATACCGCGTCATGGGCGCGGGTGTTTCATGAGGCCGCGGCGATGGGTGTCCTGCAGGTGCATCTGTCGGGCGGAGAGCCTGCCTCCAGACGTGATCTTGTCGAGATTACCCGCGCCGCCAGCCAGGCCAAGCTTTACACCAACCTGATCACGTCCGGCATCGGCCTTGATGCCAACAGACTCGAGGGTCTGCGGGCCGCCGGCTTGGACCACGTGCAACTGTCGATCCAGGACACCGATCCGGGGTCGTCAGACCGAATAGCCGGATACGAAGGCGCCTATGAGCGCAAGCGGGCGGTCGCCGCCGCAGTCAGCCGGCTTGGGCTCGCACTGACCGTGAATGCCGTGGTTCACCGAGCCAACATCGCGCATTTGCCAGCGCTGGTTGATCTGGCCGCGTCGCTCGGGGCAGGGCGGGTGGAAATCGCTCACACGCAATACTACGGCTGGGCGCTGCGCAACCGCGACGCCTTGATGCCGACCCGCGAGCAGACCGATCGCGCAATGAAGCAGATGGAGGCTATCCATTCGCGCTACAGCGGCCGGCTGGTGATCGACCTGGTGATCCCGGATTATTACGCCCGCCGTCCGAAGCCGTGCATGGGTGGCTGGGGGCGCCGGTCACTGAACGTGACTCCCTCGGGCCTCGTGCTGCCCTGTCACGCCGCGCAGACGATCCCCAGCCTGACGTTCTGGTCCGTTCGGAATTACGCCCTTTCGGATATCTGGGCCAATTCTCCGGCGTTCGAGGCGTTTCGGGGAACCGCGTGGATGGAGGAACCGTGCCGGTCGTGCGAATTCCGTGAGCAGGACTTCGGCGGCTGCCGGTGCCAGGCGCTCGCGATCACCGGGGATGCGGCGGCGGCAGACCCGAGTTGCGATCTTTCCCCGTATCATGGAAGGATTGTTGCCCTCGCCGAACAGGCTGCCACCGCCCAGGGGACGCGATATGTCTATCGTGGCCGTCCTGCGGTCATTCCCATTCCAGTTCGCTGAACGCCGCTGTTGCGTTGCGGGGATTATAGTCATCGAACAGCGCCCATCGATCGCGCTCTGACTGCCCGATCCGCGGAACCGCCTGTGCCATCGGCACGCCCGCGGCGATCAGTCGTCGTGTGTCATCAGCGATTGCGGTGAGGTATCGTTTTTCGTCGTCCAGGGCCCGTGGCCACGCCGCCACGAGCCGTCCATGACCTGGCACCACGACCGTGGCCGGCAGAGCCTCGAGGCGGGAGATCACCGAAAGCCAGCCGGTAGCGCTACCATCTACCACGGGTACATGTTGCAGGAACACCAGATCGCCGGAAAACAGGACCCCGGTCTTCTCGTCCAGCACAGTCAAGTCGCAATCGGTGTGGGCGGCCGGACTCCAGGCGATGAGCCGCAGCGTCCTGCCGCCAAGGTCGAGGGACATTTCGTCCGTGACCAGCAGTGTCGGCGGGATGATGCGAACCTGCGCGATCGCGTCCTTGCCCAGCGCATCACGAAACGAATGCAGGTAGTAGTCAGCGCGCTTCGCCAGTTCCTCCCGCAGGTTGTGGTGTCCGACGAAGATGACGCCGGGCCCGAAGGCCGCATTACCGAAGACATGGTCTGGATGCTCGTGGGTGTTGATCACATAGCGCACCGGCTTCCCCGTGACCGCCTTTATCGCTGCTAGCAGTTGGCGGCCAACCTGCACGCTGCCACCGGTGTCGACGACGGCAACCGAATCTTCACCCATGACGATGCCGATGTTGGCAATGTCCCCGGCGTTTTGGGGTGTCGTCAGCGCGATCTGCCCGAAATGGGCGTAGTCCCCGTTGGCCACCGACAAGATCGCGAAATCCGCTGATGCCGGCGGGGCTTGTGCGCATGCGATGTGAGCGTTCATGCCGAGTAGACCTGCCAGCAGCCAGCGCCAGTTCATTACGGCCTCCAATCAGCGCAGCGGATTCTTTGGACGGTCGATACCACGCACTCGAAGGACTCAACACCCTGTGATGCAGATCCTTTTGTACCGAGCGCACCTTGAACGCGCCTGGACTTGGTTGAGTTTTAGCCTCAAATTGAAGGGGTTGGATAGGAGCTTGTTGCAACGCACAAGTAATACTGGGGCGATGCGGTTCGGTTGACCGATGCGAACCACTGGGTTCGCATGTTGCGAACTATAAAAATCATAGAGGAGGAACTCGATGAAACAGGGCTTGGCGAGGCAACTCGCGGCGGGAACGATACTGTCATCTCTCCTGTTGGTGGGGACCGCCAGTGCCCAGACCGGGAACGGCGACGACCTTCTGAAAATGGAGAAGAACGCTTCCAACGTGGTCATGCCGACCATTACGTACGATAACCAGCGCTACTCGGCCCTTGACCAGATCAACTCCTCCAACGTGGCAAAATTGCAGGTCGCATGGACATTTTCGACCGGCGTGTTACGCGGCCATGAGGGCGGACCGCTGGTTGTTGGTGATGTGATGTATCTGCACACACCGTTTCCTAACGCCGTGTTCGCTCTTGATCTCAATCACGAGGGCCGGATTCTTTGGAAATTCGAGCCTAAGCAGGATCCGAACGTTATCCCGGTGATGTGCTGCGATACGGTCAACCGCGGCGTCGCTTACGGTGACGGCAAGATATTCCTTCATCAGGCAGACACGACGCTGGTGGCGCTGGATGCAAAAACCGGCAACGTGGTCTGGTCGGTGAAGACGGATGATCCAGGCAAGGGCGCGACCGGAACCGAAGCGCCGATGGTCGTCAAGGACAAGGTCTATGTCGGTGTGTCCGGCGGGGAGTTTGGCGTCCGTGGCTGGCTTGCTGCCTATTCCACAAGCGACGGCAAACAGGTCTGGCGTGCCTATTCCGAAGGTCCCGACACCGATCTTCTCGTCGACCCCCAAAAGACCACCTCGCTGGGCAAGCCGGTCGGCGCGGATTCGAGCCTGAAGACCTGGGAGGGCGACCAGTGGAAAATCGGCGGCGGTGACACCTGGGGATGGTACTCATACGATCCGCAGCTGAATCTAATCTATTACGGCACCGGCAATCCGTCGACGTGGAACCCCAAACAACGCCCGGGTGACAACAAGTGGTCAATGACCATCTTTGCGCGCTCCCCTGATACCGGGGAGGCCAAGTGGGTCTACCAGATGACGCCGCACGACGAATGGGATTACGACGGTGTCAACGAAATGATCCTCGCCGACCAGGAGATCGGTGGCCAGACGCGCCACCTTCTGGTTCATTTCGACCGTAACGGTTTCGGCTATACGCTCGATCGCGCGACTGGAGAGTTGTTGGTCGCGCAGAAATACGATCCGGCCGTCAACTGGGCGACAAAGGTCGATATGGACAAAAACAGTCCGACCTATGGACGGCCCGAGGTGGTGAGCAAATACTCTACGCAGGCGAACGGCGAAGATGCCAACACGCAAGGAGTTTGCCCGGCCGCGCTGGGCACCAAGGATGAGCAACCGGCGGCGTTCTCGCCCGACACCGGCTTGTTCTATGTGCCTACCAACCATGTCTGCATGGACTATGAGCCGTTCCGTGTGTCCTACACGGCCGGGCAGCCCTATGTCGGCGCAACGCTGACCATGTACCCTGCTCCCGGCGGCGACAACATGGGCAACTTCATCGCCTGGGATGCGCGCACCGGCAAAATTGAATGGAGCGATCCGGAACAGTTCTCCGTCTGGTCAGGTGCACTGGCAACCAAGGGGGGGGTTATATTCTATGGCACGCTGGAGGGCTATCTGAAGGCTGTCGATGCCAAAACCGGCAAAGAGCTTTATAAGTTTAAGACGCCATCTGGTATCATCGGCAACGTTATGACGTTCGAGCACGCCGGAAAACAGTACGTGGCCGTGATGTCAGGCGTCGGTGGCTGGGCCGGTATTGGTCTTGCAGCCGGACTCACGGATCCACATGCCGGTTTGGGCGCGGTCGGAGGATATGCGGCATTGAACGACTACACGTCGTTGGGTGGCAGCTTGACGGTCTTCAGTTTGCCGCCGAGCTGAGTAAGCCGGGGATTTGTTTCGTAGCCTGCACCATGACAATCATGGTGCCGCTTTTTCTCCGGGCAGGACGAAATCGGTGCGACGTTCGTTACATAAGGCTGCGGTTGTTGCGTTGGCCCTCATGGTGCCCGCCGGCGTGGTTTATGCCGTGACTGACGGATCGGGTGATCCGGCCGCGGTAAAATCAGATGATGGCAAATGGGCCGATAAAGATGGCAACCCCACGTTCAAGATCGAGAACGACGGGACCGTCGGTTGGTACACGTACGTTGGCTATTTGCGATACTCCTCCGAGTGTATGCACTGCCATGGACCTGACGGCATGGGATCGTCTTACGCGCCCGCGCTGATACATTCCCTGCAACGTTTAAATTACAGCGAATTTTTCGCGACGGTAGCGGGCGGCAAAAAGGCTGTCTCAGCCTCGCAGAACCTTGTGATGCCCGCCGAAGGCACGAACAAAAACGTCATGTGTTTCATTGACGACATCTATATCTATCTTCGTGCGCGCAGCGACGGCGCCATCGGGCGGGGCCGGCCGGAAAAACATGGACCGAAGCCGCCTTCCTACGAAAAGGCCGAAGATGAATGCATGGGATGAAGCCGCGGACTTGGTCTTTGATCACCGCATTCGGCCTGCTGCTCGCACAGGGTGCCGCCGCTCAGGCACCAGGGCTCGGAGCATCCGTCGAGTTGGTCGATCCCAAAGTATTTCGGGTCTGCGCCGATCCAAACAACCTGCCGTTCTCGAACGAAAAAGGTGAGGGTTTCGAGAACAAGGTGGCGGAACTTATGGCGCGGAAGCTCGATGAATCCACCAGATACACATACTTTCCCCAGGTGATCGGCTTCGTAAAGAACACGCTGAATGCGCTGCGTTGCGATGTGGTGATTGGTGTCGCGGTTGGCGACGACCAGTTGCAGACCACCAATCCTTATTACCGGACAGCGTATTCTTTGGTCTTCAGGCCGAGCAGCGGCCTGGATGGTGTTGATTCGCTTGACGATCCAAAACTTAAGGGCAAGCACATCGGCGTCGTTGCCGGTACACCGCCGGCGACCGTAATGGCACGGGACGGACTGATGGCCTTGGCCCAATCCTTTCCCCTGACGATTGATACGCGGGTTGATGCGCCTGCTCACACGATGGCCGACGAAATCGCATCAGGTCAGCTCGATGCCGGGGTGCTGTGGGGGCCCATCGCCGGATATTACGCGCAACGGGAAAATCCCCGTCTGACGGTCGTGCCTTTGCTGAAGGAAAACGAGCGGATGGACTTCCGCATCGCGATGGGCGTTCGCCGCTCGGACCAGGATTGGAAGCGCCGGTTGAATCGTCTGATCGCGGAAAATCAGTTAGAGTTCGATCGAATCCTGACCGACTACGGTGTCCCCTTGCTAGACGAGCAAGGTCAGCCGACTTCGCAATGAAAGCGGCCAGCCTCCTTCTGGGACTGCTTGTCACGGTTGCTGCCGCGCCCGCGGAGCCATCAGGCTATCGGATCGAGGAATACAACGCGCCAACGCCGGCGACATTGGCGGGCGCCACGGTGCTGGATACCGATCAGGCCCACCTGTTGTGGCAGCGGCATCAGACCGTCTTCATTGACGTGCTTCCGCGTCCGCCGCGCCCGCCGAGTCTTTCGGCTTCCACCATCTGGCGACCCAGACCACGCTACGATATTCCAGGCAGCACCTGGCTTCCGGACACTGGGTACGGCGCCCTCGCGCCTGTCATGGAAGCGTATTTCGAGCAGGGACTGGAGCTTGCGACTGCCGGCGATCGAGCCAGGTCCCTGGTGTTCTACTGCAAGGCGGATTGCTGGATGTCCTGGAACGCGGCAAAGAGGGCCATGACACTCGGCTATACACGTGTATCCTGGTATCCGGACGGTGTAGATGGCTGGGTCGCGCATGGTTTTCCAACGGAAATGCGTGAGCCCTTACCGCGTCCCGACGCGACGGAATGATCATTCCAGTTCCTGCTGTATCTGATGAGCCAGGGCGAATAAACGCTGCTCGATCTTGCCGGGAGCATCGCATGCATAGCTGATGGCCTGCCGGCGATCCTGGAATAGTTCAACCTCCCATTTCACCTGCTGCGTCATCTGCTCAACCGATTTCGGGTCGGCTTTCGAATCGGCCTGCAAGGTCAGCAGCTTTTCGTTGTCAGACCGGATTTCGGCCGCAAGTTCCTTCTGGCGACCGCCAAACCGATCCAGGCCCGCCATGATGCTGTTACGTTCGGTATCAAGAGCACTGAACACGCCGGCTAGCAGGTCCAGTAGCCGAATCTGCTTCTGGTCGCCGGCTTGCTGCGCGAACTCGTGAACCAGACTCTCAGCCTGCTCGACAGGCTCCCGCCGCCGGGTCAGTTTTGGCACCAGTTCCGCAACCGCCCGGTCGTCTCGCCACTTGCTCTGCGCAGGGTCCACTGACGGACCTGACCAAACCGCCGCGAGTGAAAGTTCCGGCACCTTGATCTGTTGACACGGCCAGTCCGGGTCACGAACCGCGGCATGTGAGGACATCGCCGTGAAAAAAACACCGGCCAGCCCAATGCGAATCACGCTGCGCCCCCACGGCGCCCGACCAGACCTCGTGCCGGGTCGTAGGCAATGATGGCGCCGCCCGTGAACACGATCGTTGCAATAACAACGACGGCCAGCGAGAGCCAGTTAACTTCCGCATAGAGGGCGAACCGGATCAGCTCCACGGCATAGGTGAAGGGATTAAGACGGCAAATGAGATATACGATCGGGCTGGACTGCTGCACCAGCCAAAGCGGATACAGCGCCGAAGACGCGAAGAACATTGGGAAAATGACAAAGTTCATAACGCCGGCGAAGTTTTCCAGCTGCTTGATACCGGACGACAACAACATCCCAAGGCTGCCCATCATCAAGCCGGACAGCACGAGCGCCGGTATGACGGCAAGATACCCCCAGCCGGGTGCCTCCACGCCCCATATCCAGGCAATCACCAGGTACGCAAATACCTGGAGCAGAGAAACCGCAGTGCTGGCCAAAAGCTTTCCCAACAGCAGAAACCAGCGCGGGAACGGGCTGACCAGCAGCATGCGCATGTTTCCCATCTCCCGGTCGTACACCATGGACAGGGAAGACTGCATGCCGTTGAACAGCTGGATCATAGCCATCAGACCCGGCGTGACATAGACGTCGTAAAGCACGTAGGTCTCGTATGGCGGAATGATCGAAACGCCGAGGATCTGGCGGAAGCCCGCGGCGAAGATGAACAGCCAGACAAGCGGTCTCACGATGGCAGAAATGAAGCGCCCGCGCTGGTGGACGAAACGCAAACCCTCGCGCCAGACGATGCCGCGCAAGCAAATCAGGTGTTGGCCGATCGTGAATCCAGGACGGGTGATGACGGTGGCGCTCATTCGGTGTTCTCCCGGGCGCCCCCTGTCAAAGTGACGAAGGCCGAACGAATGTCAGGTGTGCCAATGGATTGAGTTACGGTCGCGACGTCGCCGGCCCCAACGACGCGCCCGCGATGCAGTACGACCACCGCATCGTCTGGTGCAACTTCATCAAGCAGATGGGTCGCCCACAACACGGCGACGCCGCGATCGTGAACCAGCGACCGGACGTGGCGGAGAATGGCCGACTTCGATGCGACATCGAGTCCGACAGTCGGCTCGTCCAGCACCAGCACGCGCGGTTCGTGCAGGAGTGCTCGGGCAATTTCGACCCGCCGCATCTGGCCGCCGGAAAGCTTCCTGGCCGGATCACGCGCCCGGTCACCAAGCTCGATTTCCTGCAGCGCCGCTACGGCGCGGCGGTGGGCCTCCCGGCCGCCAATCCCGTGCAGCGCGGCGTGGTAGAGCAGGTTGTCGGTCACCGAGAGATCAAGATCCAGCGTGCGCGCCTGGAACACCACGCCCAGCCGTCGCAACGCTTCCCCCGGTTGCCGCGACACGCGATAGCCGAGAACGTTGATTGATCCTTGCTGCGTGTCGAATAGCCGCGTGATCAGCGAAAACAGCGTGGTCTTCCCTGCACCATTTAGGCCGAGCAGCACCGTGAAGCGAGACTGCGGCACCGTGAGGGTGACATCCTGCAATGCGTTGCGGCTGCCATACGAGTGGCTCACGCTGTTCACCGCGAGCGCTGGGAGGTCAAGCGTCAGCTCCTGGCCCACCGTGATATTCATTGCGGTCCCACGACGACACCCCACGGCAGGCGTCCGACCGGGATCGATTTCACGACATCCAAAGATGCGACATCGATGACCGACACGTCGTTCGACAGACCATTCGTGGTCAGCAGATATTTCCCGTCAGGCGTGAATGCCATCTGCCAGACGCGCTGCCCTACCAGCAGGTATTTCTTCACTTTGTAGGTCCTAGCATCGATCACGGCCACGCGGTTCGCCGGTCCCAACGCGACGAAGGCAGTTGTGTCATCGGGCGTAAAACCGATACCTACCGGCTGGATCGCCTCCGACCGCAGGCCCTGCACGTCGAAGCCGATCTTGTGTGTGACGACGCGCTTCGCGGAATCGATCACACTGACCGTTCCGCCGAGTTCGGATGAAACCCAAACCTCCGACCCGTCCCGCTTGAACTGTGCGATGCGCGGACGAGCGTCGACCAGCACGCTGGCAACCATTTTGCGGGTTGTGTAATCGAAGAAGTGCGCCATGTTGGTCGTTTCGGACGTATTCACGAACGTGCTGCCGTCCGGGCTGACCGCCATCCCTTCAGGCTCTACGCCCGTCGGGATTTGCGCGAGCATCTTTCGCGTGTTCACGTCGATAACGGTGACAAGGTTATCGTTCTCGTTGGAGACATAAAGCGGATTGCCCGATACATGCAGCGCGAAGGTTTCGGGATCGGGGCCGGATGGCAGATCGCCGACAACTCGTAACGTCTTCGGGTCGACGATCTGGATCGTGTCATCGTCGCTGGCACAGATCAGGATCTCACTGCCGTCCTTGGTGATGGTGATGCCTCGCGGCCGCTGACCAACCGGCACGGTCTTCACCGTCTTCATCTGGTCGAGATCGATCACGCTCAGGCTGTTGTCGCGTTCGTTGGTGACATAAGCCATGTTGGCAGCGGCTGGCGTGATACCAGCCGCGATCGACAGCAGGACGGCGATAACGATAAGAAGGCGGATCATTACAGCTTGCACCGCGTTTCCGGGCGGTCATAGCCGAGTGTATCAAGCTCCGAGGATTGGTGCAGGAAACCCGGTTGGGGGGAAACCGATACCACGGTGCGGCCATCATCCAGCATGATCGGCTGACGAAGCTGCCAGTCCCAGTCTCGAAGACTGAGTTTCTGGCCCTTATAGGCGGCGATGCCGAAATCCGCGCTCCGCATGTCCTGCATGATCTTTGCCGGATCCATCGAACCGCTGCGGCTTGCGGCTTCACCGATCATGCGGCACGCGGTCCATGCCTGCATGTCGACTGGCGTCATGCGGCGGTGGGCCAGTCGGATGAAGCGGTCCTGAAGCTGTGCGCCGCCCCAGGACTCGCTGCTGGCGCTCCAGGAAACCGGGCGCAGGCCGGCTGATCCGACAACCGGCCTCGCATCCCACGTTCGGTAGGGAAGGTATCCTGCGAACACCTCGTTCTCATCAGCCGTTACCAGGACGTCATAGTCTGGAAATCCCTGCGTGAACACTGGCATTTGCTGCTGGGTCTGCACCACGCCTGAGTCGGTTTGCCTCGCACCGCCGGTGTCCTTGAACTCCACGTCCTTCACGATTCGTGCACCGAAACGCTTTGCCGCTCGCCGATAAGCCTCCGCCAGCAACAGATCGTCGGCGTGGGAGCCGTAGGCCAGAACCCAGCGAGTCCATTTCTTCCAAACCAGATACTGACCGAGCGCATCAGCAAGCATGGCGCGCGACGGGGCCACGTGGATCACGTTGTCGCGACACGCCTCCTGTCGAAGAGCATCATCCGGGGCGGCGACATTGAACAACGTTACGCCTTTGAGGCGGCCGGCAGTGGCGATGTCGAGAAGCAACCCTGACGGCGCATCGGTCACGACCAGGGAACTGCCCTGTTCCACAAAGCTTTTTATAGTGTCTGCCGGGTCATCTCCGTCGCGTATCGGAGCGTCCAGCAATTCGAACTGCTGATTGATGAATCGGCCCGTCGTATTGTTGTCGTTGATGGCAAGCCGAGCGCCTGCGAGTCCTTCGTCGGGTGCGGGCTTGTCGAGAAATGAAATAGTCGGCCTCCGGTCCGCCGATCGGATGAACCCAATGCGAACCGAGGCCTCATCGGCTCGAGACTGCGGTATCGATGCGGCGAGGGATGCGCCGGCCGAGGTTGTGATCATCGCACGCCGGCTCAGGGTGCTACCTGCCGGCAGCTTTGGACGTTCCATCATGGTAGTATGAACAACCCGCTGGCCGTGTTCAACTCAGCCGACGGGTAAAGGACATCGAAGGTGGCCCACCGGGATGAAAGTTTGGCCATGCATCATTTGGGGATGTCTTTGCTTCCGGGCCGAGGCTGTTGCGCATGATCCCGTTCCGACAGCGATCTTTCCGTTCGAACTCGACGACACAAGTTTGCAGGGTCAGGAGCAAGGGCCACGCGAAGACCAGCGGACGCGTCTCGCTGCCCTCGATCAGCAGTTTCGCGACGCACTCCTTCAGTCCGGCTGTTGTTCGGCTGCTGATCTGCGCCCCGTTGCGAAACAGGTCCAGACCATGGATTTGCGAAACTGCAACGGCTGCGAAGTGAGTCTGGCACGCAGGGCCGGAGCCGTGATCTCGGTGACAGGTTGGGTGCAGAAGGTGTCCAACCTCATACTGAACATTAACGTCGTGGCGCGAGACGTAACGACCGGCAAGGTTAAAAGCGCTGCCAGCGTCGACATCCGCGGCAATACCGACGAATCCTGGTCGCGTGGACTATCCTACCTATTACGCAACAGACTGCACCCGTCGGAGTGGTCGTTGCCAAGCGCTTGTGAAAGGCGATGCCCATGAATCTGGTCGACCTTATTCTGCTGGCCTGCGCCCTGGCCAACCCCGCTTCATGCCGGGAGTTTCACGTGCTGTTCCAGACCTCCGGGTCGTTGCAAAGCTGCACGATGCGGGCGCAGCCATATCTCGCCCAATGGGCCGGCGAGCACCCGGGGTTTCAGATCAGGCGCTGGCGCTGCGCCTGGCCGGATCAAGAAGAAGGGAAAATTTGACAGATTCTCCAACTGGTCGTGAAATTGCCAGCGAGCAGGAGAGGTATCGTGATCCGAACATGTCTGATTGCACTCGGCATAACGATATTTGCGGTCGCACCGTCGAAAGCCCAAGATGCCGGGGCCGGAGAAAAGGTTTTCGTGGTATGCCGCGCCTGCCATCAAATCGGGCCAGGCGCGCAAATCGCCGTTGGTCCTGTGCTGAACGGCGTCGTTGGCCGCAAAGCGGGAACCTATCCTGGCTATGACTACTCTTCGGCCAACAAGGACTCAGGTATCGTTTGGACGCCTGAGGAACTCGATAAATATCTGACAAATCCACAAGCTGTTGTACCTCACACGAAGATGGTATTCCCGGGCTTAAAGGATGAGCAGAAGCGGAAAGACGTGATCGCCTATCTGGAGCAGTTTGGTCCGGACGGAGCGAGGAAGGAATAGCAGATCAGCCGTACGGATGGGAGGCTTTCGCATGAAGACGCGCGCCGCAGTCGCAAACCAGGCCGGACAGCCGCTCAGCCTCGAAACAGTGGATCTTGAGGGACCGCGCGCCGGCGAAGTGCTTGTCGAAATCAAGGCTACAGGCATTTGCCACACGGACGAGTTCACACTGTCCGGTGCCGACCCGGAAGGGCTTTTTCCGTCCATCCTCGGCCACGAGGGGGCGGGCGCTGTTGTGGAGGTCGGTGCAGGCGTCACATCCTTGAAGAAGGGTGACCACGTCATTCCGCTCTACACCCCGGAATGTCGCCAATGCGAATATTGCCTGAGCCGCAAAACCAACCTCTGTGTCGCCATACGCGCAACCCAGGGGCGCGGCGTGATGCCGGATGGCACCAGCCGGTTCTCGAGCGGGGGCAAGCCGGTGATGCACTATATGGGCACCTCGACGTTCTCGAACTTTACTGTGCTGCCCGAGATCGCGTTGGCGAAGATCCGGGACGACGCGCCGTTCGAAAAGGTCTGCTACATCGGTTGCGGGGTAACCACGGGGATCGGGGCCGTGATCAATACGGCAAAGGTGGAACCAGGCGCGCGCGTCGTCGTGTTTGGCCTCGGTGGCATCGGGCTCAATGTCCTGCAGGGTGCAAGGCTGGCCGGTGCCGAAATGATTGTTGGGGTGGACCTCAACCCGCGCCGGAAGGAAATCGCCGAGAAGTTCGGGATGACGCATTTCGTTAATCCGAGTGAAGTGAAGGGCGATCTGGTGCCTTATCTGGTCGATCTGACCAAAGGCGGCGCGGATTACAGCTTCGAGTGTATCGGTAATGTCAAAGTCATGCGGCAGGCGCTGGAATGCGCACATCGCGGGTGGGGCAAGTCGATCATCATCGGCGTCGCCGGCAGTGGGCAGGAGATCGCCACGCGCCCCTTCCAACTCGTAACCGGCCGGATGTGGATGGGAACCGCCTTCGGTGGGGCACGTGGCCGCACGGATGTTCCGCGTATCGTCGATTGGTACATGGACGGGAAGATCAACATCGATGATCTGATCACCCATGTTCTGCCGTTCGATCAGATCAACGAGGGCTTCGACCTGCTCCGCCGCGGGGAGAGCATCCGTACCGTGGTTACATACCAGTAACGGGCGGCGATCACTCTCGGACCGCCGCCCTTCACCTTGACCACGCGGTCATGCCCGCAATGCTCCGGACGCCTTCGCGATGTGCGTTGCGATGGCATCCATCAATGGCGGTGACAGGCAGTCATAGGGCTCCAGCTTCAACTCCCTCAGCCTGTTGCGAATTCCGTCCATCCTGTCCGGGCTGACGCCGGATTCGATGATCGACGACACGAACGCGGCGAATCCCGGCGCCGCCCAGCCGGATTCCTCGAACAATTCGGGGTGGACGAAGTCAAACCCATAAAGTGGGTGGTTCTTGTTCTCGATGCGGCCGTACATGTGGACGCCGCAGCCTTGGCATGCATGCCGCTGAATCGCCGCCGACGGATCAACGACCTTTAGTTTGCTGTCGTTCTGTGTGACCTGCAATTTGTCCCGCGGAACAGCGGCAACCAGGGAGAAGACGGCGCCCGACGGCTTCCAGCATTTTGTGCATCCGCAGACGTGGTTGTAGGCGATCGAGCCTTCGATTCTGACCTTGACCGGGTCTTGCGCGCATTTGCAAACCAGTGTGCCAGCGCTGAAACTCGCGGAGGCTGGTTTCAGACCCGAGTCCACGGACGGATGAATGTGAATGGCGTCAGACATGTCCCGCTCCTAGCTTTATGGTTAATTTTCTGGCTGCATTCCCGGCAGTAACTGATGTTCGGCCCGCCAGCAGGAACCGACTTCTCCGACGTCAATCGCTTCCCGGCAAGCCGTGTCTCGACCAACCAGGCACAACTCCACGTGCGCGACCTTGTCAGCCTACCGGAACGGTTGCCCCAAGCCATGCCGCGGACTAGCGTCCAGTCAACAAAAACGGGAGGACCGACCATGGCCAACCGCAGGGGATTCCTGCAAGGTGCGGGAGCAGTGCTGGCGGCTTTCGGGATTGACCCGGCTTTGGCGCAGGAGGTTGCCAAGGTTGCGGGACGGCCTGACAAACCGCTGAAGGCTGCATTCTCCAATGCCGGCCTTCAGGCAACGTGGTGCGCCCAGGGTAAGCAGGCAGCAGAGTACTGGGGCAAACTCTTCAACGTCGATGTAACCTGGTTCGACGGCGAACTGGCAGCGCAGAAGCAACGCGCAGCGATCGACAATCTCGCGTCGCAGAAATGGGATTTCGTTGCGATACAGGCATTCGGCATCGGCACGCTGACCGCGCCGGTGAACAGGATGATCGAAGCCGGCACCCCGGTGATCGATATGGACACGCTGATCGCGCCGCTCGATACGATCGACGTTCACAGCTTCCTGGCTCCCAATAACGAATTTATGGGCGCCTCGGTCACCCAGGCGCTGGTCGATGCCATCGACGGCGAGGGCACAATGATCATGACCCAGGGTGCGCTCGGGCACACAGGCGCGCAGGGACGCGCCCGCGGCTTCCAGTCGGTGGTCAAAAAATACCCGAAGATCGAGGTGCTTGATACGCAGCCGGGCGATTGGGACGTGACCAAGGTCGCGCGTATCTGGGAAACGCTGCTGACGAAATATCCGAAGGTCAGCGCTGCCTACTTCCACAATGACGACATGGCACTCGCTGCCTACAACGTGATGAAGACGCACAACCGAACCGAGATCAAGATTGGCGGCTGCGACGCGATGCCACCTGCCCTCGCTGCAGTCAGCGACGGACGCATGTTGGCGACGGTGCGCAACCCGTCCTGCCGCATCCACGGCGGCGCGATCGTGGCCGGGGTCGCCGCCGTTATCTCCGGTGAGAAAACCGGTCAGGCTGGGATCCCGAAGAACATCGTTGTTGATGGGCCGGTGGTGACCCAGGCGAACGCGCCTGGAATGATGTGGATGGAGGAGCATTTCCTGATCTGATCCGCCAGTGTCCGATTAGTCAGTGCCGGCGCTGCTGAACCTCTCCGGGATCACCAAGACCTTTGGCGGCGTGGCGGCGCTACGGGCGGTGGGATTCTCGCTGGAGCCAAGCGAGATTCATGGACTTGTCGGCGAGAACGGCGCAGGCAAATCCACGCTGATGAAAATCATCGCCGGAGTGCATGCCGAGTATCTAGGAGAGATGCGCCTCGATGGGCGGATGGTTCGATTCGCCTCGCCTCGGGATGCGCGGGCCAGCGGAATCGGCATGGTGCATCAGGAACTATCCATCGTACCTGAACTCAGCGTGGCAGAGAACGTTCATCTCGGCACCCAGCCTGTTCAACGGCTGGGGCTTATCGATTGGCCGACGATGCGACGTGCCGCGGCCGAGCATTTGGCGAAACTTGGGATTGACGTCGATCCGCGCGCCCAGATGGGCAGTCTCCCTTTAGCGCTCCAGCAACTGGTGGAGGTGGCGCGGGTAATTTTCTCCGGCGCACGGATTATCATTCTGGACGAACCAACCTCCGCATTGGCACCACCGGAGGTGGAGAGGCTGTTCGCGTTGCTTCGACGCCTTCGCGATTCGGGAAAAAGTATCGTCTTCATCTCCCATTTTCTCGACGACGTGCTGGCGATCTGTGACCGGGTGACGGTCTTCCGCAATGGCCAGGCTGTAGCGACCGATAAATCTGCTGACGTGAACAAGCGCTGGGTGATCGACCGGATGATCGGCACCGGACACGAAGAACTGGAGGAGAGCTACCTCGCCGACATTCCGTTGCACGGACGCACCGACGCAAAAGTCGTCCTTGAAGTCGAGGGGCTGACCCGGGCCGGCGCCTATCGCGACGTGTCGCTTACCGTCCGCAACGGCGAGGTTGTCGGGATCTACGGGTTCCTTGGTTCCGGACAGCTTGAACTTGCCCGCACGCTGTTCGGTGCGCTGCGGGCAGAACGGGGCAGAATCACGCTGGATGGCCGCGTCGTGCAGCTGTCGTCCACTACCCGTGCGCGCCGCGCGGGCATGGCGTTCCTGCCGGAGAGCCGGCGAATGATGCTGTTCGGCGCGGAGCCTGTGTTCAAGAATGCGACGATCGCGATCCTGGGTCGTATCAATCGCCTGTGGCTGCGGCCCTCCATCGAGCGCCAACTCGCCATGGGACATGTGACGAACCTGCGGATCCGGCCCCCCGATGTGGGCCGCGCGCTGGCCACGTTGTCCGGCGGCAACCAGCAAAAAGTCGCGTTGGCGAAATGGCTGACCCATCTGCCGCGCGTGCTGGTGCTGAGCGAACCGACCCGTGGAATGGATGTCGGCGCAAAGGACGACGTGGTGAAAATCGTCCGTGGCCTGCGGGACCAGGGCATTGCGATCGTCGTGGTGTCGACCGAGCCGGAGACGGTGCTGTCGTTGTCGGATCGGATAATAGTGATGAAGAAAGGCCGCGTGGTGCGGGCGTTCGAGGACGAGCCGGTCAGCAAGGACAGGCTGCTGGAAGTCGCATGAGCGACATTCGCAAGCGCGCTGGCGTGCTTGGCTGGCTGCGCGGGCAGTTGCGTAATGTGGCTCCGTTCACGACCCTCATTGTGCTGGTGGTGTTCTTCTGGGCGGCCAGTCCATCCTTCGCCACGCTCGGCAATCTCGAAAACATTTTGACGCAGATTTCGGTGACCGGCATCATCGCCGTCGGCCTTACGTTCGTGATCCTTTGTGCGGAGATCGATCTTTCGGTCGCGAGCATCGCCAACGCGACAGGCATCGTGGTCGCCTATTTTACGGCGCAGGACGCAAGTGTAACGATCGTCAACGTCCCGCTACCTGGCTGGGCGGCGACACTGATCGCCCTGGCAGCCTGCTTTGCGCTGGGCGCGGTCAACGCGTTCGGGCTGACACGGATCGGCATCCCCAGCTTTATCATGACCCTGGCAATGCTGCAGATCGCGGCGGGAATCTGCGCTCTGCTGGTCCGAGGCCAGATCGCCTATGCGGTTCCGTCCTTCATCCTTACACTGGGATCGCGGTCACTCGGGCCGGTGCCATGGATCGTGATCGTTGCAGCACTTTTTCTGCTGGTAGGGCATATCGTTCTGACCTACACGCGCTTCGGCCGCTATGTTTACATGACCGGCGGCAATCGTGAGGCGGCCGAATATTCCGGCGTAAACGTCCGCGCCATCCTGTCCGCAGTGATGATCATCTCGGCGGTGTGCTCCGGTGTTGCAGGTATGCTCGGTGTGGCCTATTTCGGCAGCGCGCAGCAGAACGAATTCGACACCTACCTGCTCGACAGCATCTCGGCGGTTGTGGTTGGCGGGACCAGTCTGTTCGGCGGTCAGGGCGGAATCGGCAACACGATCATCGGCCTATTCGTGCTCGGTGTCCTGAACAACGGGCTTGATCACATCAACATCGACAGTTTCCTCAAGATACTCATCCGCGGGCTGATTTTGCTGGTTGCCCTGATTATCAACGTCTATGCGCAACGGATGCGGACAGCGCCGAATGGCTAGAGAAAGTCAACTATGTAAGGAAAACAACCAATGAAAAGACTGGCGATCTCCGGTGCGCTCGCCACCGCACTGCTCGTCTCCCCGGCGATGGCTCAGGGCAAGAAGCAGCTCGCCTTGGTCACCAATGCCGCCGCGGATTTCTGGACCATCGCCAAGCGCGGGGTCGAGAAAGCCCAAAAGGAGCATCCCGATTACAGCATGGAGGTGGTGATTACCGGGCAAGCCACCGCCGCGGAACAACGGCGGGAGCTCGATGATCTGCTCGCTCGCGGCGTGGCTGGCGTTTCAGTCTCGGCGATCGACCCGAAGAACTCCATCACCGAGTTCAACAAAGTCGCCGCAAAGGCCGTGCTGTTCACCACCGACAGTGATGCGCCGCAGTCAAACCGAGCCGTCTACATCGGCACGGATAACGTCGCTGCTGGGCGGCAGGCTGGCGAGGAGATAAAGACGGCTCTGCCAGGCGGCGGCAAGGTCGTAATGTTTGTCGGTACGATGGACGCGGACAATGCGCGTGAGCGGGTTCAGGGCATCAAGGATGTGTTGCAGGGCGGCAATATTCAGATCGCGGATATCCGCACCGACGGCGTCGATTTCGCGAAGGCCAAATCCAACGTGCAGGACGCGCTTGCCCGCGGCGGGGTCGACTGCCTGGTCGGGCTGTATTCCTACAACACGCCGCAGATCTATTCCGCTGTGAAAGAAGCCGGAAAGAGCGGCAAGATCAAAGTCGTTGGCTTCGACGAGGACCCCCAGACATTGCGCGGCATCGCCGACGGCACCATCCAGTCGACTATCGTCCAGCAGCCGTTCGAGTTCGGCTACCAGTCGATGAACGACATGATCAAATACATCAACGGCGACCGCTCGTTCATTCCGGAGAACAAGCTGATTATCATCCCAACCCGTGTGATCGAAAAGACGAACGTCGCGCAGTTCCAGGATTTCATGAAGCAGCTTCTGGCCAAGTAGCTTGCTCCAGAGCAACGCGCTGCTTGAGCTCATCGGGATCACCAAGGTCTATCCGGGTGTCACCGCTCTTGACGACATCAGTCTGCGCGTCGAACGCGCAGAAGTGTTGGGCCTGATCGGCGAGAACGGCGCCGGAAAATCCACACTGATGAAGATCCTGGGCGGCGTCGAGGCGCCGACCGCAGGCACGATCCGCATTGACCGACAGGACCACGCGATGCTCAGCGTGAACGAAGCGATGCGCGCGGGCATCGCCTTTGTTCACCAGGAGCTCAACCTGTTCGACAACCTTGACGTCGCCGCCAACGTCTTCATCGGGCGCGAGCCGTTGCGCTTCGGCTTGGTGAACCGCAAGCAGATGCGCGCCCGCGTGGCACCGTTGCTCGCCCGCCTCGGTGCGGATTTCGAGCCCGACACGCCGGTTGAAGGCCTTTCGATTGCCCAGCGGCAGTTGGTGGAAATCGCCAAGGCACTCTCGCTCGACGCCCGCATCATCATCATGGACGAGCCGACCTCCAGCCTCACACTGCGAGAAACCGAGCGGCTGCTGAAGGTGATCGAGGAACTCAGGATCGCTGGCGTGTCGGTCATCTATATCTCGCACCGCCTTGGCGAGGTGAAGTCGTGCGCCAACCGCGTGATCTGCCTGCGCGATGGGCGCGTCGTGGGCGAACTGGCGCATGAGAACATCGACCATTCGGCAATGATCCAGCTGATGATCGGACGAGACCTGAAGGCCCTCTATGTCCCGCCGGCTCGCAAACCGCACGATGGCGGCTTCGAAATCCGTGACGTGATCGGCGAGGCTTTCCCTGACCGGACGGTGGATTTGTCCGTTCGCCGGGGCGAAATCCTCGGGCTTGCAGGATTGGTCGGCTCCGGCCGCACCTCGCTGGCGCGCGCGATCTTCGGGATAGATCGGATCTTGGCCGGGCAGATCCTGCTGGACGGAACGCCGATGGAACTCACGTCACCGCGCCACGCGATCCGGCACGGCATCTACCTGGTGCCGGAAGACCGCAAGCGGTCCGGTCTTATTCTGGATATGCCAATTGTCGAAAACATTACACTGGCCAACCTGATCGCCTATACAAGGATGCTTCTCGTCAGGCGAAATGCGGAGCTGACGATGTCCAGAGTGCAACGGACGCGGCTATCGATCAGGGCGCCCGGCGACGGCACACAGGTCGTAACGCTGTCCGGCGGTAATCAGCAGAAAGTCGTGTTGGCCAAATGGCTGTCGATGCGGCCGCAAGTCATCATTTTCGACGAGCCTACACGTGGCGTGGACGTAGGCGCCAAGAACGAGATCTATCTCCTCATGCGCGAACTTGCCGATCATGGTGTCGCGATCCTGATGATTTCATCGGACATGGAGGAGGTGATCGGCGTGTCTGATCGCATCGCGGTGATGCATGACGGCACGATCAGGGGAATTCTGGAGCGTCCGCAGTTCAGCGAATACAACGTGCTCCACTTGGCGATTGGTCAATCGGAGCCACATTGATGCTTCCCAAGAAGGAACTCGGTCTGCTGCTTCTGCTGGTGGTCATCAGCGCAATCACCGCGGTGCTCAACCCGCTGTTCCTGTCCGCCGTGAACCTTCTCGACATGGCAAATTTGATCGGCCTGTTCGGGATATTCTCGATCGGCGAGGGGCTAACCATCATTACGGGAGGGATCGACTTGTCGGTCGGCTCGATGTTCTCGCTGCTCGGCGTGATCTTCATCGACCTGGTGGCGAATCGGAACGTCGGATGGCCGCTTGCCCTCTTGGCAGCCTTGCTGGGCGGCCTTTTGCTCGGTGCGATTCAGGGCCTTCTGATCACCCGAGCGCGCATGCAGCCGTTTATCGTTACACTCTGCGGCCTGCTCATTTATCGCGGTGCGGCACGTTATTACACTGACGATTCGACCGTGGGATTTGGCTACAGCAACGAAGCGGATACCCTGAGCTGGCTGGCCGCCGGCCGCAGCTTCGGCATGCCGCACAGCTTCATCTTTTTGATCGTTGTCTCACTTATCCTGGGTGTGCTGCTGCATAAATCGATCTTCGGCCGGTACCTCTTCGCAGTTGGCAAGAACGAGGAAGCGGCACGATATTCCGGCATCAGCACCAGTATGGTCACCGCCGGTGCGTATGTGCTGAGCGGCCTGCTCGCCGGAATCTCCACGATTTTTCTCGTATTTTACACGAATTCCGCCTCACCCTCGACCTTTGGGAATTTCTACGAGCTTTACGCCATCGCCGCCGCGGTTCTCGGCGGTTGCAGCCTTCGCGGCGGCGAAGGATCGATCCTCGGTATCGTGCTCGGCACCGCATTGCTTCAGGTGTTGCAGAATCTGGTTAATATTCTAGGGATTCCCAGTTCGCTCAACTTCGCCGTGATGGGGACCGTGATCCTGCTTGGTGTGTTTGCCGATCAGCAGTGGCAGAAGCGGCGAGCGGCCGCCATCGCGATTGCCGCAAGGGCTTCCCGTCCCGCGGTCACGACTTCCTGATTGCAAGACTCCAGCCAGAGGCGCATTTAGCGGATCGTCGCCCGATAGCCGAGAGGGAAATCATGCAACCCGTCCCGCTCAATCGCGCAAACCTGGCCAGCCTGCGGCCGCCGGTGCAGATCCCGCGGTTCGATCCAGCACGCGTTGCTCCGGGGATCGTGCATCTCGGATTAGGCGGCTTTCATCGAGCCCACATGGCGCGATACACGCATGATTTGATGGAGCGCGCGACTGATGCTCTTGGCTGGGGCATCATCGGCGCCGGCCTGATGCCGGGCGATCGCCGGATGCAGGAAAGTCTGGCCCCGCAGGATAATCTTTATACCTTGGTGGAGCGTAGTTCGCAGACTGAGACGGTGACGATCATCGGCTCGCTGGCCGATGTGGTGTTCGCGGGTGAGTCGAGCACGGCCCTGATGGACGCTATCGACCGGTCCCAGATCCGCATTGTCAGCCTCACGGTAACCGAACATGGCTACTGCCTGAACCGCTCGACCAAGCAGCTCGACCCGGACCACAAGCTGATCAGGCAGGATCTGGAGCATCCCACTCGGCCATCCAGTGCGATCGGGATTGTGGTGGAGGCCTATCGCCGCCGCAAGGAATCCGGCATTCCGCCGTTCACCGCAATGAGCTGCGACAATATCCAGCACAACGGCACCGTGCTACGGAACGCCGTGCTGGCCCTTGCCGCGCTGCGAGATCCAAAGCTGGCTGACTGGATCGCGGACAATGGCTGTTTCCCCAGCACGATGGTGGATCGCATCACGCCGGTGACGGCGGAAGCAGACGTCGCGGCCCTGGCCGATCGGTATGGAATCCTGGACCGCTGGCCGGTTTTCTCCGAACTGTTCACCCAGTGGGTGATCGAGGATCGCTTCGTGGCGGGCCGTCCGGCCTGGCAAGAGGTGGGTGCGCAGTTCGTCGACGATGTCGCGCCGTACGAGTTCATGAAGCTGCGCCTGCTCAACGCCAGCCACCTCGCGGTCGCCGGGATCGGGCGCCTCGCCGGCTATGTCACGATCGATGAGGCGATGGCCGACGCGCTGATCAGTCGTTACATGTCCGCGCTGATGGACCGCGAGTTGGAGCCAACCTTGCCGGCGGTTCCGGGCATCGATCTGGCCAAATACAAGACGACGTTGATCGAACGTTTTGCCAATACTGCCATCAAGGACACAGTGGAGCGGGTCAACACCGACGCGCCCCTTAATATTCTGGTTGATCCCATCCGCGACCGGCTGCGGGCGGGACAACCTGTTGAGTTGCTGGCGCTGGCCCTGGCCGCATGGCTGCGCCGCGTGCGGGGTGAGGACGAGCAGGGTCTCCCGATCGATGTCCGCCACCCGCTGGCGGACCAGTTGCGTGCCAAGGCAATCGAGGGTGGTCCTGACCCGCGCCCGCTGCTGGGGATCGCACAATTGTTCGGCCCAACTGGCACCGACACGCGGCTGGCTGAGCCGGTGGGTCAGTGGCTCAACTCTCTCTGTACGAAAGGTAGCCGCCAGACCTTGGCAGAGGCGTCACGTTTTCTCGAGTTCTGACTTGCAACTATTTGTAGTGATTGAGCGTTGACGCCGCCACCGGGTGGTGAGAGCGTGTCGGCAAAACGGCCTCGGCAACGCGCCATAACAGGGAGACGTGACATTACTCACCATCTTCGGGGTAACCTCGCCGCTGCCGTCCTGTTGTTTGCAGGCGTCACAGCCGCACGGGCTGATTCCACAATCACCATCGCGACCGTGAACAACGGCGACATGGTGGTGATGCAGAAGCTGGCTTCGGAGTTCGAAAGGCAGCACCCCGATATCCACCTCCGCTGGGTGGTGCTGGAAGAAAACGTGCTGCGCCAGCGAGTCACCACGGATATCGCAACAAAAGCCGGGCAGTTCGACATACTGACCATCGGGAACTATGAGATCCCGATCTGGGCGAAACAGGGTTGGCTCACGCCGATGGATGATTTGCCGTCATCCTATGCGGTCGACGACCTGCTGAAACCCGTCCGCGCTGGGCTAACGTATGAAGGCAAGCTCTACGGCCTGCCGTTCTACGGTGAAAGCGCAATGACCTATTACCGGACGGATCTGTTCGACAAAGCCGGCCTCAAGATGCCGGATGATCCGACCTATGAGCAGATCCGCGGTTTTGCCGACAAGATCACCGACAAAGCCAACCAGATCTATGGCATGTGCCTGCGCGGCAAGCCGGGCTGGGGTGAGAATATGGCCTACGTCACCTCGCTGGTGAATGCCGAGGGCGGCCAGTGGTTCGACATGCAGTGGAAGCCGACGATCGACACGCCCGAATGGCGTAAGGCGATCACTTACTATGATGACATTCTGAAGGCCGACGGTCCGCCCGGTGCGACTTCGAACGGTTTCAACGAAAATCTCGCGCTGTTCGCCAGCGGCCATTGCGGCATGTGGATCGATGCGACCGTCGCCGGCGGCCTGCTGTACGACAAGAAGCAGTCCACCGTCGCGGACAAGGTCGGCTTCGCTGCGATGCCGACCGGCAGCTTCAAGGGCGCGCCGACATGGCTGTGGAGCTGGAACCTTGCCATTCCCGCGACATCCAAACAGAAGGATGCAGCGCGCACCTTCGTGACCTGGGCGACATCGAAGGATTACATCCAGCTTGTCGCCAAGGAAAACGGATGGGTATCGGTGCCGCCTGGCACCCGTGATTCCACCTACGCAGATCCCGACTACCAGAAGGCGGCACCGTTCGCGGCATTCGTGCATAAGGCGATCGAGGTCGCCAATCCAAACGGCGAAACCGAGCAGCCGCGTCCTTACACAGGCGCCCAATTCGTTGCTATTCCGGAGTTCCAGGGCATTGGCACACAGGTAGGCCAGACCATAGCCGGGACGCTGACCGGGCAAAGCACGGTCGATCAGGCGCTGAAGGCAGCCGAGTCGGCAACAGAGCGCACGATGAGGCAAGCCGGCTATCCCAAGCAATAGCCGTGTCAGTCACCGTAGACCAGGCCACAGACGCACCGCCGACCCGAAAAGTCGGCGGGTTTTTGGTGGTGCCGTCCGTGGTGGTCCTGCTGGCGTGGATGATTGTCCCGCTGGTCATGACACTGTGGTTCTCTTTTCAGCGCTACAACCTGATCGATCCAACAACGACCGGATTCGCCGGCCTCGACAACTATCGCTACCTGCTGACCGACCCCGATTTCCTGGTCTCACTCGAAAACACGCTGATCCTGGTCGGCTCGGTCCTGATCATCACCGTCTGCTTCGGCACCCTGCTCGCCGTCCTGTTCAACCAGCCATTCCCTGGCCGTAACATCGCCCGCGTGCTGGCGATCTCCCCGTTCTTCGTCATGCCCACGGTCAGTGCGCTGGTCTGGAAGAACCTGCTGATGCACCCGATCTACGGGGTGTTCGGCGCCGTCGCTCGCACCATCGGGATGCAGCCGGTCGACTGGTTCGCTGACTACCCGCTCGCCTCGGTCATCGCGATCGTGTCGTGGGAGTGGCTGCCCTTCGCCCTGCTGATCCTGCTGACCGCCGTCCAGTCACTGGACCATGAGCAGCGCGAAGCCGCCCGCATGGACGGCGCCGGCGTGCTCGCACAGTTCTTCTTCATTACTCTGCCGCATTTGTCCCGCGCCATCAGCGTCGTGGTGATGATCGAGACGATCTTCCTGCTCACCGTGTTCGCCGAGATCTTCGTCACGACCTCCGGAGGACCCGGCAACGCCACCACCAACCTGGCCTTCCTGATCTACGCAAGGGCACTGCTGCAATACGACATCGGCGGCGCGTCGGCGGGCGGCGTGGTCGCCATTGTCCTTGCCAACGTCGTCGCCTTTTTCCTGGTGCGCAGCATCGCCCGGCGACTGGAGGTCTGAGCATGGAGGCAACCCCGCTGCAACGCATGCTCGCGACAGTTATCGGCTGGGGCGTTGCATTGCTGCTGTTCTTCCCGATCGCCTGGATGGTGCTCACAAGCTTCAAATCCGAGGCCGACGCGACCAGTCCCCATCTGCTGTTCTCGCCCACGCTCGATTCCTACCACGACGTGTTTGCGCGCGCCGACTATGTCACCTTCGCACTGAACAGCATCATCATCTCATTGGGCGGCACCGTGCTGGCCTTGCTGTTCGCGATCCCCGCCGCCTACGCGATGGCGTTCCATCCGACACACCGGACCCGCGGCACCCTTTTGTGGATGCTGTCCACAAAGATGCTGCCCCCGGTCGGTGTCCTGGTGCCGATCTACCTGCTGTTCCGCACAGCGGGACTGCTCGACAGCCGCAGCGGCCTTGTCATGATTTATGCCTTGATGAACCTGCCGATCATCGTCTGGATGCTGTTCACCTTCTATAAAGAAGTACCGAACGAAATCCTCGAAGCCGGCCGGATGGACGGGGCGCAAACCGCCAGCGAAGTGTGGTTTCTGCTGCTGCCGCTGACCTTGCCCGGCGTCGCCTCGACCGGCCTGCTTTCGCTGATCCTGTGCTGGAACGAAGCGTTCTGGAGCCTGAACCTGACATCGGCCGGTGCCGCGCCGCTGACAGCGTTCATCGCCTCTTTCTCCAGCCCGGAGGGGCTGTTTTTCGCCAAGCTGTCCGCAGCATCAACCATGGCGGTCGCGCCGATCCTGGTGTTCGGCTGGTTCAGCCAGCGTCAGCTTGTGCAAGGCCTGACCTTCGGCGCCGTGAAATGAAGGAGCACGCACATGGCAACCCTGACACTCCGCGGTCTGCGCAAGAGCTACGGGTCCTTCGAGGTCATCAAGGGAATCGATCTCGCCATCGCCGACCGCGAGTTCGTGGTGTTCGTCGGACCCTCCGGCTGCGGTAAGTCCACATTGCTGCGCATGATCGCAGGTCTCGAGGAAATAACTGCCGGCGACCTGCAAATCGACGGCAAACGGGTCAACCAGGTCGGACCGGCCGACCGCGGTCTGGCCATGGTGTTCCAGTCCTACGCACTCTATCCGCACATGACGGTCCGGCAGAACATGGGCTTCGCTTTGCGCCTGGCCCGCGTGCCGAAGGCCGAGCGCAACCGGAAAGTCGACGAGGCCGCGCGCATCCTCCAGTTGGAACCCTACCTTGACCGCCGGCCAAAGGACCTGTCCGGCGGACAGCGCCAGCGTGTCGCGATCGGACGCGCCATCGTCCGTCAGCCCAAAGTGTTTCTGTTCGACGAGCCGCTGTCCAATCTCGATGCGGCCTTGCGCGGCCAGATGCGTATCGAGCTTTCGCGTCTGCACGAGGAACTTAACGCCACCATGATCTACGTCACGCACGACCAGGTCGAGGCCATGACGATGGCCGACAAGATCGTCGTGCTGCAGGCCGGCCGGGTCGAGCAGGTCGGCTCGCCGCTCGATCTTTACCACCATCCGGCCAATCTGTTCGTCGGCGGTTTCATCGGTTCGCCCCGCATGAACATGCTGCCTGCCCATGTCGCCGAGACAAGTGGTTCGGGAACGATCGTTTCGCTGCCGTCGAGACAGCGCGTCACGGTGCCCATTACCGCGGGCACCGCACGGCCGGGCGACGCCGTCACGCTCGGCATCCGGCCAGAGGGGCTGCACGTCGATCCCGACGGACCCGTCACGGCCTCGGTAACTCTTGTCGAACGGCTCGGTGGTCTGACCCTGCTGCACGTCCGGGCCGAGGGCGAGGAGGCGATCACCGTGCAGATCGAAGGCAGCGATCCGACGCGCGCCCACGACCAGATCCGGCTCGCGATCGACCCGGCGGCCTGCCATCTGTTTGACACGGCCGGTCGAGCCCTGCCGCGTCTGGCCCGGCATCCGCTGGCCGCCTGACAGGCAGCGAACGGCCCATGTTCCTCGGCCTCGATTTCGGCACCTCGGCGGTCAAGGCGCTGCTGGTAGACGGATCGCAACATGTGGTTGGGAGCGCGAGCACGTCACTGTCGGTGCAGCGTCCGTCACCCGGGCACAGCGAACAGGACCCGGACGCCTGGTGGCGGGCGATGCTGGACGCGGTGGATGCCCTCGGCCGCGAGCACCCTGACCCATTGTCTGCCGTCGAAGGCTTCGGCCTGTCCGGCCAGATGCATGGCGCCGTTCTGCTGGATCGGACCGGCGCGGTGCTGCGTCCCGCCATCCTGTGGAACGATGTCCGCTCAACCGCCGAATGCGCGGAACTGGAGGCGAACTTCCCCGCGCTGCGCCAGGTGACCGGCAACATCGCCATGCCCGGCTTCACCGCGCCCAAGCTGCTTTGGGTCCGCAAGCACGAGCCGGACGTGTTCGCGCGGACGGGCACCGTTCTGCTGCCAAAGGCCTATATCCGCTATCGCCTGAGCGGAGAGATGATCGAGGAGATGTCGGACGCATCCGGCACCCTGTGGCTCGATGTCGGCGCTCGCGCCTGGTCGGATGCCGCCCTTGCGGCCACCGGACTGTCGAGCGCGTCCATGCCGCGTCTGGTCGAGGGCAATGCTCGGGCCGGTATGCTCGATCCGGCGCTCGCCGCGCGGTGGCGGATGGCCCGCCGGCCCATCCTGGCGGGCGGAGCAGGCGACAACGCGGCCGGCGCGGTCGGCCTGTCAGCGATCCGGCCCGGCGACGCCTTCGTCTCGCTCGGCACGTCCGGCGTGCTGTTCGCGACAACCGACTGCTTTCGGCCGTATCCGCAGGCGGCGGTGCATGCGTTCTGTCACGCTCTCCCTGGGGTGTGGCATCAGATGGGAGTCACCCTGTCGGCCGCCGCCTCGCTGACCTGGTGGGCCGGAATCACCGGCCGGACCGAACCGGAACTGCTGTCGGAACTCGACGCCCCCGCCAAACCCAGTCCGGCGCTGTTCCTGCCGTACCTCGGCGGCGAACGAACTCCCCACAACGACGGCACCATCCGCGGCGCCTTCGCAGGCCTGTCGCACGCCACCGATCGGCCTCTCCTGACGCAGGCCATCCTGGAGGGTGTGGCGTTCTCCCTGCGTGACTGCCTAGATGCACTCACCGCTTCGGGCACGTGCATCGAAACGGCCAACGTCATCGGCGGCGGCTCACGCTCGCGCACATGGATCGCGATCATCGCGGCCGCGCTTGGTCTCCCGCTGCGGCGTCTGGCCGCCGGCGAGCACGGTGCGGCATTTGGCGCCGCACGTCTGGCCCGCATGGCCGTGACCGGGGAAGCGCCAGACGCAGTGTGCACCCCGCCCGCCCGCGAGGAGACGATCTTTCCCGATCCCGTGCTGGCGGATGCCTATGCCGCGCAGATCGCGAAGTATCGTGCCCTCAATACCAGAATCGCCGATGTGGTCAGGGAGGCATGAGATGAAACTGCAAGGCAAGATCGCTGTCGTGACCGGCGCCGCGCGGGGGATCGGACGCGCAATCTGCGAGCGCTATATGCTGGAAGGCGCCTATGTCTTCGTGACGGACGTCGACGAGGAAAAGGCGCATGCCGTCGCCGCATCGATGGGCGCTCAGGCCGCCGCGCTGAAACTGGATGTCACCAGCCAGCAGTCGATCGATGCCATGATCGCGGCCGTGATCGAGCGGCAGGGACGCCTCGACATCCTGGTCAACAACGCCGGCATATTCGATCTGGCTCCGATCGTGGAAATAACCCACGAAAGCTACCGCCGCGTTTTCGCGGTGAACGTCGAGGGTCTGCTGTTCACTTTGCAGGCCGCCGCTCGGCAAATGATCGCCCAGGGTCATGGCGGAAAGATCATCAACTTCGCCTCCCAGGCCGGGCGCCGGGGTGAGGCTCTGGTCGCCGTCTATTGCGCGTCGAAGGCCGCGGTGATCAGCCTGACGCAAAGCGCGGGCCTCGACCTGATCAAGCACCGTATCAACGTCAACGCGATCGCGCCCGGCGTGGTGGACAACGAACACTGGGATCACGTCGACGAAATGTTTGCCCGCTACGAGGGCCTGGCGCCCGGGGAAAAGAAGCGCCTCGTCGGGGCATCGGTGCCAATCGGTCGTATGGCTCACCCGAATGAGATCGGCGGACTGGCGACATTCCTTGCAAGCGCTGACGCCGACTATATCGTGGCGCAAACCTACAACATCGATGGCGGCAACTGGATGAGTTGAATCGCCGCATTCGTCCGCCGCGTCCACAGAAACGCGAAACAACATCGCCAGGGAGGCACCGATGCTTACGTCGCCTGATGTCAGGCCGATTCTGCAGATGCGCAACGTGTCGAAGACGTTTCCTGGCGTGAAGGCGCTGCAGAACGTTCAACTCACCATCTATCCCGGTGAGGTCCATGCGCTCATGGGCGAGAACGGTGCCGGCAAATCGACTCTGATGAAGATTCTGTCGGGTGCCTACGTTCCCGACCCTGGCGCGGAAATCCTGATCGACGGCAAGCCGGTGCATATCAATGGGCCGCTTTCTGCAAAGGCGCAGGGCATCGCCATCATCTATCAGGAACTGTCGCTGTCGCCGAACCTGACCGTCGCCGAGAACATCTATCTCGGCCGCGAGGCGCATCGCGGCCCACTGATCGATCGCGCCGGCATGTTCGCCGGCTGCGCCGAGATCCTGGAAAATCTTGGCGCAACGTTCGGTCCCCGCACACTGGTGGGCGATCTGTCCATCGCCGAACAGCAGATGGTGGAGGTTGCGCGCGCCATCCACGCGCGTTCGCGAATCCTGGTGATGGACGAGCCGACCACCGCCCTCTCCAGCCGCGAAACCGAGCGATTGTTCAAGGTGATCCTGCGGCTGAAGGCCGAAGGTCTCGCCATCATCTACATCTCCCATCGCATGGCGGAAGTGTACGAACTGTCCGAACGGGTGTCGGTACTGCGCGACGGCGGCTACGTCGGCACCTTGAGCCGCGATGAGATCAAGCCCGAGAGCATCGTCCGCATGATGGTCGGCCGCGACTTGTCGTCATTCTACAAGAAGGAGCACCGGCCAGGCACCGCGAACCGACCTGTGCTGGAGGTCACCGATCTCGGGGACGGAAGGCGCGTCAAGCGCGGCACGTTCACCCTGCATGCGGGCGAGGTGCTTGGTCTCGCGGGCCTTGTCGGAGCCGGCCGTACAGAACTCGCGCGTCTGATCTATGGCGCCGAACCGCGCACCGCCGGCACCGTGAAACTGGAGGGCAAGGAGGTAAATTACCCGACGCCGGCTGATGCGATCAACGGCGGCGTAGTTTACCTGACCGAAGACCGCAAGGCGCTGGGCCTGTTTCTTGACATGACCTGCGGCGACAATATCAATCTCGGCGTCATCGGGCGCGACGCGAAATTCGGCGGCTGGCTCGATCGCGCCCGCGCCCGCCTTCGCTCGCTCGCCGCGATCCGCGCAATGAACATCCGAGTGCCCGGGCCGGAGATGCCCGTCGGCGCGCTGTCCGGCGGCAATCAGCAGAAGGTTCTTCTCTCGCGCCTGCTCGAAACGCAGCCAAAGGTGTTGATCCTGGACGAACCGACCCGCGGGGTCGACATCGGCGCCAAGTCCGAGATCTACCGCATCATCGACGATCTTGCTCAGACCGGCGCCGCGGTTCTGGTTATCAGTTCCGAACTGCCGGAGGTCGTCGGCATCGCCGACCGCGTGGTGGTCATGCGCGAGGGCGAGACCAGAGGCGAGGTCGTCGGCCACGCGATCACCGAGCAGAGCATCATGGCCCTCGCAACCGGCGTCGAACTCGAAAAGGTAGCAGCATGAGCGACACCCTCACGGACACCAAGCCGGCTGGCCAGCGCGTGCGTAAAGCGCAGATGCGCGCCTTTATCCGATCCATCGGCATGCTGCCGGTGCTCATCATCCTTGGCATCCTGATCCAGGCCGCCGGAGTCTATTTCACCGGCGAGGGCCGGTTCCTCACCTGGCAGAACCTTTCGATCGTCGCACAGCAGGCCTCGATCAACGCGGTGCTTGCGGCCGGAATGACGTTCGTGATCCTGACCGGCGGCATCGATCTTTCGGTCGGTTCCATCCTTGCCGCCTCGGCCGTCGTTGGATTGATCGTTTCGCAAACGCTCGGCGATCTCGGCGTCGTCGCGGCGATGCTGACGGGCCTTGTGATCGGGCTCGGCAACGGTGTGCTGATCGCGTTCGTGCGCCTGCCGCCGTTCATCGTGACGCTCGGTTCGCTGACGGCGGTCCGGGGCCTTGCACGACTTCTCGGCAACGACACGACGGTGTTCAACGCGGACCTTCCGTTTGCCTTCATCGGCAACGGCTCACTGAGCATCGCCGGAGTCGTTGCGGTTCCGTGGCTCATCGTGATCGCCTTCCTGGTCATCGTCGCGTCGTGGCTGATCCTGCGTCGCACCGTGCTTGGCGTGCATATCTACGCCGTCGGCGGCAACGACAACGCAGCCCGGCTGTCGGGCATCAAGGTCTGGGCAGTGCTGCTGTTCGTCTACGGCATGTCCGGTCTGCTCGCCGGTTTGGGCGGTGTGATGCAGGCGGCCCGACTCTACGCCGCCAACGGCCTGCAGCTCGGCCAATCCTACGAGTTGGACGCGATCGCGGCGGTGATCCTGGGCGGCACAAGTTTCGTCGGCGGCATCGGCAGCATTTGGGGCACGCTGATCGGCGCACTCATTATCGCAGTGCTGACCAACGGCCTGATCTTGCTTGGGGTCACTGATGTCTGGCAGTACATCGTCAAAGGAATGGTCATCATCGGTGCGGTGACACTCGACCGCTATCGGATGCGCGGTTCGGCGCGCACCTGAACACCGGTCTCGCGTGCCCGCCGATCCGCGGAAGGCCGGCACGCAGGTTTCAGATAACGCCTTGGAAGGGATGGAATGTATGCTCAAGAAAATCCTGCTTGCCGGTGCCACGCTGACCATCTGTGCGAACGTCGCCTCGGCAAGGGAACTCAAGGCGATCGGCATTTCGCTCGGTTCGATGGGTAACCCGTTCTTCGTCGCACTGTCGAAAGGCGCCGAGTTCGAGGCGAAAAAGGCCAACCCGAATGTCAAGGTCACAGCGGTCGGCTTCGACTACGACCTCGGCAAGCAGAACACGCAGATCGACAACTTCATTGCCGCCGGCGTCGATCTGGTCCTGCTCAACCCCGGCGACCCGAATGCAATCGCCCCGGCAATCCGCCGCGCCCAGGCAGCCGGCATCGTCGTCGTCGCGGTCGATACCGAGGCTAAAGGTGCCGATGCCACCGTCGAAACCAACAACACGCAAGCCGGCACGATCTCTTGCGAATACCTGATCGACAAGATGGGCGGCAAGGGCAACCTGATCATCGTCAACGGTCCGCAGGTCTCCTCGGTGATCGAGCGTGTGAACGGCTGCAAGGAGGTGATCGCCAAGCATCCGACGATCAAGTTGCTTTCATCCGACCAGGACGCCAAGGGGTCGCGCGACGGCGGCCTCGCGGTGATGCAGTCGTTGCTGACCCGGTTCAGCACGGTCGATGGGGTGTTCGCGATCAACGACCCGACCGCGGTCGGTGCGCAACTAGCGGGCAAGCAGATGCAGCGCACCAGCTTCCCGATCACCTCCGTCGATGGCGCACCGGACGCCGAAACTGCACTGAAGAGCCCGAACTCTACGCAGTTTGTCGCGACCGCCAGCCAGGACCCGTTCATGATGGCTCGGCTCGCGGTGCAGGAGGGCGTTGGGCTGCTCAATGGCAAGAAGCCGGAAACCAATCCGCTGCTGATGGACAGCAAGCTGGTAACGCGTGAGAATGTCGGGGAATACAAGGGTTGGACGGCGGACCGCTGACCCAAACGCCCGGAGTTTTGAAAATGACCAGCACGTCCGATTACACGCCGTCGAAGGTTTGGGAATGGAACAAGGCGAACGGCGGCCGGTTCGCGAACATCAACCGCCCGATCTCCGGGCCAACGCACGAGAAGGATCTGCCAGTCGGCCGCCATCCCCTTCAGCTCTACTCGCTGGGAACGCCGAACGGTGTGAAGGTCACAATAATGCTTGAGGAGCTGCTGGCCCTCGGCCACAGCGGCGCGGAGTACGATGCCTGGCTGATCCGGATCGGTGACGGCGATCAGTTCGGCAGCGGATTCGTTGCGATCAATCCCAACTCCAAGATCCCAGCGCTGCTGGACCGCAGTGGTCCGAAACCGATCCGGGTCTTCGAATCCGGCGCGATCCTGATGTATCTCGCCGAGAAGTTCGGGGCTTTCCTGCCGACCGAGGTCAGCGCGCGCGCTGAATGCCTGTCGTGGCTGTTCTGGCAGATGGGAAGCGCACCCTACCTCGGCGGAGGATTCGGCCACTTCTACGCCTATGCACCGACGAAGATCGAATATGCGATCGATCGGTTCGCGATGGAGGCGAAGCGCCAGCTCGACGTGCTCGACCGCCGCCTCGCGGAGAACGCGTACTTGGCCGGCGGCGACTACACGATCGCTGACATCGCCGTCTTTCCCTGGTATGGCGGTCTTGCAAAGGGCTGGCTGTACGGAGCGGCCGAATTTCTCGACGTTCAGTCGTACAAAAACGTGCAGCGCTGGGCCGACACGATCCTCGATCGCCCGGCCGTTCAGCGCGGGCGAATGGTCAACCGCGTCTCCGGCGAGCCTTCAAGTCAGTTGCACGAGCGCCATGATGCGGGTGACTTTGAAACGAAAACGCAGGACAAGCTGACGGCCGAGAGTTGAGTTTGCGCCCGCCACACGGTAATCACGCCGTTCCCCCCGGCGCGTTCGGCAGTGCCCGATAAACGGTGTTGCGTGATACGCGAAGCCGCCGGGCGGTCTCGCTGACATTGCCTGCGGTGTCCTGATAGACCGCACGGATTCGTTCATGCAACATCTCCCGAAGCGGGCGTTCCGCGGGCGAGACCACCGCCCGGGCGCCCAGACACGGAATCATTTCGGCCGTGATGACCCCTGCCGTTGCCCCGAGCGTGAGCCGGGTCAGCATCGCGCGCAATTCGCGAAGGTTCCCAGGCCAGGGCAACAGCCGCAGGCCGTTGATCGCGGCCTCATCGATCTGCCAGTCCGGCGCAACGTCGCGGAGCAAATGGCGCACGATCGATGTAAAATCGGCTCGGGCGCGCAGCGGCGGAAGCGCGATCTCGACAGTGTTCAGGCGATAGAACAGGTCGGCGCGGAAACGTCCCCCCGCCATCGCCTCGCTCAGATCGACATTCGTCGCGGCGACCAGCAGCACATCCGCCTGCCGGGACCGCCCGCCGCCGACCGGACGGACCGCCCAGTCGTCCAGCAGACGCAGCAGCACCGCCTGCAACGGCGGCTTCATTTCGCCGATTTCGTCCAGGAACAGCGTGCCGCCGTCAGCCTCCAGCACAAGGCCCGTCGAACCGCCGCGTCGTGCCCCGGTAAACGCGCCCTCCGCATGCCCGAACAGTTCGGCCTCCAAGAGGGTCTCCGGCAGCGCCGCGCAATTCACCGGCACGAACGCGCCGGACCGGCCACTGGCCGCATGGGCGTGGCGGGCAAACTGTTCCTTGCCGGTTCCGGTTTCCCCTCGCAGCAGGATCGGCAGCTTGCGCCGGGCCGCGCTTTCCAACTGACGGACCGAAGCCGCCACCGCGGGGTCCTCGGCCACGAAGCCTGTTCGCGGCACGGACGATCGGGGCACGACCGCCGTCACCGCGACTGGACGAACGACGCGCACATTCTCGAGCTTGGCCGCGAAGACGCTGCCTACCCGATCCTCCAGCCGCAGCCTTTCGTTGTTCCGGGTTGCATTCAGCAGATCCTCGAAATGGTTCTGGAACAGCTCCTCCAGGCGGCGGCCGCGCATCACGGGCAGTCCCTGCAGCAGGAAGCGCGCCTGCGTGTTGGCGGCCAGCAGCATGCCGCCGGGATCGACCGCGAGCAGCCCTGCGTTGAGGGTGTGCAGGTATTCCACCCGGCTGTGAAAGGCGATGAGCACGTCCGTGCGGTGGCATTCGCGGAACAAGCCGTTCTCGATCTGCGTCGCCGCCATCGAAACGAGCGCGCGTGTGTGCTGCTGTCGCGAGCGGCAGTCGGAAGACGCATCCAGCACGCCAGCCAGCGCACCTTCCGCGTCGAACACCGGGGCAGCGATGCAGGTCAGCCCGCCGTAGCAGGCAAAGAAATGCTCCGCGCCATGCACCATGACCGGTTTGCCGGTCTCTGCTACAGTACCCAGTGCGTTGGTCCCGCGCAGCGTCTCGCCCCACAGCATGCCGGGCCGGATGCTGGTCGCGCCCGCCGTCGCGCTGAAGCTCTGATCGGTAATGGTATCGAGCAGCATCCCATCGGCGGCGGCAAACGCAATCATGAAATTGCTGCCGGCAATCTGGTGGTAAAGGTTGTCCATCTCCCCGAGCGCCAGACGCCGCAGCAGATCGCGCCGCTGACGGGCCTCGCGCAGCGTTGCATCATCAGCCATCTGCGGCACTGGTGGACGTTCCGGATCCAGGCCGGCCGTCAGGCAACGGGTCCAACTATCCGCGATCGGCGCCGGCAACAGATCCGGCGCAGCCACTCCTTGCTGCTCCAGAACGATCCGGGCGCGCGACAGACGATCCTCCGCGGAAAGCAACATGCGGCTCTCCCTGTTCGTTAGTGTCGGTATCATTCCGACATTGATGGCTTACGCCAGATTGCGTCCGGTAGAGCACGTTTGACGCATCTCTGCGCTTCAACTCTTCGATGTTCCGAATCGGAACACCTGTACCGGACAAGAGTGTCACTGGACGGAACAGCGCGTGCGGCGGATCTTCGATATTCTCTTGCGCTATCAGCAGAACTGCCATTGGCACGCTGCTTGCGATCTGCACAACGCCGCAAAGACGGCAGGCCAGGGAGGGCGCGGTTCATGAAAGCAGCGGTGCTGCATGCCTATGATGAGAAACTTAGTGGCGCTGAATTCGTGCGCTACGAGGACGTGCCCGATCCACGCATCGACAAACCGACGGATGTTATCGTGCGCATCGGCGGGGCCGGCGTGTGCCGCACCGATCTTCACATCGTCGAGGGCATCTGGCGCAGCAAGGTCGATGTGACGCTGCCCTACATCATGGGCCACGAGAATGCCGGCTGGGTCGAGGAAATCGGCAGGGGCGTGGAAAGCGTCAAGGTCGGCGACGCGGTCATCTGCCATCCGCTGGTCACCAGCGGTCACTGCCTCGCCTGCCGCCGCGGCGACGACATGCACGCCACCGACAGCCGCTTCCCCGGGATCAACGCCAACGGCGGCTACGCCGAGTATCTGGCGACCGGCGAGCGCAGCTTGATCAAGCTTCCGAATTCACTCGCCCCAAAGGCGGTCGCGCCATACACCGACGCCGGCCTGACCGCGTACCGCGCGGCGAAGAAGGCCTCACGCCATCTGCTGCCGGGCGAATTCGCCGTTTGCATCGGCGCTGGCGGTCTCGGCCATATCGGCATTCAGGTTCTGCGCGCTTTGTGCGCCGCCGAAATTATCGTGGTAGATCGTTCCGACATGGCACTCGGTCTCGCCAAGGAGTGCGGCGCCCATCACGTGGTGAAGGCCGATGGCGGCGAGGTCGAAGGCGTGCTGGCACTGACCAAAGGCAATGGTGCCGAGGCTGTCATCGACTTCGTTGGAGAGGGAAACGCGGTCGCGAGCGGCATCGCCATGACGCGTAACGGCGGATACTACTATATCGTCGGTTACGGCGGCAGAATAGATCTGCCAACCATCGATATGATCACCAGCGAGAAAACCATCGTCGGCAATCTGGTCGGTACCTATCCCGAACTCGTCGAACTGATGGCTCTCGCGGATCGTGGCCTGGTTAATCTGGCAACTCGCGAATATCGCCTGAGCGAGGCGAATCGGGCGTTGCAGGACCTGCACCATGGCCGGATCAAGGGCCGAGCCGTGCTGGTCCCGTAGAGCACCGTTGGGCGCAATCGAATGAATGCGATGCCGCTGCCCTTGGCGCGACCGTTGCTGGATGTGCTTGGCGCGAGCTGGCGAGTTGGCGTTCCGGTGGTTGCCACAGCATGGGACGGCCGCGGCGGTTTCGCTGGATTTGCCCTTGGCGACGGGTCGCTCGCGCTCGCTCCCGCGGCCTGGGACAACGGCCCGACGCTGCGGCCCCGCGAGGGCGGAGGTGTCGAACTTGTCCCTGGCGCAGTGGCACCGCCGGTTGCTCGGGTGCCGGTGCACCAGGGAGCCTGCCTGTCGGTCGCCGCTGATCCCGACGGCGGCTTTCTCAGCTCGGGCGCGGACGGGCAGGTCGCCCGCGTGCAATCCGATGGCGAGATCAGGGTGATTGCGCAGTCCGACGGACCGGTCGCAATGATCGCCGCCGGCCCCGGCGCCTGGCGCGCGTGCGCAAGCGGGCGCACCGTCCACCGGGTTGGCATGTCGGCGTCTAGCATCGACGTCGAAACCGCTGTTACATCGCTCGCCCTCGATCCTTGCGGCGCCCGGCTCGCTATTTCACATGAAGGCGGTGTCACGCTGTGGGCCGGCGGCAACGGCCAGCGCCTTCTGGCGGGCCTCGGTGCGCCGTCCGGTCTGACCTGGAGCGCTGATGGTGCCTGGCTCGCCTGCGCCGCCGGCGACGCTTTGCACGCCTGGCGGCTGCTCAACCCTGCCGCCGTGACGGTCGCGGTGAGCGGACCGGCCGGTTCACTGACGACGGCAGGCAGCGCGTTCGCGGCCGGGGTGGGCGGCCGGGTCATCCTGTGGCGCCCCGCGTCCCCCGATACGGTCCTCCAGCTCTGCGGCGTGCCTAATCAGGCCACAATCACCCACGTCGGCTGCCACCCGCGCAAAGACGTCATCGCCGCGGGCTATGCCAACGGCCCCGTCGTTCTCTGTCAGCCGAATAGCGCGGCACTGATGTTTCTCCGCGTGTCTGGTGAGGGGGCCGTTAGCGCACTCGGCTTCTCGCCCGCTGGCGATTACCTCGCCATCGGCACCGAAGGTGGAGAGATCGCCGTGCTGGCGCTGCCGGACGTGCTGTTCCGCGAGAGTCCGAGGTCGAAATGACAGCAGAAGAAGATAAATCTAAGGATCGCTTCTTCGAGCGTGTCGGCGAGCTCGCCGAAGAGATGATCGCCGCGCACGGCAAGGATTTCACCATGGGCACACTCGTGCTGGCCGCGCGCTTCATCGTCGAAGACAAACCCCTTGTCCGGCGTCCCGCCCCGAAGAAGCCGTCATGATTGCCGCAGTGCAGCACGTCGCATCCTGGAACAGGTGTCGCGCACGACTGTGCCAGGATGCGACACTTGATGATGCTGCACTTGCGAAGTCGAGTGATAAACCGGGCGTATCTCCGCGTTTTACACCCGGCCACCCAGTGGCACGGCAATTGCTACTTGACTATTCAGTCAATCGACGTGCACCACTCTCTCGATTGACCGCCGTCGCGACATCCCACGCGGGTGTCGTGGAAAGAAGCATAAATCAGCAAGGAGACACCAATGCCTGATGGTTTGACGCTCAACAAAATAACTGCGCAGAAGGGAATGAGCATCGGCGAGGCCACACGCCGCGTCGCCGACCTCGGCTGGACACCCAGTTACGTCCAGGAAGCAATGACCTTTCCGACCGATTACAAGATCAAGAAATCACCGCGCGACCCGATGAAGCAGGTTCTGCGCTCGTATTTCCCGATGCAGGAAGAAAAGGACAACCGCGTCTACGGCGCACTCGATGCCGCGCTGCGTGGCGACATGTTCCGCAACGTCGAACCCCGCTGGGTCGAATGGATGAAGCTGTTCCTGGCGATCATTCCGTTCCCGGAAATCTCCGCCGCCCGCTCGATGGCCATGGTCGGCCGTCTCGCACCCGGCGAGGAACTCCGCACCGGTTTCGCCATGCAGATGGTCGATGAGTTCCGCCACTCCACCATTCAGATGAATCTGAAGAAGTGGTATATGGAAAACTATATCGATCCGGCCGGGTTCGACATTACCGAAGCCGCGTTCGGACGCTGCTACGCGACCACCATCGGCCGCCAGTTCGCCGAGGGCTTCGTGACCGGTGACGCGATCACCTCCGCCAACGTCTACCTGACGGTCGTTGCGGAAACCGCATTCACCAACACGCTGTTCGTGGCGATGCCGTCCGAAGCCGCCCGCAACGGCGACTACGCTCTGCCGACCGTCTTCCTGTCGGTCCAGTCCGACGAAAGCCGCCACATCGGCAACGGCCACTCCCTGCTGATGTCGCTGATCAACGATCCGGACAACCACAAGCTGCTGGAACGTGATCTGCGCTACGCCTTTTGGCAGAACCATGCGATCGTCGATGCCGCCATCGGGACCTTCATCGAATACGGCACCACCAACCGCGACAAGAACAAGGAAAGCTACGCCGAACTCTGGCATCGCTGGATTTACGAGGATTACTACCGGACCTACATGCTGCCGCTGGAGAAATACGGCATCAAGATCCACCACGACGATGTCAGCGCCGCCTGGGACCGCATGGTCAAGAAGAACTACGTCCACAAGACCGCCCAGTTCTTCTCAGTCGGCTGGCCCGTCAACTTCTGGCGGATCGAGGCTCAGACGGAAAAAGACTTCGAATGGTTCGAGCACAAATACCCCGGCTGGTACGCCGAGTTCGGCGATTACTGGAAGTGGTACGCCAAGCTCTCCACCCCAGGCGAGAAGAACATCCTCTTCAATACCGACACCGGCTATGTCTACCCGCACCGGTGCTGGAGCTGCATGGTGCCGTGCCTGATCCGCGAAGACTTCGTCTGCGACGAAGTCGACGGCCAGATCTACACCTACTGCTCGGAAATCTGCCGTTGGACCCACAAGACCGCCTTCGCCGCCGAGTACGAAGGCCGCCCAACTCCAGCCATGGGCCGCTTCAGCGGACGCCGTGAATGGGAGACTTGCTACGACGGCTGGGATCTCGCCGACGCCATCAAGGACCTTGGCTTCGTCCGCTCGGATGGCCAGACGCTGATGCCGCAACCGCATCTGATCTTCGACGACAAGAAGATGTGGAAGCTTGACCACGTCCGCGGCGACAAGCTTGGCAGTCCGTTGCAGGCGTTCCGGAAGCTGACGCCGGAACAGCGCGAGACGGCCACCGCCGAATACCGCAAGGGATTCACGATCAACCCTTGCCACTAGGCTGACCAGCTGGGGGCCGGCCTCGCGCCGGCCCCTGCATCCCTTTTGGGATCGGAAGCTCTGATGTCTGAAAACACCTACCGGGTTCGTTTCGAACCCGTCGGCGTCGAGATGGACGTCAACGAGGGCGAAACCGTGCTGGACGCCGCTTTCCGGCAGGGCATCTCCCTCATGCACGGCTGCAAGGAAGGCCAGTGCAGCAGTTGCAAGTCCCTGCTGGTGGAAGGCGATGTCGAGATGCTGAAATACTCGACCTTCGCGCTGCCGGACTACCAGAAGGACACCGACCACATTCTGCTGTGCCGCACCCTGGCCTACAGCGATCTCACCGTTGAATTGCTGAATTACGACGAAGACCTGATGCGCCGCTCGATCGCGGTCAAGGAATTCGATGCGGTGCTGACGGGGATAACCCCACTGACGCACGACATCCGCTTGCTCGAAATCGAACTCAACACTCCGCTGCGCTTCTGGGCCGGCCAGTATGTCGACCTGACAATTCCAGGCACCGGCATCACACGTTCTTTCTCCATGGCCAACACACCGAAACAGCAGACCAGACTGAGCTTCATCATCAAGCGCTACCCGGAAGGCAAATTCTCTGCTCAGTTGGACGGCGGCCTGAAGGTCGGCCAGAAGCTGATCGCCAAAGGCCCCTACGGCACCTGCTTCCGGCGCGAGGAACGCACCGGTCCCATGCTGCTCATCGGCGGCGGCTCCGGCATGTCGCCGCTATGGTCGATCCTGCACGACCTTATCGAAAGCGGGGAAAACCGCGCAATCCGCTTCTTCTACGGCGCCCGCACCCGCCGTGACCTGTTCTACCTGGATGAATTCGCGGCTTTGACAGCCACCCTGCCGGATTTCCGTTTCGTTCCGGCGCTGTCTCATGCCGAACCCGACGATGCCTGGACGGCCGAAACCGGATTCATCCATGAAGTCGTCTCCCGCACATTGCGGGCCGAAGGGCTCGATGGCGACGACATCGACGCCTATTCCTGCGGACCGCCGCCGATGATAGACGCGGTGCTGCCGATCCTCCAGATGTCCGGCCTGGAACCGGAACGGATCTATTTCGACAAGTTCACACCGGCTGTGCATTAGCCGCAACAATATCGAAGGGAGACCAGAACATGAGTGTCACGCAGGAACCCGCCCAGGTAAAATCAGGCGCCGCGGGTGCCGCCGTTTTCGCCGGGTCTGACAGTCGCCGGTACAACTACTTCGATCCGAAAGGCCGCAAGGCAACCCATTACGAAGACATGACGGTCGACGTCCAGCCGGACCCGAAGCGCTATCTTTTGCAAGACTGGATCATTAGTTTCGCCGACGGAACCCCGACCTACTACGAGGGCTGGACCCAACTGAAAAGCAGCGACTGGCACAAATTCCGTGCCGTTGATCAGGAATGGGAGCGCACCCATTATCAGCGCCAGTCCACCATCATCGGCATGCTGAACAACGTCATTTCCAACGGCCGCCGCTCGGGTGCTCCCGCCCGCTTCGACAAGGCCTGGGTCAAGGTCCTTCAGGATCACGTCGGCGCCTACAAGCACGCCGAGTTCGGCCTCGGAACCTCGACCATGCAGGCGCAGCGCTACGGCTACACCCAGATGATCAACAATGCGATCCTGACGAACTCATCGTATAAACTGCGGTTCGCCCAGGATCTGACCCTGTATCTCGGGGAACTCGCGCTCGATATCGAAGGGTTCGATCTTGATGCCGGCAAGAAGCACTGGCTCGAAGACCCGATCTGGCAAGGCACGCGTCTGGCGATCGAATCGATCATGGGTGCGAACGATTATCTGGAACAGTATTTCGTCACCAACGTCATATTCGAACCCCTTGTCGCCGAGTTGTTCCGCAGCGGCTTCGTCATGCAGCTCGCCGCCGCTCAGAACGACTTCATTTCGCCCTCCGTTGTCTCGGCCGCCGAAGGGGATTACGAACGCAATCTCGCCAATACGGTTGAACTATTCTCTATGTTGACACAGGATCAAGAGCACGGCGAAAAGAACCGGCAGATTCTGCTGAACTGGGCAACAACGCACGGGAAACTGGCAATGGATGCGGCGAGTCACCTGCAACCGGTGTGGTCGCAACCCCGCGTCAAGGTGACCCAGTTCAACGACGCCTTCGACCAGGCAAAGAACCGGCTCCGCGCCATCGCGGCAGAGATCGGCTTCGACGCGCGCCCGATCATCGGCGGCTGATCGTCACCAATCCCATTTGGAGTACCGACCCATGGCACAGTTGCACCAAGACAACATCTTCAAATCCATGAAGGACATGAAGTTCGAGGAAACCATCTCCCACGAATGCGGCGTGACGATGAATGACAGCGTGGAAAGCCGAGCGATCGCGGAGGTGATGGCGGAAAAGCCGGGAATCACGGTCACTTACCTTCCAGCCATGATCCGCATCGACGGCGAGGGCAAGATCGAGTTCAAGATGCCCGAAATAACCGAAGCTCTGGGCCGCGAGATGACGCCGTATCTGTTCGAAATATGCACCTCGACCCATTACGGCCGGATGGTCATGGTAGACGACGAAACCGTCGTGCTGTTCGGCAACATGGACGAAGCACTTCAGTACATCGAGTACTAATTCAACAGGGGGAAATATCATGTATCGCACCAAAAGCGGCGAAGAAATTTTCATCATCGACGGCCACACCCATAACTGGAATGCCGCCAAGGACAACATCAAGAATATTCACGGTCAGCAGTTCATCGACTGCTTCTACGGCTACCACTCGGTCCTCAGCCCGAAGGACCAGGTCTGGCCAAAGGAAAAGTTCGACCGCTACGGACCTGATCAGATGTATCAGGACCTGTTCGTCGATGGCCCGGACGATATGGCGATCCTCCAGTGCACCTATCTGACCGATTTCTACAAGAACGGTTTCAACACGATCGAGCAGAACGCGGTTATGAAGGACCGTGCGCCAGAACGAATCATCCTGAACGGCGCTTTCGACCCGCGCGATGGCGAGGCGGGACTCGATGCACTCGAGGCCATGGCTGCCAAATACAAGATCAAGGGTGTCAAGCTCTACACCGCGGAATGGCGAGGCGACAGCCGCGGCTACAAGCTCACCGATCCCTGGGCCTACCGCTACCTGGAGAGGGCCGAGAAACTCGGCATCAAGAACATCCATGTTCACAAGGGACCAACCATCATCCCGCTCGACCGTGATGCCTTCGACGTCGCCGACATCGACCATGTCGCCACCGATTTCCAGGGCCTGAACTTCATTGTCGAGCATTGCGGTCTGCCCCGCCTCGACGATTTCTGTTGGATCGCCGTGCAGGAAACCAACGTCTACGGCGGCCTTGCCGTTGCGCTGCCGTTCATCCACGCCCGCCGCGACTACTTCACCAACGTCATCTCCGAACTCCTCTTCTGGCTCGGTGAGGACAAACTTCTCTTCGGCAGCGACTATGGAATCTGGACGCCGCGCTGGCTGGTGGAGCAGTTCATGGCGTTCGAACTGCCGGATGAGGTCAAGCAGGCCAAGGGCGTGGACCTCACCCTGCAAGCCAAGAAGAAGATCCTCGGCCTGAACGCGGCTCGTCTCTACGACATCGACATCGAAACGCAGAAGCAGAAGATCGCCAACGCACGCGAAAAGGTCGCCGCGTGAATCGCAACGAAACCGAGCGCGAGGCGGATGTACGGCGCGCGCTCGATCGCGTAACGGATCCGGAACTCGATGAGCCCGTCACTGATCTTCGGTTCATCGAGCATCTAACGGTGGACCCGGATGGCAACGTCTCCATCGGCTTCCGGCTGCCCACGTACTGGTGCGCCGCCAACTTCGCTTTCCTCATGGCCGCCGACATGAAACGCGAAGTCGCCGCCCTGCCGTGGACCCGCAGCGTCAAAGTCACGCTCGGTGAGCACATGTACGGCGACAAGATCAACCATGGTCTCGCCAACAACCTGTCCTTCCAGGAAACCTTCGGCGACGAGGCCAGCGCGGAACTCGATGAACTGCGCCGCACGTTTCTGGTCAAGGCGTTCCAGCGCCGGCAGGAAGCACTTCTCCAACACCTGCTGAAAGCCGGGTACCCGCCGGACCAACTCGTGAGGATGACGGTACTGGACCTCCCACTCGAACCCGACGGCAAGGACCTTCGAAAGCGATACCTCGACCGCCGCGACGTCTGCGCCAAACCGGGGGATCCTCTCGCCTTCGTCGATGTCCACGGCGCGCCGCTCAGCCCGGAAGCCCTCCAAGCCTACCTGCAAACCCTCGGTCGCATCACCATCAACGCGGAATTCAACGGCGCCCTATGCCGTGGACTGCTCGCGCAACGGTTCAACGAAGACCAGGAGCCCACGCTCTACGATTTCGCACGCATGCCACCCAGGGCCGCATAATGCCAAAAATGATGCTGCACGACGAAGCCGCGCGCCGTGCCTTGGGCCGGGGCGTGGCGCAACTGGCCAGGGCGGTGCGTGGCACCCTCGGTCCCCGCGGCATGAACGCGATTATCGACCGGCCGGTCGGCACCCCGATTATTTCCCGCGACGGTGTCAGCATCGCCGCCGAGGTGGAACTCGAGGACCCGTTCGAGAATATGGGCGCACAGGTGCTGCGCGAGGTCTCAATGAAAACCAACGAGGTCGTCGGTGATGGCACGACGACCGCAACGGTCCTGGCCGATGCGATGGTGCAACAGGGACTTGCCGCGCTCGACGCCGGCGCCAATCCGGTGGAACTGGTTCGTGGCCTGGAACTGGCCGTGCAGCAGGTGACCGCTGCCCTGCTTGCCTCCGCCATCCCGATCAGCGGGCCCGATGAACTGCGTGCCGTGGCCACCATCGCCGCGAATGACCCGGCCACCGGCGAACTCGTTGCCGAGGCGCTGGAACGGGTCGGACCGAATGGTATCGTAACGGTCGAATACGGCACCACCGTCCAGACTTTGCTCGAGGTTGTCGACGGCATGGCCTTCGACCGCGGCTACCTCTCCCATCACATGGTGACCGACGTCGAACGGATGCACGTCGTCCTCGACGACCCTTACATCCTGATGACCGACCTCAAGCTCCTCACCCAGGACGAGGTCAAGGCCATCCAGGCCGTTACGGCTGAAACGAATCGTCCGCTGCGCACCCGCCTGCGTGATCAGCCTGCTCAGCAGCCACGAAAAAGGTGGCCAGCGCGTCGCCGCGATTCATCCCCCCGACTACGGCCACTGGCGCAAGGCGATGCTGGAGGACCTCGCCATCGTGACCGGCGGCCGCGTCATCGCCCGCGACCTCGGCGGGACCATCCTCGACATCCAACTCCGCGACCTAGGCACCGCCCGCCAGGTTCGGATCTCTTCCAACCAGACCGTGATCAGCGCCGGCGGCGGTAGCCCGGTGGCCGTCGCCGCCCGCCGGCAACAGGTGCAGCGTCAGGTCGAACTCGCGCCCCCCAACATCGAGCGCGACAAGCTGGACGAACGCCTCGCCCGTCTGTCCGGCGGTTCGGCCATGATCCTCGCAGGCGGGTCCACGCCGGTCGAGCAGCGGCGTCACGCGCAATTGATCGAGGATTCCATCAACGCCGCCCGCGCGGCGTCCGAGGCGGGCATCGTCGCCGGCGGCGGCACCGCGCTGCTGCAAACCGCGCCCGAACTGGCCGACCTCATCGACCGGCTTTCAGGCAGCGAGCGGATGGGGGCGGCGATGCTAAGATCGGCGCTGGAGCAGCCCCTCGCGGCCATCGCAACGAACTGCGGCCTCGATTCCAGTGCCATCGTTGCGCGGGTCAAGGCGGCTGACCGAGGATTCGGTCTTGATGCCCGCACCGGCAAAATCGGCGACATGCTGGCCGCGGGGATCGTCGACCCGGTCAAGGTCAGCGTCACCGCGCTGCAAAATGCCGCTTCGGTCGCGGCCCTGATCCTCACGACGCAGACGCTGATCGCCAAGAAGCCTGAATACAGCGATCCAACCGCCGGCCCGGCGCTGGGCGGCGGCGCCGAAAAACTCGGCCGCGCCTAAACCTTAACCCTGTGTTGAACGGCTGATTTCGGCAAGCCATATCTGTAAAATCGGCCAAGATACGAAACCAAAACGACAGGCCGGCAGGAGCGGGGGGATCAGCTATGCCGAGCGAAACATCCAGGACAGCGCCTCGGATTATCGGGCGTGCCGAGGGCGGCGACACCATGCTGGCCTGGGAACGCTTTCTGACGGGCGATCCCGATGCGGCCGTTCCGGCGGGCAACTACGTCGTTTCCTCCTGGCAGCGCAGCCTCCAGCTTGGCGTCGATCCGACCGGCCGAGCCGCACCGTTCGCCGCCGCGGGCGACGATTTGCATGCCCTGCGTCACCGCCACCGCGATCTGATCACCGCCGCGTCCGGCGTGTTCGCTGAAGCCGCGGAACTGCTGGCTGGCTCGCATTCGATCATGCTGCTCACAGACGCCAAAGGCGTGGTGCTGGAGGCGGTTGGTGACATGCGGACGCTGGATCAGGGGAAGGACATCAACCTGACCCACGGCGGCGACTGGCGCGAAGACGTGGTCGGAACCAACGGTATCGGTACCACCCTCGCCACCGGGCGCCCCGCCCAGGTGCATGCTGCGGAGCATTTCTGTGAAGGGATAAAGCGCTGGACCTGCGCCGGGGCGCCGATATTCGAGCCCGGCAGCAAAACAATCCTTGGCGTGGTGGACATCTCCGGCCCACCCTCCACCTACCAGAGAAGCAACCTGACGCTCGCGGTGACAGCCGCGCGCCAGATCGAGACAGCACTTGCCGAACTCGCGGCAAGGGAGCGGATGCGGCTGCTGGAGGTTTGCCTGCACAAGATCTCCTCCAGCGATGCGGCCGGGCTGATGGCGCTCGACCGGGTCGGACGATTGATACACGCCACCGGCCGCATTCCGGGCAATATCGGCATCGGGGAGCGCGTGCCCGGCCTCGAGCGTGACGCACCAATCGAGGATTGGGCGACCCATCTGCCGGAGGGGTGGCGGCCGGAGTGGTTGAATGCCGTCTTGCTTGATGGCCAAGCCATTGGCGCCGTCCTGGTGATCCCGCAAAAGTCCCGCTCAATGATCGGGCAGGCCCTGCCCAGGGGAATACCAAGGGGATCGGAGAACGATCCGCGCCGCAGCAACTTCGACCACATCATCGGCCGGGGCCCTGCCGCGACAGCCGTCATACAGCGCGCAAGCCAGCTCGTCGGGCGTTCGGTGCCGGTGCTGATCGATGGCGAGACCGGCGTCGGCAAGGAACTTCTGGCGCGCGCGATTCACGACGATGCCGACGACCGGCGCCCGTTCATCGCCTTCAACTGCGGGGCCGTCTCGAAAGAGCTGGTGGCGGCCGAGTTGTTCGGCCACGTTCCCGGCGCTTTCACCGGGGCAACGCGGGAAGGCCGGCCCGGCCGTTTCGAACTGGCGCACCAGGGGACGCTGTGTCTCGATGAGATCGGCGAAATGCCGCTCGACCTTCAGCCGGTGCTGCTCCGCGTGCTGGATGAGGGCATTGTCTATCGTGTCGGCGATACCCAGCCCCGTCGCGTCAACGCCCGGTTGATCGCGATCACCAACCGCGACCTGCGGGCCGAAGTGGAGGCAGGCCGCTTCCGCCGCGATCTGTATTACCGGATCAGCGTGACCTCGATCACCGTTCCGCCGTTGCGTGACCGTGTGGAGGACATTGAGCCGCTGGTCGACCACTTCAACCGCCTGCTCGCCACCCGCCACCATGTGCCCATGCTCCAGTTCGCCCCCGATGTGATGGCAGCCCTGCGGTCGCAGCCCTGGCCCGGCAACGTGCGGGAGCTGCGAAACCTGATCGAACGGCTGCTGCTGACCTGCGGCGACAGGCAGGTCGCCTTGAACGATGTGTCGTCCGGATTGACTTGCGCCGCCCCATCGGCGCCGATGCCGCATGAGCCGGAACCTGCAAGTCTGGACGACGCGGAACGCGATGCCATCCTGCGCGCACTGCACCACGAGCACGGCAACCTCGCCGCCGCCGCAAGGCGGCTCGGTGTGTCGCGAAGCACCATCTATCGAAAGATCTGCCGCTACGGTCTGGACGTGGCGGACGCTGCCAGGCGTTGATCCCGGATGAAACCGTTGTTCGAGCAGGGCTTTCGCGCGGCGCTGGCGCACGTGAACGCCGGAAACCTCGCCGCCGCCGCCGCAGCCTGTATCGAAATCCGGCGCGACCGGCCCGACGACCCGGCGGTTCTGCAACTGCACGCCACAATCGCCCTGCGCACCGGCAATCCTCAAGAGGCCCTGGACAGCATCCGTCGCAGTCTCGCGGCCCGCCCAGGCCACGTGCCATCGCTGATCCTGGCGGCGCGGGCAGCGATTGCAGCCGGCACACCCGAACATGCCCTCCCGCCCCTGCACGAAGCCGTCGCGCGCGCGCCGCATTTGCCCGAACCCGCCTTCCTGCTGTGCCGAACGCTTCTCGACCTGAACCACCCATCACTCAACGCCATGCTGAATCTGACCGCAGCGCGCCATCCGTCCCAGGCCGCCGAGTGGCAGCAACTCGGTTTGGCGCTCCAGCGTGCGCAGCGCCCGACGGACGCCCTCACGGCCTTCACCCGCGCATCCGAAGCGGACCCAACCTTGTCCCAGGCCCATTTCGGCCGTGGCCTGCTGCTTCGCGATGCAGGCCGCATGACCGAGGCGCGAACCGCGTTGCACCGGGCCGTCACGCTCGATCCAACCGCCGCCGGAGCGTGGTTCGCCCTCGGCCTGACGCACCAGGATCTGCACGATGAAACCGCCGCCGCCACCGCTTTCCAGGCAGCACTGCGGGAACGGCCCAGCTTCGCCGAGGCGGCCGTCAACCTTGGCATCGCCCTGCAGCGCCTGGGCAACATTCCAGCCGCCATGGAGGCCTATCGCAACGCCGTCCAGATCCGCCCCGACACCTTCGGCCGCATCGCCCAGGCGATAACCGCGGCCCGCACCGGAATGCTATGGCTCGACCCCGCCGCCTTCCGCCGTGCGCTTGGCGCGTAACCGCCGAGCCCGAAACCTGCGGCGATAGACGCCCGGCGTGCTCAGCAACGCCTCCGCCGTGGCATCATATCGGGCACCGGCCTCCGCCGAGAACGCCTCGAACGCCAGTTCCGGCATCACGCGCGGCACCGCGAAACACTGCGCCACCGGCGTGCCCCGCGGCAAGGTCCCACTGAAGCCGGGGTCGGTCCAGACCGCCGGGAACAGGATGCCCACATCGCTGAACCGGTCGGCGTCCACCAGCCCTGTCACCAGCCGGAACGGCAGATCCTCCCGGTTGACCGGGTGCGTTGCGAACAGTGACCACCCCGGCTCCAGCTCGATCGTCCAGAAGCTGTTGAACTTGACCAGAACGCGATCGGGATGGTGCAGCGGCGTGCCCTCCACCTGTTCCGGCACATGAAAGCTTATCGGCGAGCGGGGATGGGCGTGCACGGATGGCGTCGGCACGTCCCAGTTCCACGACAAGGCGCCGGAGTCCACCGTCACATCGCAGGGCAGGGGCATGATGAACCCGTAGGTCATCGCATCGATGAACGGCGGGCACTGCTTAACGGTGCGCACCTCCTGGCCGTGCGTCGGCGAGAACGCCCGCGGCCGCATGGCACGCACCCAGTCCGGCAATGCGGCCCGAGCCGGCACCGGCTTGGGGAGGTGGCTGGCAAGCGCCGGATCGCAGCGGAACACGATACGCATGGCGACGGTGATGCGCCGGCAGCGTTAACCGGGCGGGCGCAGAAGCGTGCGCGCCACGGCGTCCTGCCAGCCGCGGTACTTCCGGTCGCGCTCCGCCGCCGGCATGGTCGGCTCGAAGCGCCGTTCGGCTGACCAGGTTGCCGCGAACGTCTCGGGATCGGGATACAGCCCGGCCGCCATCCCAGCCAGATAAGCCGCACCCAGCGCAGTGGTTTCCAGACACGTCGGCCGGTCCACCGGAGCCGCCAGAATGTCGGCGAGGAACTGCATGGTCCAGTCGCTCGCACTCATGCCGCCATCGACACGGATCACGGTCCCCGCCTCGGACCACGCGGACCCAAGGTCAGCCTGCATCGCATCCAACAGGTCGCGGGTCTGATACCCGACAGATTCCAGCACCGCGCGCGCCAGTTCCCGGCGGGTCGTGCCGCGCGTCATCCCGGTCAGCAGGGCCCGAGCCTCGCTGTCCCAGTGCGGAGCGCCCAGGCCGACGAAGGCGGGCACCATGTAAACGTCCTGTCCCGGATCGGCCCCGGCCGCAAGCTCACCGGTCTCCGCGGCGGACCCGATCAGCCCCAGCCCGTCACGCAGCCACTGCACCGCCGCACCGGCAACGAAAATGGAGCCCTCCAGTGCATATGTGCGCTGGCCGGCGAACTGATACGCGATGGTGCTGACCAGGCGATGGCGGCTGAGGATCGCCTCCCGTCCGGTGTTCAGCAGCGC
>JBEKLE010000003.1:0-49464 GCA_050010355.1 Rhodopila sp. | reverse complement strand
GGCTGTGACGACTATCTCGCGAAGCCCTACGCCTTCGCGGAGGTTCTCGCTCGGCTCGAGGCGCTGGCGCGCCGCGCGGACCGGGCCCGTGGCACGACCGTGCTGCGGGTCGGCGATCTGGAGGTCGACACCCAGACCCGGCGGGCATCGCGAGACGGGAAGGTTATTCACCTGCAACACCGCGAATTGCTTTTGTTGGCGTATCTCATGCGGCACGCCGGGCAGGTGGTCACGCGATCCATGATGCTCGAGACCGCCTGGAATTACGACTTCGAGCCGCGCGGCAACATCATCGACATGCATGTTCACCGGCTTCGGCAGAAGGTCGATCATGGCTTTGCGTATCCGCTGATCCATACCATCCTGGGCGCGGGATACATGATCCGCGAACAGTCCGCTGGCCAGAAAACGCCGGCGGCATCCTAATTTCGTGCGTCCAAGAAGCGTGATGCACCGCTGTTGACGTTTCGCGCCGCGAAGCGTGGTTGCGCCGGCACTGCCGCTTCTCCACGATCGTCGCTCATCCGGGGTTCGACCGGCCGGCAGCATGGGCCTGCTGGTCAAAGCGCTCGGGCACCAGCCACGCCAGGCGCGGCCGGCCCAGTAACGTGCCCCACGTGTCATGGCCGGGCTCGTCCTGGCCACCCACGACTTGCCGGCGCCTGAGCATGGAGCACAGCAGGAAAATCCAACGGCATCGAGCATAAGCCTGGCCCCCATGGAGGGCTAATTCTTGGGCGTTGCATTGGGGCAGCATTGAAAATTACCGCCACAGAAAGGTTCGTTCCGCTTGCCCGTTCTCACGCCGCATCGGATGCCGGTCTCCCGGGGCGCCTAGTGTGGCGGCGCAGTCGCGACCACACGGTGAATTGGCTGAAAACAAAACGCCAGTATTGTCCGAATCCGAATGTTGCGGGCAGACTGTAGTTTCAGCAACGGGAGATCGATATGCCGCCAGCCAAAAAAACAGCAGCAACCGCCAAGAAGGCGGCTGCGCCAGCGAAGAAGGCTGCATCTGTGGCCAAAAAGGCCGCCCCGGCCGCCAAGAAGGCAGCGCCTGCCGCCAAACAGGCTGCTCCGGCCGCAAAAAAGACTGCTGCGGCGCCGGCCAAGGCGCCAGTCAAGGCCGCGCCGCAGGTGACCATCACGCTCAAGCAGATCGCGGCCGAACTGGCCGAAGGACATGACCTGCCGAAGAAGCAGGCCGAGAGCATATTGGGCGACCTGGTGGCGGTCACCACCCGCCACCTGATGAAGGGCGACAAGATCCGGCTGACCGGCCTCGGCATCCTCCGGGTTCAGAGCCGGGCCGCGCGCATGGGACGCAACCCTGCCACCGGTGAGGCGATCGAGATCAAGGCCAGTAAGAAAATCGGCTTCCGGCCGGCGAAAGAACTCAAGGAAGCAATGTAGGCGGCCGCGTTTAGCAGCCGGTCTCTCGATGCCAATGGGGCGAGTCGATTTGGGCGTCGATCTTCGGCCTTGACCGCTGCACAAATGGCAGCCTGCCCGGGCGCCATTTGCGTGAGAACGAGCCGGGACTAGACTCGCTCCGCTCAATCACAGCGAACACCCGGGACTCGAACACATCGTCATGACATCGATCCAGGCCGAATTTGCAGAAGCCCTCAGCACGGTCAGCCGCCCCGCTGGGTTCTTTGTCGCCGGAACGGAACAAATACTTGCGCCCGGCCTGACGGTCGATGGCGTCGGACCGGTGGCCCTGCCGCTTCTCCCGGTCCAGGCCGAACAACTCATCGCCACCGCCGAACGCGCGCCATACGGCCGCGGCGAGGACACGCTCACCGACATCGCCGTGCGCCGCACCTGGCAGATCGGCGCCGATCGCGTCCACATCGCCGGCAAGCACTGGCCGGACACCATCAAGTCGATCCTGGTTCGGGTCGCCGAAGGTCTCGGCGTTGCCGACCCGGTCGAGGCGGAACTCTACAAACTGCTGATCTACGACCAGGGGAGCTTCTTCGTTCCGCACCGCGACACCGAGAAGGTGCCGGGGATGTTTGCCACACTCGTGCTCGCGCTGCCGTCGGTGTCCGAAGGCGGCGAACTGATCGTGCGGCACAAGGATCGCGAGGCGCGTCTCGACCTGCGGTGCGAGGAAGAGTCGGACATCGCCTTTGCCGCGTTCTATGCCGATTGCGTGCATGAAGTGCTGCCCGTCACCGCGGGACATCGGCTGGTGCTGGTGTACAATCTCGTGCGCCGCGGTTCGGGTCGGCTGCCCGAGGCACCGAACTACGACAACGAGCAGGATTCGGTCGCGGCACTGCTGAAGGAGTGGGCCGAGGCTCCCCGCTCGCCGGACGATGACGAACCCGAGAAGCTGATCTACCCGCTGGAACACGCCTACACGCCGGCCGAGCTGGGTTTCCAGGCACTGAAAGGCGCTGATGCGGGGATCGCGCAGGTTGTCGTCGATGCCGCCCAGCGCGCCGGCTGCGACGTCCATCTGGCGCTGGTCACCATCGAGGAAAGCGGCAGCGCCGAATACAACGGGAACCCTAGCCGTTCGTGGCGCGGCCGGTACCGCGACGACGACGACGACAGCGAGTTCGAGGTGGGTGAGATCTGCGACCAAAGCGCCGTGGCCTCGCAGTGGCGCCGGCCTGACGGCGAGCCCTCCCCGCTGACGGAAATCCCTGTTGAGGAAGCGGAATTCTCTCCACCGACGGCGTTTGAAGACCTTGAGCCGGATGAGCTGCATTTTCACGAAGCAACCGGCAACGAAGGCGCGTCGTTCGAACGCACCTATAGCCGGGCCGCGTTGATCCTGTGGCCTCGCGACCGGCTGTTGGCGGTGATCAATCAGGCCGGGCTGGACGTCACGCTGCCCTTCCTGGCCGACCTCGCCGATCGCTGGGACAGCAGCCACGACGGCGCCATCCGCGACCAGGCCCGCGCGTTGTCGGAGCACATGGTGTCCACGTGGGGGTTGGAAGACTGGTATCCGCAACGGGACAACGAACTCACCAACGCCGGACGTTTCCTGGACCTGTTGCGACGGTTGGAGGACACGTCCAGGCTTGAGGCCTTCCTGAAGGGGCTCGCCGGCCGCCACGGTTTCGATATCGGCGACTGCGCGGCAATCGCCCGCGCGCTAAGCGTTCTGCCGCCGGAGTCCGCTGCGACGATGACCAGGAATCTGATCGAAGGGGCCGCGGAGCGGGCATTGGGAGCCTGTGCCAGCCTTCTGGCCCGCCTGGCGGCATCGAAGCCGGCGGTTGCCACCGCTGCCGCCCGGGCTTTGGTCGCCGCCCTGCCAGGCGATCCGGCACGCATCGCGGGGCCCCTGGCCTGGCGAAGAGGGCCCGGGGTGCGGCCGGAATTCATCGTCGATCTGTTCACCGCGCTTGGACCTATCGATACGACGCTTGCGGCTGTCTCGGCTGAACACGTTCTCGATTGGCCGGCTACCTACGATTTTGATACCGTCCTGATACCAGCGATGGGCTCCCTGCTCGGCTCGGCGAAGACCGCCCGGCTGGCGGCGGTGCAACGCTTGCGTGTGGCCTGCCTTGCGCACCTCGAAGCACGGATCGCCCTGCCGCTGGAGCCGCCCCAGGACTGGCGGCGCGATAACCAGCTTGGGTGCAACTGCAAGGATTGTCAGGCTCTGGCGGCTTATCTGGTCGATGCGACACAGAAGGTCTGGGTTTTCGCCGCGGCCGAAGCCAGACGCGGCCATGTCGAAGCCACGATCCGACACGCGCGTTGCGACCTCGACCGGGCGACGGAAAAGCGCGGCAGCCCGCACAAGCTGGTCTGCACCAAGAACCAGGCCAGCTACGACCGCCGATGCGACCAGCGGACGAAAGATCTGGCGGAGCGCGAACGGCTGAAGGCGTAACGAGCGGCACAGGTTCGCGGGCGGCGTCACGCGCTTCGGATTCCGCGTTGGATCTCTGCCGGCTCAAGCGCCCGTCAAACGACCGCCGTTAAGGCGATTGGGCGTCCGCATACCCGTCGGTCAGCGTCCGCAGAAACGCCACCAGGTCATCGACATCGGCATCCGACAGCACCCGCTCGCCGCCGAATGGCCGCTCCATGTTCACGTTACCGGCGTATGCCGGTGGCAGATCGTCGAATTTGCGGACCGCCCCGTCCGGTCCCTTCGGATACCACTTCTCCGGATCGGTATCGCGCGTCGCGTAGAACGCCACTGCATCGCGTAACGAGTGGACGATCCCGTTGTGGTAGAAGCTTTCCTTCAACGCCACGTTTCGCAAGGTCGGCGTCTTGAACATCCCGCAATAGTCGGCGTGTTCAGCCAGGTCCCGGCGCTCGGGGCCGCACAGTCCCAGGTCGAACCAGGCGGGATTGTCGTTCGCCGGAATGGCCTTGTTGCGAGGAATCCCGAGCGCCGCGTAGCCGAAATCGGTGAACAGCGGCGGAGCCCCGTCTTTGGTGACCGTGCTTTTGTGGCACAGAGCGCAGTTGCCTTTCGCGGGATCGTTGAACGTGGCCAACCCCCGGGCCTCCTGCGATGTCAACGATGCGCGACCGCGGAGGACCGCGTCGTACTTGCTGCTGAACGGACTGAACGTCGCCGGTGTTTCCTGGTAATATTCCAGTGCCTCGGTCAGCGCCGCGAACGCCCTCGGCGGATCGGCAAAGATATCCCGTCCATACAGGTGCCTGACATCGTCGGCATAGGCCGCTTCAGCCGCCGCCGCGACGACCATTCGGACGCTGGCATTCGCCATTTCGTTGCTGTTCAACAAAGGCAGCGCCGCCTGGTCGCGCGCACGGTCCACACGTCCGTCCCAGTCGCGACCGCCGGTCGGACCCTGATCGACACTCTCGTCACCCTCGTCCTCGGCTTCGAAAAAATGTTCCGAGAACGGGGGAACGGACTGGCCGTACATCAGGCTGGGGACCGCCCGGTTCCCTGGACGGTGCAGGTCCGGCCCGGCAAACTGGACCGGCAAACGATTGGGCGCCGAGAACGCATGTGCCGGATCGTGGCACGTCGCGCAGGCTGTCCGCCCCGATGCCGACAGGGCCGGATCAAAGAACAATTGACGTCCCAGGTTTGCGATCGCGTCCGCGCGGGCATACGCGGCGGCTGCCGAGGGCGTTGACCCCCAGGGGAGCGCCGGCTCGTCCGCGGCCGCCGCGGCCGTCGCGAACAGCAGACCCGCCAACGAGACAGAAACCCGCATCATTCCCGCAAATCCCGCGGAGTGGTTGGCGAACAGGCACTTCCCCTTCCAGCAGATATCGAGGCGGGATGGCATCGTCCGGGGAGAGCTATCGTGTCGGATGTCCCCTGCCGTAGCGACCGCCCTCGGTCTTCGGGCACGCGCGAACCGCCCCGGCCATACGAAGGCGCGGCAATTTCATCCAACTGCAATCGCCAAACAACCAAGCCGCGCTATACTCCTTTGGGGCCTGTACTGATTGGCGCCCGAGGAACCTTGATGCTGAAACAGACCACGCTGGCCATCGCTGGCTTTCTCGCGGCCCCGCCATCGCATGCCGCAACACCGCATTACGACGATATCCAGACCATTGTCGTGATTTACGCGGAGAACCGCAGCTTCGACAATCTCTACGGCACCTTCCCCGGCGCCAACGGTCTGGCCAACGCGCCGCCCGCCGCGGTCACGCAGTTGGACCGCGATGGCCAGCCGATGCGCGGTCTGCCCGCGGTCTGGGGCGGCATCGCATCGCATGTCCTGCCGGGCGCACCGGTCGCACCGGTCACCATCACTCAAGGGCAGACCGCAACTTTTCTGAACAGCTTCAACCATCCTTACGACGTCGGCGCGCTGTATCAGACTGGCGGTCCCGCCGACACCGACCCACTGCGTTACACCAACCGTGACCTCTACCATCGGTTCTACGAGAACCAGATGCAGATCAACGGCGGCGCCAACAACATGTTCGCCGCCTGGGCAGACTCCGGCGGCATGACGATGGGCTATTTCACGCCGGCTCCCGAGGCCGACCTGCCGCTCTGGGACTGGGCGCACGACTACGTGCTGGCGGATAATTTCTTTCAGGGGGCGTTCGGCGGCTCGTTCGTCAATCATTTCATGCTGGTCTGCGCCTGCGCCCCGCTCTACGGCCATGACGGGATCAGCCCGAACGGCGGCGCCAACCCCAGCGTCTCGGTGGTCAACCCGGACGGGGTGTCGCTCCCGACCGCGCCGAACTCGCCCGCTTCGGCCTTGGACGGGCCGCCGGTTTTCGTGCTCAGCGGCAATTTGACCCCTGACTTTTATGCAGTGAACACCATGATGCCGCCGTACCCGCCCAGCGGGAACGCGAATGCCGCACAACAGGCGGTGGATTTGAAGTCGGCGACCACGCTGGTCACGCAGACGGAGACGACGATCGGCGATCTGCTGACGAACGCCGGCATTGCTTGGGCGTATTACGCGGGCGCCTGGGATTTTGCCCTGTCGCATCCGCCGTTCGGGGCCGGTGTGTCGGACGCCGTGCCGAATTTCCAGTATCACCATCAGCCGTTCAACTACTTCGCGGCGTTCGACCCCGCGACCCCGGAGGGCCGAACAAACCGAGCGGCGCATCTGCTGGATGCCGGGGTAGTGACGGATCCGGCGGTGTTGCCGGATTCGCGCTTCCTGAACGATATCCGGGCCGGGCGGCTACCCCCGGTCACGTTCTACAAGCCGCAAGGATCGGTCAACGAGCACGCCGCCTATAGTTCGGTCTCCGATGGCGATCGTCATATCGCAACCCTGTTGACAGCGTTGAAGGCCAGCCCGCAATGGAGCCACATGCTGATCGTGGTGACCTATGACGAGTTTGGCGGCTGGTGGGACCACGCGGCACCGCCCAAGGCCGACCGCTGGGGACCAGGCACGCGCGTTCCCGCGCTCATCATCTCGCCCTTCGCTCGGCCGGGGACGGTGGATCACACGCAGTACGACACCACGTCGATCCTGCGGTTCATCACCAACCGGTGGAATCTGCCGGTGCTGCCGGGGATCGCTACCCGAGACGCCGCGCTGGTGGCGAACGGATTGCCGAAGATGGGGGACCTGACGGAAGCCTTGGCGCTGCCGTAGGCCTGTTTTCGCCATCGCCCGGTTTGCACGGCCGCCAGAGTTGCCCGTCCCGAACGGAAAGTCAGGGCCGGGCCTCACTACCAGCCGGCCGAAACATCGACTTTTCAATCGACGGTCGGCCGGCTGGCATCTCATTGATTTTGCGCGCAGACGCATGCCGCCTCCCCTTGGCAACCCTACGCGCATACCGGTCAGCGTAAACGCCGACCGGTTATAACGTGGCGCGTCGCGGGTCGCGGGCGTTCGGCGACGCCCGGAACAACCGAGTCGGCTGAGATCGCACGCCGCAGCGTGCCGCACGTGTCATGGCCGGCCCTACCCCGTCACCCACGACTTGCCGGCGCCTGAGCATCGAAAGGTCCTGCATCAAGCCACCGAGCTACGATCAGACTAAATTTTTTGCATACCTCAGCACCCTGGCTGTTCATATGATTATTAAACGATCATTTTCCCCGTTAGGCTCATTGTGTATGCCTAATTGAAAGCCACCCCCTCTTGAACGCCCGGTGGTCTGCCTCTATCGTGCTCATGCTTTACAGATCGGAACTGCATGATCAATCGGGACTACCACCATGCCGGCCATTCGCCGCCTCAGTCCGCGGCCTCTTTCTACTCCGCCGTCCACCTCATGGTTCAGGCCTTGCCCGGGCTCCAGAGCGCCCACGAGTGTCTTGACAATGCTGCCAAAAAGGCCCCGACGGTCCCCCTTCCCCTCCGCGCCGTCGCGTTTCCCGGCCTCGTGAACGATGCGCCGGCGGACCTCACAGCCCCAAAGCCGCCCGGCAAAGTCGGCCCGCCGATCCTGCTGTCCGGGCCACTGACCGTCCGGCTGCATGGCCCTGACAGCGATCCGCAGGTGCCGCTGCCGGGTGTCGTCCCGGCGGCTGCAGCGTCCTTCGCGGTCACCCTGCCGCCGAAGTGCTGGCCGCCCGAGCAGCCGCGCACCGCGGGTGTCAACAATCCAGGGACCGCGTTCGGTGCTCGGATCTAAGATGGCGGTCGATTCCGCCATGCCCGGCCCTGTTGCTACACATTGTCCCTACTGCGCGCTCCAGTGCGGCATGATGCTGGTGCGCCAGGATGGCCAGTTGCAGGTCGCCGCGCGGGACTTCCCCACCAACAAGGGTGGGATGTGCCGCAAGGGATGGACCTCCGCATCGCTGCTCACCGCCCCCGACCGGCTGACAACCCCGCTGGCACGGACGACCCGCGACGCGCCGCTGCTGCCGGTCTCGTGGGACGTCGCGCTGGACCGGATCGCCGCGGCCATGCGGTCCGTTCAGGCCGAACACGGGGCGGATGCATTCGCCATGTTCGGCGGCGGCGGGCTGACCAACGAAAAGAGCTATGCGCTGGGGAAGTTTGCCCGCGTCGCGCTGCGCACCGCCAACATCGACTATAACGGCCGCTTCTGCATGGCGGCGGCGGCGGCGGCGGCAGTCCGCTCATTCGGCATCGATCGCGGCCTGCCGTTTCCGTTGGCCGACATCCCGAAGGCTGAAACAATCCTGCTGGCGGGCGCCAATCCGGCCGAAACGATGCCGCCGATCATGCAGTATTTCGATGCTCAGCGAGTGGCTGGCGGCACGCTGATCGTATCCGACCCGCGCCGCACCGCCACAGCGAAGGCGGCCGACCTGCACCTCCAACTTACACCCGGCACCGACGCGGCGCTGGCGAACGGCTTGCTGCACATCGCGATCCAGCGCGGCCTGATCGATCGCGACTATATCGAAGCGCGCACGTCTGGATTCGAATCGGTGCGGCGGATTGTCGCGTCGTACTGGCCCGACCGGGTCGAGCGGATCACCGGGATCCCCGAACGTCAGCTTATCCGGGCCGCGGTTGCGCTCGGTGAAGCGTCGAGCGCGATGATCATGACCGCCCGCGGCGCTGAACAGCAGAGCCACGGCGTCGATAATGTGGCGGCCCTGATCAATCTGGCGCTGGCACTGGGACGTCCCGGACGGCCGAACAGCGGCTACGGCTGCCTCACCGGGCAAGGCAACGGTCAGGGCGGGCGCGAACACGGGCAGAAGGCGGACCAGTTGCCGGGCTACCGCAAGCTCGACAACAAGCTGCACCGCGAACAGGTCGCGGCGGTCTGGGGGGTGTCGCCGGACAGCCTGCCGGCGCCCGGATTATCCGCCAACGAGATGCTGGCGGCGGTCGGCGGCAAGGTGCGGGGGCTTATGGTCATGGCCTCCAATATCGTGGTCAGCGCGCCCGATGCCGGCGCCCTGCTTCGCCGCCTGCCGGCGCTGGATTTCCTCGTAGTCGCCGATCTTTTCCTGTCGGAGACGGCGGCGCTCGCCGACGTGGTGCTGCCGACGGCACAATGGGCGGAAGAAGACGGCACGATGACCAACCTGGAGGGCCGCGTGCTGCTCCGGCGCCGCGCCGCACCGCCGCCGGATGGTGTCTGGACCGATCTGAAGATCCTGAAAGCGCTCGCGGACCGCCTGGATGCCGGCAAACACTTTAGTTCTTCCAGCGGCGAGATGTTCACTGAATTGCGCCGAGCCTCGGCCGGCGGCATCGCGGATTATGCCGGCATCACTTACGAACGGATCGAGGCCGAAAACGGCGTGTTCTGGCCCTGCCCCGCGACGACCCATGCGGGAACCCCGCGGCTGTTTGAAACCCGTTTCGAGACGGATGACGGGCGCGCCAGGTTTCATCCGGTCGAGCAACGCGGGCCGGCCGAATCCCCTGATCCTAACTATCCGTATTTCCTGACCACCGGCCGGCTGATGGGTCATTACCAGTCGGGAACGCAGACCCGGCGGGTTCCCGAACTGGCCGAGGCGCAACCCGAGCCGTTCGTGGAAATGCATCCCGCGGCAGCGCGCGACATGGGCGTGCGCGAAGGTGCCGTGATCCGCCTGACGACACGGCGCGGACAGATGTCCCTGAAGCTAAGGCTGAGCCCGGATATCCGGATGGACACCCTGTTTGTGCCGTTCCACTGGGGCGGCGCAGGCGCGGCGAATCTCCTGACCAACACCGCGCTCGACCCCATCGCCCGGATTCCCGAGTTCAAGGTTTGCGCGGTGCGCGCGGAGCCCGACGATCAACCAGCGGAGTAGTCATGATTGATTCAGAACCAAAGTTCATTCAGGGGGTCATCCCGTTCACCGGTGCCGGATATGAGAGGCCGGTTCCGCTGCCCTCCGCCAGCTTTACCGTTTCGGCAGACAAACGGGCGCAGCCGCTGTACTTTCGCGGTGGCAACAGCACCGCCGAGATGATCACTGTCGTGCTGACGCGGGACGGCAAGCCGATGCGGTACTTTCCGATCGGCGCCAAGGCCGCGACACATGTCCAGCTCGCCGTGGTGGAAGACCTGGAACCCGAAACGAAGCTTGATCTGCTGATCATGGCGCCGGAGGGTTTGAGCGGCACCGTGATCGTCGATCTGGGCCTGGTGGAAATCTGAAATGATCAAGCAGAAACTCGTTGTTATCGGCAATGGCATGGCAGGCGCGCGTGCCGTCGAGGAAGTTCTGGCGCGCGGCGGGGCCGACCAGTTCGACATCACCATGTTCGGCGACGAGCCTTACGGCAACTACAACCGCATTATGCTGTCCAACGTCCTGAGCGGCGTACAGGACACCAGCGAGATATACATCAATCCGCTGGACTGGTACGGCGAGAACAACATTACTTTGCACGCGGGCGCCCGGATTACCGACATCGACCGGATGTCCCGGATGGTGCAGTCCGATACCGGCATCAAGGCGCATTACGACAAGCTGCTGATCGCCACCGGCAGCCGGGCGTTCATACCGCCGATGGAAGGATCAAGAAACGAAGACGGCAGCCTGAAGGACGGCGTGTTCGGGTTCCGGACGCTCGACGACACCGACGGCATCATCGCGAAGGCAAAACAGAGCAAGCGCGCGGCGGTGATCGGCGGCGGTCTGCTGGGGCTGGAAGCCGCACGCGGACTGCTGAACCACGGCTGCGAAGTGCACGTCGTGCATATCGGCAAACAGCTCATGGAGGCGCAGCTCGACGAACAGGGTGGTGCGATCCTGCGGGCGGCCATGGAGAAGATGGGCATCAGCATCCATCTGGGCAAATCGACCACTCACGTGCTCGGCGATGGAACGGTGACGGGTCTGGCGTTCAAGGACGGCACAACGCTGGACTGCGAGATGGTTGTGGTCGCGGCGGGGATCAGGCCGAATTCGGAAATCGGTGTCCGCGCCGGCCTGACCGTGGAGCGGGCGATCGCCGTCGACAATCACATGCGGTCGGTTGACGACTTCAACGTCTATGTCGTCGGCGAGTGCGCGCAGCATCGAGGCAAGGTTTACGGCCTCGTGGCGCCGCTGTGGGAGCAGGCGAAGGTGTTCGCCGACCACGTCACCGCGACGGATACGACCGCGATGTATCATGGCTCCAAACTGGCGACGAAGCTGAAGGTAATGGGGGTTGAACTGGCCTCCATGGGGCTGACCAATCCGGCGAACGACGACGACGAAACGGTGCACTTCGCTGAGCCGCGCCGCGGAATTTACAAAAAGCTGATCGTCCGGGACGGCCGTCTGGTTGGCGCGATCCTGATGGGCGAGATCAGCAAGGCCGCCTTCCTGATGCAGGCGTTCGACCGCGACAGCAAGCTGCCGGAGGAACGGCTGTCGCTGCTGTTCGACATGGGCGCGCCGCCGCAGAAGGTCACGCTGGACGAAATGCCGGTCGAGACTCAGGTCTGCAACTGCAACGGGGTCACCAAGGGGGCGATCGGAAGCTGCGTGTCGGGCGGCAGCCGCACCGCGACCGCGGTGATGAAGGCGACCCGGGCGGGGATGGGATGCGGGTCGTGCAAATCCCTGGTGAACGAGCTGGTCGATTGGTTCTGTGGCGGAACGGCCGAGGAAGACCCGTCCGTGCACTACTACGTGCCGACCATCCCGATGACCAAACCGGATCTGGTCAAGGCGGTGCGGGAGCAAGGGTTGAAGTCCGTGTCCTCGGTTTTCGCGACACTGGGCGGCGGCGTGGAGGATGCGGGCGCCAAGCCTGCCCTGGCGTCGATGCTCGCAACGATCTGGGCGGATGAATACGAGGACGAACGGGATGCCCGGTTCATCAACGACCGCGTGCACGGCAATATACAGAAGGACGGCACGTTCTCTGTGATGCCGGAAATGCCCGGCGGGATCTGCACGCCGTCCGAACTGAAGCGCATCGCGCAGGTTGCGGAAGACTTCAATGTCCCGCTGGTGAAAGTGACCGGCGGCCAGCGGATCGATCTGGTCGGCGTGGCGAAGCATGACCTGCCGGCGGTCTGGCAGGCACTCGACATGCCAGCCGGCTGGGCGTGGGGCAAAAGCTACCGCACCTGCAAAAGCTGTATCGGCATCGAATTCTGCCGCTTCGGGCTGGCTGACAGCATGGGACTGGCACAGCGGATCGAGCAGCGCTTCCGCGGCCTGGACACGCCGGGAAAGATGAAGCTGGCCACGGCCGGATGCCCACGCAACTGCTCGGAAGCCATGGTGAAGGACGTCGGCGCGGTGGCGATCGGCGACGGCCGGTGGGAGATCTATATCGGCGGTGCGGCCGGGGCGCATGTGCGCAAGGGCGACTTGCTGTGCACGGTCGACAGCGAGGCGGACGTGCTGCTGTATAGCGGTCGTTTCATGCAATACTACCGCGAGAACGCGAAATACAAGGAGCGTACCTACTCGTTCATCCCGCGCGTCGGGCTGGAGCGCATTCGGGCGGTGGTGCTGGAAGACAGTGACGGGATCGCGGCTGATCTGGATGCGGCCTTGGAAAAGTCGATCGCAGCGGCTTTCGATCCTTGGAAGGAACGGGCGAAACCAAAAACAGCCAATCAGTTTGAGGATGTTCTGGAGATGGAGGACTGAAATGAGAGGCGAGCGCGCGATCGGCCATGTCTCCCAGGTGCCGCCGGGAGAGGGCCGCAACTTTGACGTGGACGGCCTGGTGATCACGGTCTTCCGCACGCGGATCGGCGAATGGTTTGCGACCGAACCAAGGTGTCCGCATCGGCAGGGACCGCTGGCGGACGGGCTGCTGGGCGGCACGCTGCTGGTGTGCCCGCTGCACGACACCACCTTCGACCTGCGAACGGGATGCGCGGTGGCCGGGGACTACCGTCTGCTGACCTATCCGGTACGGGTTGCTGATGATGGCCGGATCATGCTAACTTTGGTGGATGCGCCGGTTGAGGTGTGCTGAAGCTCACACCTGTCAGTCTCTCCGACAGTACCCAGAGGCGCGAGGCAGCAGATCGGTCGCCCGCCTGAGGGTGGACGCGCGACAGGCCGGGCGGCCCTCGCGTTTCCCCGAAGCGGGTCGGGCCGTAGTAGGCACCGCCCTTCGCCTCCGGCGCCATGGCCGCATAAAGCGACGGCAGCGCGCCGTCCCGCGCTGATTGCGCCACCAGCGCGAACACCTGGTCGATCAGCATCGCCTTCAACCCGGGCGCGCCGCCGCCGATGCCGCTGTTGATAATCTCAGTCCTGGCCCAGCCTGGATGGGCTGCGATGCTGCGCAGGTTCCACCGGTTCTGCTCTGCCCGGCGCTGAAGCTCGAGCGCGAACATCAGCATGGCGAGCTTGCTCTGGGCGTACGCGCCGCCGGGATTGTACGATTTTTCAGATTGCGGATCGTCGAAATTAATCCGGCCACGGCGGTGCGCGAGGCTGGCAACGTTCACCACCCTGCCGCCGCCGGGGGCCGCGCAAAGTGCATCCTTCAACCGCCCGGTCAGGGCGAAATGGGCAAGGTAGTTGACGCCGATCTGCTGCTCGAAGCCATTCCGGGTCAACCGGCGCGTGGGCAGGGCCATCACGCCGGCATTGTTGACCAGGATGTCGATGACGCCGCCGTGCGCCGCGCTGACCGCGCTGGCGAACTGAGCCACCGACGCGAGGCTGGCCAGGTCGAGCATCTCGAAACTCGCCTTGGCATCCGGCATGCTCTCCCTGATACGCGACAGCGCTCGGGCTCCCTTTTCCGGATTGCGGCCGGCGAGGATCGTGGTCGCACGACGCGAGGCGAGACCCCGGGCTGTTTCGTAGCCGATCCCGCTCGTGGCACCTGTAACGATCGCCACCTTGCCATTCAGGCCGGCCGCGGAGTCGAGGGTCCAGTTCTGGTCCCGTGCCGTCGGGGTCATCGGATTCCTTTGGTTCAGATGCGCACGATGCGTCCCTGCGCGAGCAGATCGCCTGGATAGGAACGGACAATCGCCTCCGACAGCCGGCTTCGCAATCCGCACTGGCAGCCCATCCACAGCTCTCGCCAATAGTTAACAACAGGTTAACGACCCTCATTGAGGCCGCAGAAGTTAGTTTTAAAATCAACCACTTGCCGCTTTGCACAAAGATTAAGCATACACTTCGATCGCTGGGTTCGACGCGGCTCTCCGCATTCTAACCTGAAAATGCTCACCGCCTTATCCACAGGTTTTGGGGATAACGGGGGCGTGATCTTACGCTCGTGCGCTTCCGAGGGTACGAGAGAGGCTCAGATCCGCCGCACGCCGGGTTGCGAGGGGTCGATGGCCGCATAGTTCACCGGCCCGATGCCGCAAATGGCGATGATGGCCGGTTCGGGATGGCCCGCGATGACCCCGTCGTAATGGGCAGTTCCGGCGACGCGGTGGACGAAGCTGCCTGCCGTCAAGGGGACGCAGGCGGCGGGGTCGAAATCGGCACCGCTGTTGCACCACCCTGTGCCCGAGACGACCACGCAGAAGCGGTCAGTGGTATAGTGGTGCGGTGCGCTCATGAACCCCGGCCACCAGCGGATCAGGGTGTAGTACAGGCCCGATTGCGTGGGATCGCCTGCCAGGACGCAGTTGTCCACACTGGGTTCGGCATATGCCGGATTCGGTTTCCACCGCAGTTGGCTGGGGGTGACCGAATGATGTCTGCTCGGGGTTGAGCGGGCTTCCCGCCGCGGATTCCAGAAAGCCGGCCGGCAAGGACGAGATGAGCGCCGCGCGCATCAGGTCCCGGCGGAGGGTGAGTGGGTTCATGGCGGCCTCCCTTTTCGCAAACTCTATCCGGTCTTGGTGTTGGCGTCAACGATGGTTGCAAATATCATATCTTACAAATAATAAACTCGTTCAGACAACTGCACGAACCTTGTTGTTGCGCGGACCGGACAATGGCTGAATGATCTCCATACAACGTTTGCCTTCCACCCCAATCCCAAGCACTCTCGCCCCATGACCCGGGACCCCACCCGCCTGACCCTCTACGGCAGCTTCACCTCAAGCTCCTCCTACAAGCCGATGCTGTATCTGGCCCTCGCCCGCCTTCCCTTCTCTTTCCGCACCGTCAACCTGAAAAACGGCGTCCAGCACCAGCCTGAGTACAAACAGATCAACCGCTACGGACAGGTCCCCGCCCTCCGCCACAACGGCCTGACCATCGTCCAGTCCAACATCATCCTGGACTATCTCGCCCGCACCACCGGCCACTTCGCCGGCGATACCGAACAGGACCGGTGGACCGCGCGTGAATGGCTCTCGTGGGAGGCCGACAACATCACCAACGTCGCCAAGGTCCGCCACTACAGCCGCTTCCGCAAAGTCGACCCCGCCGTGATGGAGTACTTCCGCCCCCTGGCGGACGCCGCGGTCAGCTTCGTGGACAAGGGGCTCGAGGGCAAGGACTGGCTGGTCGGAAACACGCTGACCATCGCCGATATCGGCTGCTGGGGCCGCATGGTGTTCATGGCCGAGGGTGGCCTCGACATCACCACCTGGCCCAACGTGCATGCCTGGTCAAAGCGCCTCGCCGGTCAGCCCGGCTTCGCCCTGCCCTACGACCTTATTCCTTCCAAAGACCGGGAGTTCGATCCATGCGCATAGCCATTATCGGAGCCGGCGGAGTGGGAGGCGCATTCGGGGCCGCCCTGGCAAATGTCGGTGCCGACGTCACCTTCGTCGCCCGCGGCGCCCATCTGGCGGCAATGCGCGAGAACGGCCTCCGCATCGAGGGCGAACGCGGCGAAACCCTGGTCAAGCCCGCCCAGGCCACCGACGATCCGGGGACCATCGGGAAGGTCGATTTCGTGCTGTTCTGCGTCAAGCTGTGGGACGTCGAATCCGCCGGGACGGCCATCAAGCCGCTGATCGGCCCAACCACGGCGGTCATCCCGCTGCAGAACGGGATCGACTCATCCGAACGGCTTATCCCCATCCTGGGCGCCCAGGCCGTCATGGGCGGCGTCGCTCAGATCAGCGCCACAATCGCCGAACCCGGCGTGATCCGTCAGGTCGGCAGCTTCATGCGGCTGGTGTTCGGCGAACTCGAAGGTGGCTTGAGCGCCCGTGGCGAGGCCTTTCTTGGCCTTTGCCAGAAGGCCGGGTTCGACGCCACTCACAGCGAACAAATCACGACCGAACTGTGGATGAAGTTCATCCTGCTCGCCACCAATGCAGGCATCACCGCCGCGACCCGCACTTCTCTCGGCAGGTTGCGCGATGACCCCGACATCGCCCCGCTGTTTGCCCGCGCCGCCGCCGAAGTCGCCGCTGTCGGACGCGCCCGCGGGGTAAAACTGCCCCAAAACGCGGTCGACCGGGTCGTCGGCTTCACCCGCAACGCGCCGCCGACGATGATGGCCTCGATGGCACACGACCTGATTCGCGGCAATCGGATCGAACTTCCCTGGCTGTCCGGCAAGGTCGTCTCCCTGGGTCGCGAACTCGGCGTGCCGACGCCGGTGCATGAGATCCTGTTCGCGGTGCTCAAGCCGTTCGTGGACGGCGCCCGAACCTGATCATGTGACGAACCTGATCATGCGACGGGCGTTCGGCTCATCGCGTGCCAGCGCATCATCCGCAGACGTCCGTCCTTGATCAACCGGCGGCGCAGCAGCCACAGCTCTGCCTCCGCGACCATCGGGACGGCTTCCTGCCGCGTGGGCTTACGGCCGAGGTCGCGCAACATCTCGCGCCAGCCGACCATAGCTTGCTCCAGGTGGCGCTGGGACATGTCTTCGGCGATGCGGACATCCAGCCCGACACGCCCGAGCATGCGCGTGACCGAGACCGGTGAGATCACGTGCGACGGATCGCGCCTCTCCAGTTCACCCCAGCGGGCCACGGTGTGGTCAGCCGGATCGAGCGGCATCGGAGCGGCCAGTTCGGTGATCACGATCTGGCCGCCCGGTCTCAAAGCACGCGCCAGGCTGTAAAGGATCGGCTCGGGACGCGCCCCGTGAAACGGTTCCAGCGCCAGGCAGTGGTGGTGGCTTCGTTCGGCGAATTCCGGATTCTCGGGATCCCAGGACTTGAGCGTAATCTTCTTTGTCAGTTGCGCTCGGGTTATCAGCACTTTGGCCGCGGCCAGCAACTGTGGGTCGCAGTCCATTCCGGTGACCCAGGCGCCAAGGTTGCGTGTGATGATGCTGGCCGGGCCGCCGGTGCCAACGCCAAGGATCAACAGGCTGGCCGCGTTGGAAACGCCGAGCGGGCGGGCCAGACGGAGGGTTTCCTCCTCGCCGCCGGGAAAGATGAAGCCCGGGCCCCAGAGTCTGTGGACCAGGGCCAGCCGGGCGGTGGGCCAGTCGGGCTGGGCCTGCACCTCGGTCTTGGCTGCTTCGACGGTCGCCGCGGCATCGGCCGCCGAGGGAGCCAACGCCGTCAGGGCCGCCGCCACAGGGTGCGACGGCGATCGTTTCAACAGGCTTAGAAGCGAGGACGCCAGCATCTTTCGGTCTCCATCGACCGACAATAGCCTGTAATCCCTACCAAAAGGTTTACAGAACCGCGCTCTATCCGAACTCGGTCAGGACGTAACGGACCACCTCGGGTCCAACGACACTGGGCTTGTGACGGTGGTTCGGGCCGGCCGGGATATGCAGCATGTCGCCGGGGCCGGCCTCCACCGTATGGGTTTCGAAGCGGTAGCGGATCCGGCCGGACATGATGAAGATCGAGTGGCCGGTTTCGCACCAGCCGCCTCCGGATTCGTCACCCGTCGCCGGGTCCGGGGCACGTTCCTGGTAGCGCAGCGTGATCCCGAAGCTTGAGACGGCTTCGCGGACCTTCAGGCGATCGGTGGCATTAACGAGCGGATGGTCCGCGGCGCGAAAAAGGTAAGGGCTGGCGATCATGGCGGGATACTAGTATCGCGCATCGGAGAAGCGCGATACATCGCGATATGTTTGAAGTATCCGATTCACGCGGCGAATCATAGCCGCTTCGCGGCTCACGCTTCTCTACGATCGGATATTACAGGTGGTGCCGGCCCTTGCCACCCCCGTGGCACCCGGTATTTTGCGCCGGCAACACAGCAAAACGCTTCGAGGGATTCCAGGATGATTTGCCTGCATCGCCGCGCCCTCCTTGCCGGGGCCGCGCTACCATTGTTTGCCATTAACACCCGTGCCGCGGACTTCAGCCTGAAGCTGGCGAACAATTCGCCCGTAACGCATCCCCAGACGGTGCGTCAGCAGGAGGCGATCGACCGGATCAAGGCGGCGACCAACGGCCAGGTCGAGATCCAGTTATTTCCGAACAACCAACTGGGCTCCGACACCGACATGCTGTCGCAGCTTCGGTCCGGCGCGATCGACCTGTTCACGCTCTCCGGGCTGATCCTGGCAACCCTTGTCCCAGCCGCGTCGATCAACGGCATCGGTTTCGCCTTCAACGATTACGACACCGTCTGGAAGGCGATGGATGGGAAACTGGGGGCCTATGTCCGCTCCGAGATCGACAGGCGCGGCCTGATCGCCATGGACAAGATGTGGGACAACGGCTTCCGCCAGATCACCAGTTCCACCCATCCGATCAAGGCGCCGGCCGACCTGAAGGGGTTCAAGATCCGCGTGCCGGTGTCGCCACTGTGGACGAGCATGTTCCAGGCCCTGGGCGCCTCGCCGATCAGCATCAATTTCTCCGAGGTGTATTCCGCGCTGCAAACCAGAATCGCCGAGGGGCAGGAAAACCCGCTTTCGCTGATCGAGATCGCCAAGCTCTATGAGGTCCAGAAATACGTCTCCATGACCAGCCACATGTGGGATGGATTCTGGATGCTCGCCAACAAGCGCGGTTTTTCGGCGTTGCCGCCCGATGCGCAGGTAATCGTGGCGCGCGAACTGAACAAGTCCGCGCTGGAGGAACGGGCGGATATCGCCACGCTCAACGGGTCCGTGGCCGAAGACCTGAAATCCAAGGGCCTGACCTTCGTGGAGGTGGACAAGCCCACCTTCCGTGAGGCGCTTAAGACGGCCGGGTTCTACGCCGACTGGAAAAAGAAATACGGCGACGAAGCCTGGGGCATCCTGGAATCCGAAGTCGGCGTGCTGTCATGAACAAGGCGACGTCCTGATGGACGCCTCCCTCATCATTGCGCCGCGTGTCGCCGCCGCCCGGATCGACTTCCTGTTACGGTTGATCGCCGAGATCCCGGCGGCGCTGCTGGTCGTGGCCGAGGTCGCGGTGCTGTTTTCCGGCGTGATGGCCCGCTACGTCTTCCATTCGCCGCTGGTCTGGACGGACGAACTCGCGTCGATCCTGTTCCTGTGGCTGGCGATGCTGGGCAGCGTGATTGCGCTGCAACGGTCCGAACACATGCGGCTGACCGCGGTCGTGGGCGGCATGTCAGCGGCGGGACGGGCACGGACCGAGGCGCTGGTCTCCGCCGTGGTGGCGGTGTTCCTGCTGATGATCGTGCCTTCGGCCTGGGACTACGCGGCGGATCAGTGGTTCATCGAAACGCCCGCGCTGGGCATCCACGACACGTATCGCGCCGCGGCGCTTCTCGTGGGCGGCGTGCTGATGGTGATCACGGCGGTGACCCGGCTGCTGCGGCTGTCCTGGCAAGATGCGCTGGCCGGCGTTGCGGTGGTGGCCGCGCTGGCCGCCGTCCTGCACTTCGCCGCGCCGTGGCTGAAAGGCCTCGGGAACTGGAACCTGGTGCTGTTCTTCGTGCTACTGCTGGGCACCGGCGTGCTGCTGTCGGTGCCGATCGGCTTCGCCTTTGGACTGGCCACGCTGGCCTATCTGGCGACGCTCACCCACACGCCCCTGACCGTGGTGGTCTCGCGCATGGACGAGGGCATGAGTTCGCTGATCCTGCTCGCGGTGCCGCTGTTCGTGTTCCTCGGGCTGCTGATCGAGATGACCGGTATGGCGCGGGCGATGGTGGGCTTTCTGGCGGCGGTGCTCGGGCATGTGCGCGGCGGGCTGTCGTATGTGCTGCTGGGGGCGATGTACCTGGTGTCCGGCATCTCCGGGTCGAAGGCGGCGGACATGGCAGCAGTGGCGCCGGTGCTGTTCCCTGACATGAAACGGCGCGGCGCCAACGAGGGCGAACTGGTCTCCTTGCTGGCGGCCTCCGGCGCGATGAGCGAGACGATCCCGCCGTCGCTGGTGCTGATCACCATCGGGTCGGTGACCGGGGTTTCGATCGCGGCGCTGTTCACCGGCGGCCTGATGCCGGCCCTGGTGCTCGCAGCCGCCCTCGCGTTCATCGCGCGGTGGCGCGGCCGTAACGAAAACATGGCCGGCGTCGTCCGCCCGCCCTGGGGCGTGATCGGCAAGGCGTTCGTGGTGTCCGTGCCGGCCCTGATCCTGCCGTTCGTGATCCGCACCGCGGTGATCGAGGGCATCGCCACCGCGACCGAGGTCTCCACGATCGGCATCGTCTATGCGGTGGCCATGGGTGTGCTGGTGTATCGGCAGTTTCCGTTGCGCCGGCTCTATCCGATGCTGGTGGAGACGGCAGCGCTGTCAGGCGCGATCCTGCTGATCATCGGCACCGCGACGGGGATGGCCTGGGCGCTGACCCAGTCCGGATTCTCCCGGCAACTCGCGGCGGCGATGACATCGATGCCCGGAGGGGCCGCCGGGTTCATGGCCGTCTCGATCCTGGCGTTCATCGTGCTGGGCAGCGTGCTGGAGGGAATCCCGGCGATCGTCCTGTTCGGCCCGCTGCTGTTTCCGTCCGCGCGATTGGTCGGGATCAACGAGGTCCACTACGCGATGGTGGTCATCCTCTCGATGGGCATCGGTCTGTTCGCGCCGCCGTTCGGGGTAGGCTACTACGCCGCTTGCGCGATCGGACGGGTTTCGCCGGATGCGGCAATGCGGCGGATCTGGCCTTATCTGCTCGCGGTGCTGGCGGGGTTGATCGTGGTAGCGGCGGTGCCCTGGTTGAGTGTGGGGTTTTTGTAGCCGGGCCGGGTTGAAAAGGCGGCGTTACAGACTGCCGCGTTCCTGGCCTGGACTGAAAACCCGCAGCACCAGCTCGTCACCGGCGGTTTCGCTGCGGCCTGCGTCAGGATGCAAGTCATACATCGCACGATAGCCGCGCTCACAAGGCAGCGCCCGCGTTCCCGCGTGGCCACCGACCGGGAACGGATCGTGTTTCAGCCGGCGAATTGCGGCCCGGATCGCCGCAGGCCGCCGCCTCGCGGTTGATCCTGATCCCGGTTGGGTCAACCAGGCACGAATTGACGCCAGATCAGCGAGCGCATCGTTTGTATAGTGCGGCACACGGCCGCCAGGTCAGCGCTGGGCGAAGGGAGGCGGCAACTCGTCGTCGGTCCCGACGCTGTCGATCCAGGCATCCACACCGGCCTCGTCGACAATTCGACCAGCCGCGGCGGAGGCACGGGCCCGGGCCAGCATTTCCGCTTCACGGCCGATCCGGCGCTGCTTCTCCCCAGCCGGAAGCACGTGTCTTTGTCCGCGACCTCACCGAACACGCGGTGCAGCCGCGACTCACCTATTCACACAAATGGCAGTATGACCTTGTGATGTGGGACAGTGTTAAGATGAATGACAGACAAGCAATTACAATGCATTAGGTGTGTGTGGCCCCCTACTACATAAAATATCTAACCGTGCTGCTGACGATCGGTTCGTTAGCAACCGGTCTGTGGGCAGCCTACAAATGGTGGCAAGCAAGCGTCATCGAAGTGCCCCAAGGGTTCGCGCAGTCCGGTATTAGTGGCATAACGCGGCGCATGGCGCCCCCGCACGTGGTCCGGGCGCCCGAGGCGATCAACGCCGAGATCGAGCGAATGAACGAGATGGGATTGGCGCTGGAAGCTGTGGCCAAATCCGCCCGACTGAACAAACAGGCTGCTTTCTGGACCGCTATATCCGTAGCACTGAGCACCTTGGCGGCATTGGTCGGATTGGCCGCTTCGTAACCCTTGCCGTGAGTTTGCTAGCAGCAGAAGGCGGGCCAAGTCCGTAGTGACGCTTGCGAATCGGTCTGCGGATCAGTTAGGAAGACGGGTCGATCGACACACGGCAGCAAGGGCTAGGCACCCCGTGGCAGTGCAAGGCTGCCGAAGGCGTTCATCCTGGCAGGTGGGCGTCTGAGCGGGCGGAAAGCCCGCAACCCAATAAAATTCCTTGATCAGAGACCGCAATTCGTGCTCTTCTTGCCTGTTATGGTAAATGTCTCATTATTTGGATAATCCCATATGATGATACACACCATTGGTCGGCTGGGGCTAAGGATTGGGCTGAATGGTGCGGGTTGTTATGCAGGTTTTGGTCAGTCTCGCGCTGCTAGTTGCTGCGATGTATGTAATGATGTGGCAGGGTCATGACACGGATTCCCAACGGTGGGCATCGGGCACACTGGGGGCAATCATGGCGTTTTGGCTTTCGGGACGCGGACGTTGACTCAACTCGCTCACCGCCAGCCAGCCAGCCAGGAGTCAAAGAGGATGGGGGTCGCTGTGTGGCGGATGGCTCTTGGTATAATGGTTCTGACCGCGCTGGCTTGCTCCCCAGCGACGGCAGATACGCCGCCTGACCGATACGCCGCCTGACCGGGACTAAGCCTGGCCGTCTGACAGATCCATCGACTTGCTGCGCAGGCTATCCACCAGGGCCTGCGCGCCCCCGCGGGCAAGCAGACGGCGAAAATCCGACCGCTGCACCGCCACCCGGCTGATTGATCCATCGGCAAGCACATCCACCGCACGCCAGCCGGAACCGCCCTCACGCATCACGTAATCAAGTTCGTGGCTGTCTCCCGCTTTCGGGACAATCCGGGTTTGCACAACCTGCTCGTTGCCCACGGCTCGGGTGGTCGGAGAAATCACGAATTGCTGACCGTCGAAGCTGTCGAAACCGTTCACGTATGTCGCGATGGTGTAGCGACGAAACGCGTCAGCCAGCATGGCCTGCTGATCCGGCGGCAATGACCCCCAGAGCGCGCCGACCGATTCCTGCAGGATCGCAGTCAGATCGAACGTCCGCTCAATCACCGGCCGGAGCATTTCAAACCGCTGCGGAAAAGGCGTTCCCATCCCGGCTTTCATCACCGCCAGCAAGCCATCCACGAGTTGCTGTATCGGCGCCACGGCCGCCGCCTCGTCCCCGAAACCCGCACGCGGTGCCGCCCCGATCAAAGCGGCTGCTGCCGCCCCCACCATCAGGCCGCGCCGCCGGCATCGAAAATTATGCATCGAACCAATCCCCACCCGGTTTTCATCCATCACCCACCCATGTTGGGGCATCGCTTGACATCATCCAGATACATGGGTGCTGTGGATTGACATGCGTGCTTTCAGGCACCGGTGCAATAACGCCTTTGTGTTGATGTACCAACCTGAATGCACCCACGTTCATTCGGTCGTTACAAGATCACGGCGTCGTTTAGCGGGGAGACTTGAACTTGACGATCACGACCACCGCCCTGCGCGTGTCGGACACTCTCGCTCACCATCTCGGCTTGTTGGACCGGCCGATCCTGCCCGATCCGCTCATCCAGCTCGCACGCCGCCGCACCGGCCTTGACGATTTCGGCGATACCGCGTTCGTCGGTCCGCTGACTCGCCTGCTCGATGCATTTTCCACTGAGTCGGCACTCAGCATCGTCGGGCGCAGCGCGACGCGGTGGGACATCGTTCGGTTTCTGTCGAATCTGCTGATCGTGCAGCAGGCGTCGGTCCGATGTCCCGAAATGAATGTGACACCAATCCGCCAGCCGGTTTTCATCACCGGCCTGCCGCGCAGCGGGACGACGTTCCTTCACCGCCTCATGCTCACCGATCCGGTCAATCGCGCGCCCGCCGTGTGGGAAACGATCGCCCCCTCTCCGGCCGCCAGGACACGCGAAAAACATATCGCCCGGGTCGCGCGCCAGTTGAAGGTGTTCGAATGGCTGGCGCCGGAATTTCCCGCGCTGCACCCGCTGGAGGCAACCTCCCCGCAGGAATGCAGCGAGATCACCGCGCACGTCTTTCGCAGCCTGCGGTTCGATACGAATTATAACATTCCCTCCTATCGCAACTGGCTGGATGCGGATGTCCTGCGCCATCTTCCAGGCTACCGGTTTCATAAGCGCTTTCTCCAGTTCCTGCAGCACCAGGACGGAGTGCCGTCCCGCTGGGTTCTGAAATGTCCCGAACATCTGTTTGCCATGCAGGCGATCCGAGTGGTCTACCCCGATGCAAGGCTGGTGTTCGTTCACCGCGACCCGCTCAAAGTCCTGCTCTCGCAGGCGCGCCTGACCGAGGTCCTGCGCCGCCCCTTCACCCGCCGCCTCGACCCGCGAACCCTCGGCCCGGACGAGAGCCGGCGCTGGTTCGACGGCACCCGGCGCATGATGGCCGTCGGCGACGACGCCGGGTTCCCGGATCCCGTATGCCATGTTCACTACATGGACTTGATTAGCGACCCAGTGGCCACGGTCGAGGGTATTTACCGGCACTTTGGCATGGCGCTGGCTCCTCAGATGACCTCCGCGATCGAGGCTTACGTCGCCGCCAGTCCCAAAGGCGGCTACGGCAGCCACAACTATCATTTCGAAGACCACGGGCTCGATGAACAAGCCGAACGGATCAGGTTTCGCCCCTATATGGTTCGTTTCGGTGTCACCGCCGAAGCCGCGCCCAGGCGCCGCGACCTGCCGGCGCGGGAGCCTGCTGCCACGGGCGATGAACGGACGCTGCAGTCCTGAATAGTCAGTCGCCATCGGCCGCGCCAGCTCTACGCACGCAACAGAAGCCGGACCGCGGCGGGATGGTCCGGCTGTGTCGTCACGATGCCAACCGGCAGCACCGGCCGTGCATCGACCCGCGCGACGCGGAACCGCCCGATCAGCGCGGCGAGCACCAGAACCGCCTCGGTTATCGCGAACTGGGCACCGACACAGATCCGCGGCCCGGCGCCGAACGGCATGAAGGCAAACCGCGCCGGCGCCGGCTGGTCCGGCATGAACCGCGCCGGACGAAATACGTCGGGTTCCTGCCATAGCGCATGGTGGCGATGCAGCACCCAAGGCGCGATCATCACCCGTGTCCGCCGCGGTAAAACAAGATCGCCGATGCGGTCCACATCAATCGCCTCCCGCACCAGTGTGAAGACGGCCGGAAACAAGCGCAGCGTCTCGTTCACCACCGCGCGCGTGCGGCTCAGTGCCGCTGCCGTCGCATAGGCCGTTTCCGGCTCGATCGTTGCGTCCGCGGCCTCCTCGGCCAGCCACGCCTGCTCTTCCGGCGCCTCGGCCAGCATGATCAGCGCCCAGAACAGCGTGACCGCCGTCGTCTCGTGCCCGGCAACGATCAGCGTCGCCACCTGATCGCGAAGCTGATCGGGCGAAAACCCCGCACCGGTCTCCGGATCCCGCGCGGCACGGAGCAGGTCGAACAGATCGCGCGGCGTCTCCGGCTGCGGCGTCGCCAGCCGCTCGGCAAGAATCGTTTCCATTAGTCCGGTCCAGCGCCGCTTGAAGCGTGCGCGCCCGATATCCGCCGGTGTCGGGATCGACGGCGGCAGCAGCATATCGAGCATGCGGGGCTGAGCGTGCCGTTCCGCGAACTCCGTCAGCATCCGGCGCATGGCCGCGCCGTACCGGCCCGTCTCCAGCGAGAACATCGACCGCCCGGCGATATCCAGCGCCAGGGTCTGCATGGTCGCCAGAAGGTCGATCGGCTGACCGGCTTGCACCGCCAGCCGTGCCAGGGCCTCGTCGGTGGCTGACGCGATGTGGCGTGCCAGCATCGGCAGAACGCGCGGCGCCAGGGCGGGTGCCACAGTCCGGCGCTGGAGCTTCCAGTCGTCGCCCTCGCTGAGCAGCAGTCCCTCGCCGGTAATCGGCCGCAAAATCCGGATTGTCGCCGGTGAACGGCGGTAGTTGTTCGGGTTGCCGACCAGAACGTGATGGATCGCATCCGGCGCGTTCAGCAGGACGTTGCTCCGGCCGAAGAAATCGCTGACTGTCGTGTCCTGCCGATAGGCGGACGCGGGCCACATGGTCAGCGGGTTGGTGCGCATGGCGCGCAGGAAGGCGCGCAGCGAAAGCGGCTTCTCAGGAGCGGCGGGTGCAAGGGGTCGCAGCGGCATGAGGCTTCATAGCCCAAACGGCCGGGCTATCGAAGGCCCCTCTGAAAGGTTCGGATCGGTGCCAGCGCCCGGGGTGTATCGTCGCGGCGCTGAAGCCCCGGTCAACCATGGGCCGCAAGTCGTGGGGGGCCGGCCACGAGACAAGGACTGCGGATTACGACTGTTGCTCGCAGCGAAAACCCAAGGCCATTACGTTGCTATGAACAACCGAAATTTGCCCCGAAACGGTGCTGCTGCGAACAGCGCTGCTGCGAACAGCCATTGATTGTTTCTGTAAACGCTAAGACCCCCGAACGCACGCAGCGTAAACGGGGGTCCCTATGCGAAGCTTAACTTCGCGCTCGATATCAAAAACCGAGCTTTACGTGGACTTTGTATCAGTTGCCGATGCCACAGAGGTCAGCAACACCGTTTATGTGGGGTGGAGTCATACTGGATCAGCATCCTCCTTACGTCAGTTACGAATTGGATACTGCAACTCTGACAGATGCGTGTCAACAGCTATCATGCTTCGCTCCATGGATATCAGGTGAAAAAATCGAGCCGCGCATTCGGCCTGACATCGGCGATGCCGGTTCTGCCGGCGGGCCGGGCGTTTGATCTTATGCAAACAAGGCCCGTCCTTTGGCGGAAAGATCTTTTGACGCAGACAGAACAATACAAGCGGTCGCGCACCGGCCCCGAACGCGCGGCGCCACGCGATGCTGTCGCCGGCACTGTGGAAAACGCCCTCTTCCACAAATTCTCCGCGAGCGGCACGTTTCGCGCCCATTGCGGAGGAACGGCACGAGGTGCCAACGCCCGTGCGGACGCCATCGCTCCGCCGGCCAGGGCGCCCGAAACGCCGCTCGGCAGCTCGCCCGGCCACCACCCCACCGGCGCGTGACAGAAATCCCCTCGACCCCGTAGCACCCACGACATGGTGCAGACCAGACACGTCGCGATCCCGACAGCAACAGCAAACAACCATCTGAAATCCCGCATATTTCGGCGTGGCATCCAGTTTGCAGTTCCTGGTTTGCAACACAGTCACCGCCGACAACTGGAGTGCCGACCGTGCCCGACACCACCGCGCGATCCTCCGTCAACGATGCCACCCGCCACACCGGCGCCCAGACCTTCGCCATCCCCTTCGCCATCGCCTTCGCCGCATCCCTCAAGGCGGCCATCACCGCGGCCGCCGACACGACCGGCCTGAACGAGATCGACACCGACATCCCGCCAACCGCCCCGGAAGAAGACGACGCCAGCGCCACGCGATCCGGTCAACCCGGCGTTGTCCCCTACTGTGCCGCGCTGGTCATTGCCGCGGCGCTGGTGTCCGTCTGGGCCGGGTTATGTGCAATCTAACAGAAGTCCAGCACGGTCGACTCGAAGGAACACGCACCAGCAGCACCCTGTTGTTTGATAGGAACGAACGGGATCAGGCATCGAGCGACCGGAACAGCCGGTCCGCGTCGAAGTGGTCCCGAGCCGCCCGCCGTCTAGACGAAACGTCCTCACGCACGCACCCATCGCCACACCACACCCCCCGTGGCCTGCGTCCGCCTGCGTAGCCTGATCCCGCCCTTACTGTTCCATCAACGAATCGCACCATGTTCATGGACATAGGACAGACCGGTTGCTAGAAGCCGCCTGTTTCCGGCGCTTTGACCGGTCCGGCATCCTTTCCGGCGGCCCTGCTTATGAAGATCGTTGCCTGCAACAGCAATCGTCCCCTCGCCGATGCTGTCGCCCAAATCCTGGCCTTGCCCCTGACCAAGGCCTCCATCCGCCGCTTCGCCGACATGGAAGTGTTCGTCGAAATTCAGGAAAACGTCCGTGGCGAGGACGTCTTTGTCATCCAGTCCACGTCCTTCCCCGCCAACGACAACCTGATGGAACTGCTGGTCACGCTGGATGCGCTGCGCCGCTCCTCCGCCCGGCGCATCACCGCCGTCATTCCCTATTTCGGCTACGCCAGGCAGGACCGAAAAACCGCATCCCGCTCGCCGATCAGCGCCAAACTGGTCGCCAACCTGATCGTCGAGGCCGGCGCCAACCGCGTCCTGACCATGGACCTGCATGCGGCGCAGATTCAGGGCTTCTTCGACATCCCGGTGGACAATCTCTACGCCGCGCCGCTGTTCAGCCGCGACATCCAGATGCTGTATGAGGGCCGCGACCTGATGATCGTCTCCCCCGACGTCGGCGGCGTCGTCCGCGCCCGGGCGATCGCCACGCGGCTCAACTGCGACCTTGCCATCATCGACAAGCGCCGCGAGCGCGCCGGCCATTCCGAGGTCATGAACGTCATCGGCGACGTCGGTGGCCGCGATTGCATTCTGATCGACGACCTCGTCGACTCGGGCGGCACCCACTGCAACGCCGCCGAGGCCCTGATGAAGCGCGGCGCCCGCTCCGCCAGCGCCTACGTCACCCACGGCGTCCTGTCCGGCGCCGCCGTCGCACGCATCGCTGCCTCGCCCATCGAGATGATGACCATCACCGACTCGATTCTGGCCACCGAGGAGGTCAGGCGCTGCCCCAACATCCGCGAACTGACCATCGCCCCCCTGCTCGCCGAAGCCATGCGCCGCATCAGCGACGAAAGCTCGGTAAGCTCCCTGTTCGATTGATACCGGCAGCCTTGGCCCGCCGGTTACCAACGCTGACCATCGGCAATAAGGAAGGTTCATATCTCGTTGTCTGTTGGCACCAATGGCTGTGAGGTCTGGGGCGGCCTGGCGAGCCAGGAGAAGCAAGCGTTTTGACGCGGAGGCCGCGGAGCTGTGCGCAGAGTCCAGCGACGCATCGGGAGGCCGCGGTGCGCAGAGTCCTCGGCGTCTCGGCACACCAGAGCGTCTCGGCACACCAGCCATCGCCCGATGGGTTTTCCTTGGCGCAAGGGCTTCTCTGCGGCCTCTGCGCACGGCTCCGCGGCCTCTGCGTCTCAATCGGCGTCAGTCCAACGTGCGGCGGCGGCGTGCAAAACCCGGTCCTGATCGCCGGCTCATGCCGACGTCGGCCGCACCCTCATCATGCCGACGTCGGCCGGAACACGCCGCAAAGCGAACCCCTGGACGACACCACCCCCTTACGGCATGGTCCGGCCGCGTTTGACGCCCCTCAAACCGGCGCTTGTTTGTTTGGGGATAGCCTACATCTACACGTGAACGATCAGGACGACCAGGAACCGCGCTCAATGGATCACATCATCGGCCAGGCAACCCCGGCCTCCTCCGCCGCTTCGCAAGGCTTGGCGAAATCCCCCGCTGGAAAGATGCCCGCGGGAACCGTGCCCGCTGGAAGGATGATCGTCGACGGCGATCAGAAGACCTTCATGCAGGAGGTCATCGAGGCCTCACGCACCATCCCCGTCCTGGTGGATTTCTGGGCAACCTGGTGCGGCCCCTGCAAGCAGCTCACCCCGACGCTGGAGAAAGTCACCAAAGCCGCCGGCGGGCGCATCAAGCTGGTCAAGATCGACATCGACCAGAACCAGCAACTGGTCCGCCAGCTCGCCCAGCTCGGCCTGCCGATGCAGTCCGTCCCGACGGTCGCCGCCTTCTGGCAGGGCCAGATCGCCGACATCTTCCAGGGTGCGCAGCCGGAATCCGAGGTGAAACGCTTCGTCGAGGCGCTGCTCAAGGCCACCGGCGGCTCGATGCCGGCCGCCGACCTGCTGGCCGAAGCCAAAGCCGCCATGGAACAGGGCGACCCCCAGCAAGCCGGCGAACTTTTCAGCGCTCTGCTCGGCGAGGAACCCGAAAACGGCGACGCCTGGGGCGGCCTGATCCGCGCCCTGCTGGCCATGGACCAGGAGGACGCCGCCGAGGAAGCCCTCGCCCAGGTTCCCGAAAAACTGACCGAACACGCCGAGGTCTCCGGCGCCCGCAGCGCCCTGATGCTCGCCCGCGAAGGCCGCGCGGCGAAAGACCAGCTCCAGTCCCTTCAGGCAAGACTGGCCGCCGATCCGGCCGACCATCAGGCACGCTACGACCTCGCAACCGCGCTGAACGCCATGAACCAGCGTGATCAGGCCGCCGAAGCCCTGCTCGAAATCATCCGCCGCGCCCGGACCTGGAACGACGATGCCGCTCGGTTGCAATTGCTCAGATTCTTCGAATCCTGGGGCTTCGATGACCCCGCGACCGCTGCCGCCCGCCGGCGCCTGTCCGCACTGCTGTTTAGCTGAATGGCGGCATTTCACCCGCGGCTCGAGGATCTCCCGGCCGAATTCGCTGTCTTCCCTCTTACCGGGGCGCTTTTGCTGCCCCGTGGCAAATTGCCGCTGAACATCTTCGAACAGCGCTATCTCGCCATGGTCCTCGATTCACTCGCGGCCGGGCGTTTCTTTGGCATGATCCAGCCCGACCATCATACTTCCGAGGCGGGCGCTGAACCCGGGCTTTACCGCGTCGGCTGCCTCGGCCGGCTGTCGTCGTTCAGCGAGACCGACGATGGCCGGCTGCTGATCACACTCACCGGGCTGATCCGCTTCACCGTCGAAGCCGAACGGCCAGGCTACCACGGATACCGCCGGGTGCGAGGCGATTTCTCCCGCTATGCCGAAGACCTGGTGATGACCCGGCCGCGCGTGGAAATCGAGCGGGAGAGGATTCTCGCCGCCTTGCGCGCCTATTTCGCCCGCCGCAGCGTCGAGGCCAACTGGGACGCCATCCGAGGCCTGTCCGATGATGGGCTGGTGATCACCCTCGCGATGGCCTGCCCGTTCGAGCCGGTCGAAAAGCAGGCGCTGCTGGAAGCACCTGACGATGCCGACCGCGCGGCAACGTTGCTGGCGCTGCTGCAGATGGGCGCGGCCAGTTCCGATACGCCGTCTGATCATTCCGTGAGCTAGGACCGGCCATGAGCGAATCCGTCCCCGCCGAACCGCTGTCGCCGCCCGTCGATCCCCGTTTGCTCGAAGTGCTGGTCTGCCCGCTGACCAAGGCCCCGCTGGAGTATGACCGAGCCGCCAGTGAACTGATCAGCCGGAAAGCCGGTCTGGCCTACCCGATCCGCGACGGCATTCCGATCATGCTGCCGGAAGAGGCCCGGAAGCTGGAGGAGTGATGCCCGCCCCAACCGAAATCCGCCTGGACCGCGCCGCCCGGGTGCTCCATGTTTCGTTCGAAGATGGAACCCGTTACGCACTGCCCGCCGAATACCTGCGCGTGGAAAGCCCCAGCGCCGAGGTCCAGGGCCACAGGCCGGACCAGAAGCAGACAGTTGCCGGCCGCCGCCATGTCGGGATCATCGGGGTCGAGCCGGTCGGCCACTACGCCGTCCGGCTGGTGTTCGACGACCTGCACGATTCCGGCATCTTCTCCTGGGACTACCTCGCCGAACTCGGCCGCGAGCAGGAACCGCGCTGGGCCGCCTATCTGGACGCCCTCGCCTCGCGCGGCCTGTCGCGTGATCCGAAATAGAACAGCCTGCACGTCCCCCGCTCGCCGCACCCCCAAAGCGCTCCCGGCAAACGACCCGTGTTCCCCGCTCCGCGGCCCCAAGCGGCCCTCGGTCGTGCTTGGTGTTGAAAACGCGTGGCAAAGCCCGACAAAGCGCCAACACGTCAGCCCCACGGATCCCCTATCATGCCGCCTCGCGCGCGACGCCTGAGCGAAGCCGACCAGACGCTCTGGGCAAGCTACGCCCAGCAACTGTCGCCTTTACGCCGCAATCGCGCTAAAAAGCCCCCCGGACCGCCGCCGCAGCCGCCGTTAATCGAAACGCCACTACCAGCGCCCCACCCCACAGCCGGCGCCCCAAAGCCCGGCGCCCTAAAGCCCGGCGCCCACACCTCTAAGCCCCGAAAGACGGCCGCGCCGCTCGCGGTCGGCGCCCAACCGGGCGGCATCGACCGCGCGACCTGGCACCGCTTCCAGTCCGGCAAGCTCACGACCGGCCGCACCCTCGACCTCCACGGCATGACCGCCCAGCGCGCCCACCACGCGCTCGTGACGTTCCTTCGCACCGCCCACGCCGACCAGGTGCGCTGCGTCGAGGTCGTCACCGGCCGCGGCAGCGGCGAGAACGGCGGCGTGATCAGCCGCGAGTTCCCCCACTGGCTGAACCTCCCGGAAATCCACCCGCTGATCCTCGGTGCCGCGCATCCGCACGCGCTCAATCCCGGTTCGGTCCGCCTGATCCTGCGGCGGATCCGGTGACCCCGCCGGCGCGAACCCGGCGCGCACGGCACCCGCCCGCTCCGGGGCCAGGCGCAACATCACCCTGACTTTAAGCCGTCAGCGGCTGAACCCGCGCCTCGATCTCCGCGCCAAACCGCGCCTGTGCCACATCCAGATCGTACGCCGTCTGCAGCCCCAGCCAGAACTGCGGGCTCGTCCGGAAGCAGCGCGCCAGCCGCAGCGCCAGGTCCGAGGTCATCGGTCCCTGATCCTCGATCACCGGTGCGATCTGTCCGGGCGCCACGCCCAGCGCCTCCGCAAGCCCCGACGCATCAAGCCGCATCGGCTCCATATACTCCTCGCGCAACACCCGTCCGGGGTGCATCCTGCGGCCGACGCGTGCCATTGGTAACCTGTTGGTTCTCTGTGCATATCTCCATGAAGGGGAGTCATGGCAGCAAGATGGCAACCTCCGGTCAATCGGGTGGCGTGCTTTCGTATACGATCGAGAAGCCGCAACCCGGGAGGCGCCCCCCCGGCACAACCTATCCCGCCGCCGAAGCAGATACCGCTGCCGCCCCTCCAGCACCAGTTCGCGCGCTGGTTGTGCATCGTGCCCCTGAATCCCACCAACGCCCGCCCGTCAGTTCATCGATCGTCAGCGCCGGATACACCGTGTCCCCGGCGCCTGCAGGAACCGGCTGGACTACCACGGCTGCTCGGAAACCATCTGGTGCAGCGCCGGATCAAAGCTCATGCCGCCCCCGCCGCCCGCATCATCGCAATCCGTTCGCGCGAAAACCCGATCTCCGCCAGCACCTCGTCGGTATGCTGCCCGACCGACGGCACGTCCCCCATCGGCGCCTCCTCATCGGTGAACGTGAACGGCGGCAGCAGCGCCCGCACCGGCCCGGCCTCGGTCCCAACCTCCCGCCACCGGTCCCGAGCCGAAAACTGCAGATGGTTCCAGACATCGATCGGCTCATTCATCCGCCCGTTCGCGATCCCCGCCCTGTCCAGCAGCGCCGCAATCTCCACCGAGGTCTTGTCGCTGAAGAACTCCTCGATCATCGCCGTCAGTTCCGCCCGGTGCTGCCGCCGCGCCGACTGCGTCGCGAACCGTGCATCCGTCTGCACCTCCGGCCGCCCCAGCACCGCCGAACAGAACGTCGCCCACTCCCGTTCGTTCTGGAGTCCGAGGATCACCTGCCCGTCCTGCGTCCGGTGCGCCCCGTAAGGCGCGATCGCCGGATGGTTCGTCGGCACCCGAGGCGGCGGCGACCCCGCATAAGCGTGCCGCAGCATCGGATACGTCATCCACTCCCCCAGCGCGTCCAGCATGGCGACCTTGACGTTCGCCCCCTCCCCGGTCCGTCCCCGCCGCAGCAACGCCCCCAGGATACCGGTCAGCGCATACATTCCGGTCGCGATATCAGCAATCGAGATCCCCACCCGCGAAGGCTCGTCCGCCGACCCGGTCACGCTGATCAGCCCTGACTCCGCCTGGATCAGCAGATCGTACGCCTTCTTCTGCACGAACGGCCCGCTCTCGCCGTAGCCCGAGATATCGCAAACCACCAGTCTGGAATTGGCAGTTTTCAACGCCTCATGGGTCAGACCCAGCCGCGCCGCCGCGCCCGGCGCCAGGTTCTGCACCAGCACGTCGGCCCCGCCGATCAGCGCATTCAGCGCTATCAGCGCATCCGGATGCTTGACGTCGAGCGTGACACTGCGCTTGCCCCGGTTCAGCCAGATGAAGTGGCTGCAAACGCCGTTCACATAATCATCGTAAGCGCGGGCGAAATCACCCTCGCCCGGCCGCTCGATCTTGATCACGTCGGCGCCCATGTCCGCCAGATGCCGCGTGCACAATGGCGCCGCCACTGCGTGCTCCAGCGCGACCACGCGCATGCCTTCCATCGGGCGCATCCGGACGTTTCCTTCGATGTTTGGGCTGAGGAAAGCCCCCGAACGCGATGGTTGTCAAAAACCGTTCCGGGCCGAAGGGTGGTCACCGTCAGTCCGCTTGCAGGAGCGGCACTGCTGGTCTTCTTTACTAATGTCTTCCCGGAGCACCGCCATGCCGGCGTCCGAGCCGCGCACCACCATCGTATCGACAAAGGGCCAGATCATCCTGCCCAAAGCCATCCGCGAGCAGCGTCATCGGGGGCCAGGCACCCACCTCTTGGTCGAAAACACGCCCGATGGTGTCCTCTTGAACGCCGCCCCGGTATTCGCACCCACAAAGCCAGCCGATGTATTCGCCTCGCTCCCCCTATCGTGGCCAACCGCAGACGCTTGAGGAAATGGACGCCGGCATCGCCGCGGAGGTCAAATGGCGTCATGCTCGCGATCGATACTAACATCGTCATCCGCTACCTGACCGGCGACCACCCTACGCAATCCGCCCCAGGCACAAAGACTGGTCGATGGTAACGAAGTCTTCGTCACGACGACGGTCTTGCTAGAGACGGCATGGATACTTCGAAGTGTCTATGCCTATCCTGTTGTGCCGCTCACCAAGGCAATACGAGCATTTGGAGGCCTCCCGACGGTCACGCTCGAAGATGCAGCCCTCGCGGCCGAGGCCCTCGATTGGGCTGACGGCGGGATAGACATCGCGGATGCCTTGCATCTCTCGAACGCCAGGCACTGCAACGAATTTGTAACGTTCGACCATGGCTTCGCGCACACCGCGAAAAAGCTGGGGATCCCGAAAGTGCGCACGCCGTAGATGTTTCAAATCACAACCGAAGCGCCGGCTTATCAGCAGTCAGGAGCGACCGTCAGGATTGCCGGCACCACACGCCATGATCGCTCGCGTCAGGTGTCCGCTCGCCTTATGCCCGAGCGAGGGTGAACCGAGGCGGTAAGGGATAAAACGGGCGCGGCAACACTCATCGCCGCAAACGGCACATACGCCAACATGCCTCCAATGTCCTGACGCACAAAAACGACATTAATCGCCGCCGGTACAAAGTCGCGCGCAAAAGCGAGCAGGATGTAATTCATCCCCAGAACCCGCACGAGCCGCCACCGCCCTGGCCCGAGCTTTTGCGCCAGTCCGCCGAAGGACAAGGCTGCCAGCAGATAGATCCAGACGATTCCGAACGCGAAGAAAACGAATAGCGACCCGGACAGCGGCGGCCGGTCCGAGATCCTGTAAAGCCAGACGACAAGGCCAATGTGTACCAGATGGGCCGCGGCAAAGGCCAGCCCGAGTTCTCGACCGCGCCGCGCCATCAGCCCCAGCGCTGGCCCGGATAATGCGGGCCCGAACAGGGCGGCCATTGCTCCACCAGTGTACGCCATCCAGAACAGCAGGAAGGACCAGCGCGCCGTTAACCGCAGCGCCAGCCTGATGCTCCGTTCATCCGCCCCGAAAACGACAAGAACACCAGCCGCGACAGCAAGCGCCACCCCGAACGCCACGCTCATCCACAGCACCAGAGTCGATTTTTGCTTTAACATTGACCGGATTGGAGGATTTCGTTACCTTCCCCACGGATTGGCATGCGTCACCTATCCTGCGATGATCAAATCAACAAAGTCATTCCGATGTTCGAACCGACCCTGCCAAAATCCACTTGCGTAACACCAGGAATTCGGGGCAAAACCCCGCAATCATGACCGGAGCGTCCACGCTTGCTGGCTCCGGTGCATCACCCGCCCGGTGAACGGCGCACACGGAATGCCGACGCCGGATCCGCTCAGAGGATGAAAACGGCTCGAAACTTGAAAAAGCACGGCCGCTGCTATCATTGACGTTTTATCGACGATTACGGTGCGGGAGGGCATTCTTTATCAAACTCTCACACCACCTCGATTGTTACCTCGATGTTGTTGCGGGTGGCCTTCGAGTAAGTGCAGATGTCATTGTGCGCCCTGGTCACCAGCCGCTCCGCAGTCGCATGGTCCACGCCCTCGACATGAGTCTTCAGATGCACCGAAAGTCGGAAGTCTCCGTCATTGACATGCAATGTGACATCCGCGGTCACCGTCACCGGACCGGCCTTCACCTTATCAAGATGGGCCGCGTATTCAACCGAACCGCCGAAGCAGGCCGAGTAACCGGCAGCAAAAAACTGTTCCGGATTGGTGGTCCCCGCCTTGCCCGGGCCGCCGATGCTTTTCGGTATGGATAGATCGGCCTTGATCAGCCCGTCGCTGGTCTCAACATGGCCATTACGGCCGCCTACGGTGGTGGCATGGGCGACATAGTCGGGCATTTTGTTTGTTCCCCTGTTTGGTCCGATGGTCAAAATATCAGTGTTTCGATCAGCGTGCGTGTAAATCTATCGGGTTACGCGCCGCAGCGCTAGAAGGGCCGGCTGCAGATCGGAGCCGGCGATCCTCTCAGCCTCGCAGACAGGCCCTGATCAAGAGCCGATCTCCCGTCTCCGGAAATCCCACCGACTCAAGTCCTGCGCAAATCAAGGCCCCCGACCGCATCATGCTGCACAGGACCAATCGAAAAAAGATCCGTCACGACATAGGATCATTCGGACCACCGATTCCCGTAATCTTACCGCCAGTCCTCTGATGCTCCTTGAGCGACAGCAGGTTCCACACCAAAAACGCTAAAACCAGCAGGAAAGTGATGAACGCGAGAACATAAACCGGATGCATGCCAACTCCTCGACCAAGCGATCGAAGGAAGAGTGTTCAAACACCCATCCGGTTCGCCAACTCGCAGCACTGTGATTTCACATCCTACCCGCCAACCCGCTCGTCCGAATTTACCCCCAGTTGCTTCAGCTTCCGATGCAACGCCGACCGCTCCATCCCGACAAACTGCGCCGTCCGCGATATATTGCCACCGAAACGAAGTAGTTGCGCGTGCAAATACTGCGTCTCGAACAAATCCCGAGCCTCGCGCAACGGCAACGACATGATATCCGCCGTCGGGTCGATATTCAGCAGCGCCGGCGCCCGCGATCCGATCTCCGGCGGCAGCATATCCGCCCGGATCGGATCGCCCGCGTGCCCAGGCGCCATGATCAGCAGCCAGTCCATCAGGTTGCGCAACTGCCGCACGTTCCCCGGCCAGTCATACGCCTGCAGCGCCGCCAGCGTATCCGCCGACAGCGCCCGCACCGGAATCCCCGAACTCTCCGCCGACCGCTCGATAAAGTGCAGCGCCAGATTGGGCACATCCTCCCGCCGCTCGCGCAGCGCCGGTATCTTCACCGGAACGACCGCCAGCCGGTAATACAAATCCTCGCGGAAGCGTCCGGCCGCGATCTCGGCCTGCAGATCGCGGTTTGTCGTCGACAGCACCCGCACATCCACCTTCACCCGCGCCGACCCGCCCAGCCGTTCGAACGTCTGATCCTGTAGCGCACGAACAATCTTGCCCTGCGTCTCCAGCGGCATGTCGGACACTTCGTCCAGCAGCAGCGTCCCGCTGTGCGCCCGTTCCAGCACACCCGCCCGGCGCGGATGCGCAGCTGAATCGCTCCCCGCCTCCAGCCCGAACAGTTCTTCCTCGAAACGTCCAGGGTTGAGTGTCGCGCAGTTCATCACCACGAACGGCCCGGTCGAGCGCCGCGACCGCGCATGGATCATCCGCGCAACGACCTCTTTCCCCGATCCGGCCGGCCCCGAGATCATCACCCGCGACCCGGTCGGCGCCACCCGCTCCACCTGCGAGCGAAGCTGCCCGATCACCGCCGAATCCCCGATCAGCGTCGCTTCCGGGCCGGCGCGCAGCCGCAGTTCCTGGTTTTCCCGCGCCAGTGCCGCCGCTTCCAGTGCGCGCCGCACCACCAGCAGCAACCGGTCGGACTGAAACGGCTTTTCGATGAAATCGTAGGCGCCCTGCTGAATGGCACCCACCGCCATCTCGATGGTGCCGTGGCCCGAGATCATCACCACCGGCACCCGCGGCTCCTCGCCCTGCAGGGTCTCAAGGATCCCGATCCCGTCCATCCGCGACCCTTGCAGCCACACGTCCAGAACCACCAAAGACGGCCGCCGTGCTCGGAACGCGGCAATCGCCGATTCGGCGTCGCCGGCCCCGCGGGTCTCGTATCCTTCGTCGCGCAGGATACCCTCGATCAGCAGCCGGATGTCCGGCTCGTCATCAACGATCAGAATTTCATACGCCATGCGACACCTGCGTCATCTCGCCCCCCGACGACGCCCCACCTGCCGCAACCCGCGCCGGAGCCGCGGGCAGTATCAGGCTCGCGACCGCCCCTGGCCCGTCCGGCTGATCCCCGAGTTCCAGGGTCCCGCCATGGTCTTCCATGATCTTCTTCACGATCGCCAGTCCCAACCCGGTCCCCTTCGGCTTGTGCGTCACATACGGTTCGGTCAGCCGAGCGCGGTCTTCCTTCGGCAGCCCGACGCCATCATCGGCGACACTCAGCAGCACACCTTCGGGAATGTCTTGCACCATCAGCGCGATATGACCAGCGCCTTCGCGCATTCCGACGGCATCCGCAGCATTCTGCAACAAATTCGTCAGCGCCTGACGCATCATGCGCCGGTCGCACGGCACCACCGGTCCCCGCTCCGGAATGTCCGTCGTCCACTCAATTCCAGGCCGCGCGGTCTTCTGCAGAACAAGCGCCTCGCGCGCGATCAGGCCGATGTCTTCAGGCTTGATCACCGGCTGCGGCATCCGTGCAAAGGCCGAGAATTCATCGACCATGCGCCCGATATCGCCGACATGACGGATGATCGTGTCGGCGCATTGCATAAACGTATTGGGATCGGACTGGATTTCCTTGGTGAACCGCCGCTTCAGACGCTCGGCCGAAAGTTGAATGGGCGTCAGCGGATTCTTGATTTCATGCGCGATGCGGCGGGCAACGTCGGCCCACGCCGCCTTACGCTGGGCCGACTGCAATTCGGTGATGTCATCGAACGTAACGACGAACCCGTCCGTGCGGCCGCCCGAAAGCTCCGCACCGATCCGCACCAGCAGGATACGCCGGTGGTTCTTCGGTCCAGCCTGGATCTCCGCCGTGCGAGCCTTGTCCGGCGACGCCGCGACCTCGGCGAACAGGGCGGCAAACTCCGGAACGATTTCCGCCAGCGGACGACCCGTCGCGGCCAGCAGATCCAGGCCCAGCAGTTCGTCCGCCGTGCGGTTCGGCAGTTCGATGCGCCCCTGCGCATCCACCCCGATGACGCCCGCCGACACGCCCGCCAGCACGGTCTCAGTGAACCGGCGGCGCTCGTCGATCTGACTGTACGCTTCCATCAGTTCGGTCCGCTGTGCCGCAAGCTGCCCCGTCATGCGGTTGAAGGCCCGCGACAGACCGGCCAGTTCGTCGCCCGTTGCGAACTCCGGCACCCGCACGCCAAGATCGCCGCTGCGGACCCGTTCCGCCGCACTGATCAGCATCCCCACGGGACGGGCAATCTGATTCGCCATGATCAGCCCGATCAGCCCGGCCGCCAGCAAAACAAGCAGCGCCACAATGGCGAAAATCCACGCAAAGGCGATCTGCAACCACGACCGGTTCTCATCCATCCGATGATACTGATTGACCGCCAGCTCAGTTCGTTGCATGTACCCAAGGATCGTCGGATCGATCGGCCGCCCGATCATCAGCATCAGCGCCGGCGTGGACTCCAGCCGCACCACCGCCCGAACCCGCGTCCCGTCGCCGGCATTCAGCACCGCGACGTCGCCGTTCAAGGCCTGCTGCGTCGCCGATTGCGGCGGCGCCTCAACCCCCATGCCGACGAAGATGCCCGCCGCCGCCAGCACCTGCCCGGTGGTCGGTTCGTAGATCACTGCCTCGGTCAGGCCGCGCAGCGTGGTCTGCGTATCCAGCACCTCGGCGAACACCGTCGGATCGGCCGACAGGAACCGCCCCGCCCGAGCAAGATCGTTCGCCATCTCCAGTGCCACCGCTCGGATATTGTTACGGTGTTCGTCCAGATATCCGCGCGAAACCTGCAGCGATTCCTCCAGCGAATCACGCACCGGGTCATTGAACCACGATTGGATACCGAAATGGAAAAACGCCACCGCGAAACAGGCCACGACGATGGTCGGCGCCACCGCCACGCCGCTGAACAGAAACACCAGCCGCACATGCAGCCGCGAGCCGGCCGATCCGCGCCGCCGCTCCACCCACACCCGCGTCAGCCGCCCCGCCGCAACCGCCCCGAGCAGCAGCAGCACGGACAGGTTCGCCAGCACCAGGCCAACCCCGACACCCGGCTTCCAGCCCAGCGGCGAGCCACGCGCCAGAATGATGAACGTCGCCAGGCCGACCATCAGCGCCAGGGTTGTCAGCGCAAGCGTGACGCCCTTGCCAAGCATGATATCGCCCAACTGCCCCAGCCGAGACAGCCGCGGCTCGGAAATAACATCCCGCACCACCGTCGGTCTCAGAGCACTCCTGCGTGTCGAGACGTTCATGTCCTCCACCATCTTGTGTCACGGCTCATCCGCCATGTCGTGTCATGTCCGGGTTTGGCCCAGGGCCTGCCCCGGCCGCCCACGACTTCGCAGCTCCCACCGAGCGAACCCGGCCCAACCATCACATCAGGCCACGCACAACCGGGATCTCCAGGTCCCGAATCTTCTTACGCAAAGTGTTCCGGTTCAGACCAAGCATCGAGGCCGCCTTGATCTGGTTGCCGCGCGTCGCGGCAAGCGTCAGCCGGATCAGAGGACGTTCCACCTCCGCGATGATCTTGTCATACACGTCAGTCACGCCCAAACCGTCATTGTGCGCGGCCAGGAACTCCTTGATATGCCGCTCCACCGCGCTCGACAGCGTCTCCGGCCCGTTGCCCTGCTTCGCCGACGCGACCGGCCCCGCCGCCGGCAGCGGATCGGCGAGTTCCGTCTCGATCACGCCGGCGTTGATGACCTCCTCCGGACACAGCGCCGCCAGCCGCCGCATCAGGTTTTCCAGCTCTCGCACATTACCCGGCCAGCCATGCTGCTTCAGCCGGTCAACCGAACCCTGATCAAGGCTCTTGGACGGCAGCCCATCCTCCCGCGCCCGCTCCAGGAAGTGCCGGGCCAGCAGCGCGATGTCCTCGACCCGCTCACGCAGCGGCGGCAGCCGGATCGGCACCACGTTCAGCCGGTAGAACAGGTCTTCTCGAAATTGCCCCTGCCTTATCGCCGTCCGCAGATCCCGGTGCGTTGCAGCAATGATGCGCACATTCGCCTTGATCGGCTGCCGCCCACCCACACTGGTGAACTCGCCCTCCTGCAGCACCCGCAGCAGCCGCGTCTGCGCCTCCGGCGGCATGTCGCCGATCTCGTCGAGGAACAGCGTCCCGCCATTGGCCTGCTCGAACCGCCCCTGAGACCGGTTTGTCGCCCCGGTAAACGCCCCCCGCTCGTGCCCGAACAACTCGCTCTCGATCAGTTCGCGCGGAATGGCGGCCATGTTGATGGCAACGAACGAACCGCCCCGCCGTTTGCCGTAATCGTGCAGCGCCCGGGCAACCAGTTCCTTGCCGGTGCCCGACTCGCCGTTGATCATCACCGTCAGGTCGGCCGTCGTCAGCCGCGCGATCGTCCGGTAGATCTCCTGCATCGCCGGACTGCGCCCAATCAGCGGCAGGCGTTCCTCGGTATCCTTCGCCTCCACCGGGCTGAACGTCGGCTCCGACGGCTGCGCCAGCGCGCGCCCCACCACGGACAGCAGTTCCCGCAGGTCGAACGGTTTCGGCAGATACTCGAACGCCCCCCGCTGCGTCGCCTTCACCGCGGTCATCAACGTCGACTGCGCGCTCATCACGACAATGCGCAGTTCAGGCCGGATCCGCTTGATCCGCGGGATCAGGTCCAGCCCGTTTTCATCCGGCATCACCACGTCGGTGATCACCAGATCGCCTTCCCCATCCTCCACCCAGCGCCACAGCGTCGCGGCATTTCCGGTGCTGCGCACCTGATACCCGGACCGCCCCAGCGCCTGTGTCAGCACGGTTCGGATGGAGCGGTCGTCGTCGGCGATCAGAACTGTGGGCAGGGTCATTGATCGGCGTCTTTCTCGGTGACCACAGGCAGGTGCAACCGGAACTCGGTGCGGCCCGGGCGGCTGTCGACCTCAATCAATCCGCCGTGGTCACCGACGATCTTGGCGACCAGCGACAACCCCAGCCCGCTTCCCGTCGATTTCGAGGTCACGAACGGCTCGAACAGATGCGGCCTGATATCCTCGGGGATGCCACCCCCGTTGTCGCGCACGGCGACGAACAGCGGCAGATCCAGCCGTTCGGTGCTGCCCGGAATGGCCACCCGCATGCCATGCTGGAAACCGGTGGCAAGCACGATCTCCGGGTGGTGCACCCCCTCCTGAGTCACCGCCTCGGCCGCGTTCTTCACCAGGTTCAGCACCACCTGCACAAGCTGGTCGCGATTGGCCCACACCGGCGGCAGCGAAGGATCGTACTGCTCGTGGAACCGGATATGCGCGGCAAAACCGGTCTGCGCCAGCCTGCGGACATGCTCCAGCACCCGATGGATGTTCACCGCGGTGCGCGATATCGGCTTCTCCCCGAACGCCTCCATCCGGTCCACCAGATCGCGGATGCGGTCGGCCTCGTCGCGGATCAGTTCCGCCAGTTCACGGTCCGCCGGCCCGACACTGGCCTCCAGCAACTGCGCCGCCCCACGAATGCCCGACAATGGGTTTTTCACCTCATGCGCCAGGATCGCCGCCATCCCGGTGACACTCCGCGCCGCCCCCCGGAACGCCAGTTGCCGGTCCAAAGCCCGCGCCGCCGACGCATCCTGCATCACCAGCAGAACCGACCCCGGTTCCTCCGGCAACGGCGAGCCCTGCACGGTGATGCCGCGCTTGTGCAGCCGCGCACTGTCGAGGTTGAGGTCATGATCCGAGATCGTCGCCTCGGTGGTGCGCACCTGCTCGATCAGAAGAAACAACGGATTGTCCGGCGGCAGCAGATCCTCCAGCCGAAGCTGCGCCAGACCGGCGCGCGAGATACCAAGGAACTGCTCCGCCGCGTGGTTGACGTGCCGAAACCGGTTCTCCGGACTCAACAGCATGACCGGCACCGGCAGCGCGCCCAGAATCGCAGCCGCATCCGCAGCCTTTGCGGGCGGATCACCGCTCCCCCGCCCGCCGCGTCCCGTCAGCAGCCGGGACGCCTTCGTGATGACGGCGCTCATGCCGCCGCCGCCAGGCCGGTATCATCACCGCCCGGCTCGTCCGGGTCAGCTTCGATCGCCGGCCCCCGCGTCACCCCATGCGCGATCAGAGGATCATAGAACCGGTCGATCAGCCCCAGCACCGAACCGGCATCCGCCAGCCGGTTCATCGTCGCGCGAAATTCCGCCGAACCCGGCAACCCGCGCGAATACCAGGACACATGCTTGCGTGCGAGCCGGACGCCCGGCCCGGTGCCGAACTGGCTCAGCATCCCATGGTAATGCCCGACCAGAATCGCCTTCTGCCGCGCCAGCGACGGTTCAGGAAGCCGCATCCCGGTGCGCAAATAATGCGCCGCCTGCGCCAGGAACCACGGCCGCCCGTAGCAGCCCCGCCCGATCATCACCCCGTCGGCGCCGGATCGACGTAGCGCGACGGCAGCGTCCTCATCCGTCAGGATATCGCCGTTGACGATGACCGGGATGCCCACCGCCTGCTTCACCTGCCGCACGAACGTCCAGTCCGCGGCGCCGGTGTAGAACTGCTGCCGTGTCCGCCCATGGATCGTCACCATCCGGATGCCGGCATCCTGCGCGATCCGCGCCAGCCTGGGCGCGTTCAGGTTGGCGTGGTCCCAGCCCATGCGCATCTTCAGCGTCACCGGCACCGGAACCGCCTTGACGGTCGCCGCCAGGATCGCCGCGGCGGCAACCTCGTCACGCATAAGCGCCGACCCGGCCGCCTGGCCGACCGCGACCTTCTTCACCGGGCAGCCAAAGTTGATGTCGATCAGGTGCGCCCCCCGGTCGACCGCCAGTCGCGCGGCCTCGGCCATCGCCGCCGGATCGCAGCCGGCAAGCTGCACTGCCGACACCCCGCCGCAGCCATCGATCTCCGCCATGCCCAGCGTCTTCTGGTTCTCGCGGATCATCGCCCACGATGCGATCATCTCGGACACCACCATCCCCGCCCCCAGTTGTTTGGCGGCCCGCCGGAACGGCAGATCGGTGACGCCGGACATCGGCGCGAGAATTACCGGAGTCTCAATCCGCACCCCTCCTCCCAGATCGATCGGCGCCAGATGGACTGCTCCGGCAGCACGTTGTGTGATGTGTGAACGACAGTTGCCCATGATTTGGGCAAACTAGCGCCACGTCCGCCGGTGCGCAATCTTTCATCCCGCCAACCACCCCACGCAACCGAGCGACAAGCCACACCGTTTCGGTTTCTAACCTCTTGAAGGCACGCAAATGGCTCGATCCGCCGCGTCGCAACGCGATACCTCGATCCGGACCTACCGCACCAAACGCGACTTTACCGCGACCACCGAACCCGCGCCCGCGGCGAACCAGGCCACGCGCCACCAAAACGACCCCATTTTCGTCGTGCAAAAGCACCGGGCGCACCGCGCCGGCCTGCACTGGGATTTCCGCCTGGAGCACAACGACGTGTTATGGAGCTGGGCCGTCCGCAAAGGCCCCTCCCTCGACCCCGCCGACAAGCGCATTGCCGTCCACGTCGAGGATCACCCGCTCGACTACGCCGACTTCCGGGGCACCATCCCGGACGGCCAGTACGGCGCCGGCACGGTCGAAACCTGGGACAGAGGCACCTGGAAACCCCTCATCGACCCCGACGCAGGGCTGCGCGACGGCGAGATCAAATTCGTCCTGTCCGGCAAGCGCCTTAACGGCAAGTTCACCCTGGTCCGGCTCAAACCCAAACCGAACCAGCGCGGCAAGCAGGACAACTGGCTGCTCATCAAGGGCCACGACGGCGAGGAACGCGAAGGCGCCGACGCCGAGGCGATCGAAGCAGCCGTCGAACCGCCCGCGCAAAAGCCGCGCGACAGCAAGCACCTCACCATCCCCGGTGCCGTCAAAGCCAGGCTCCTCGAAAAGCAGGCGCCGCAACTCGCGGCGGTCGCGGAAGGCGCGCCCGAGGGCGACGGCTGGCTATCCGAGATCAAGTTCGACGGTTACCGCATCCTGGCCTCCCTTGACCACAAAAAGGTCCGGTTGCTGACCCGGAACGGCAACGACTGGACCGACCGCCTGCCCGCCGTCTCCAGGGCCATCGGAAAGCTTTACGTCGACCAGGCCATGGTGGACGGCGAACTGGTGGCACTCGACAAGGACGGCATTCCCAGCTTCCCGGCCCTGCAGGCCGCCCTCTCCAACGGCCGCGACGAAACCCTGGTGTTCTACCTGTTCGACCTGCTGTATCTCGACGGCTACGACCTGCGGCCGTGCACCCTGGTGGACCGCAAGCAGCGCCTCAAGGGCCTCGACACCTGGCGCGGCATGTTGCGCTATAGCGACCACCAGGTGGGCGACGCCGTCCGCATGCAGCAGGCCGCGTGCAAGATGAAACTTGAAGGCATCATCTGCAAGAAAGCCGACGCAAGCTACCGCCCCGGCCGCACCCATGACTGGCTGAAAGTCAAATGCCAGGGCCGCGAGGGGCTCCTCGTCATCGGCTGGACCGAACCCGCCGGCAGCCGTACCGCGCTCGGTGCCCTGCACCTGGGCTACTACGACCGAAACGGCCGCCTCCACTACGCCGGCGCTGTCGGCACCGGATTTTCCGACGAGACGCTGCAAACGTTACGCGACCGCCTCGACGGCCTCGACGGTGCCCCACCAAAAGGCCTGATGCTAGCCGGCGACGACCTCATCCCGGACATCCACTGGGTCAGGCCGGAACTGGTCGCCGAAACCTCGTTCATCTCGTGGTCCGGCGCCGGGCGCGTGCGCCACGCTGTCTTCCTCGGATTGCGGGAGGACAAGCAACCGAAAGACGTTGTACGCGATCCCGCCGACCCGGACGCCGAACGCCGCGCCGTTGACCCGAAGGACTACGCCGGCCCAGCCAAACGCAAAGGACCAGTCATCGCCGTGCCCCCCAAACGCCAGTCCTCCAACCCCCAATCGGCCAACCCTGGGCCGACGCAAGCGGCCGCCACCCGCACCAGCAGCGCGATCGTGACCGCCAAGGCCCCGAAAGCTCGCACCGAAACGATCGAGGGCGTCACGCTGACCCACCCCGACCGCGCGCTCTGGCCCGGCATCACCAAGCGCGACCTCGTCGAATACTGGCAAAAAGTCGCCGGCCACGCCCTGCCGGGCCTTGCTCACCGCCCGCTCGCAATCGTCCGCTGCCCGGAGGGCATCGACGGTGAGCACTTCTTCCAGAAACACGGCCACGGCACCATGCCCCCCGGCGTCCGCGACGGCACCGCTGATAAAGCCCCGTTCCTGGCGATCGACGACCTGCAAGGCCTCGTCGCGATGGCGCAGATGTCCGCCATCGAACTCCACGTCTGGGGTGCCACCGAGGCCGATCCGCTGCACCCCGATCAACTCGTCTTCGACCTCGACCCAGGCGAGGGCGTGAAGACCCCGGAAATTGCCGCCGCCGCGCTCGACATGCGCGACAAGCTCGAGGCCATGGGAGTGGTCTCGTTCTGCCGCACCAGCGGCGGCAAAGGCCTGCACGTCGTTGTCCCGCTGCGCCCCGAACAGCCGTGGGACCCGGTCCGCGCCTTCAGCAGAAGCTTCGCCGAACGCCTGAGTGAGACGAACCCGCAAAAATATCTTGCCCACGTAAAGATCGCCGACCGCCGCGGCCGCATCCTGATCGACTGGCTGCGCAACGGTCTCGGTTCCACCGCCGTCGCCTCCTTCTGCCCCCGCGCCCGGCCCGGCGCCGGCGTGGCAACCCCGCTGGCCTGGAACGAGGTGACGCCAAAACTCGATCTGGCCGCGTTCACCATCCGATCGGTGCCGGAACGGCTCGCCAAACTGCGTGCCGATCCCTGGGCGGATTTCGACAAGTCCCGCCAGAGCCTGCCCGGCCAGCCCAAGCAGCCGATCGCTCCCAAGGCAGCACCCCAACCCGCCGGCAAAGCCACCATCGTAACCGCGAAAGCGCCGAAGCCCCGATCGAAACGCCCGTAATCCAGACCGCGCCACGCGCCACCCGCGGTGTCATGGCAAGCCCGACAAGCAGCGTCATGGCCTGCCCTCCGCCCCCGCGCGCATGGCCCCACCCGCCACCGCCCCCCGCGCATGGCCCGCCCGCCGCCGCCCCCGCCCGCATGGCCCGCCCGCCACCGACCCCCCGTGTCATGGCCGGGCTAGGCCACCCACGGCTTTACCCCCAGCAGTCCGCCACCGGCCTCAACCTTCTACGCCCGACCCGGAACGAACACCGACACGCACGACCCCGCACCCCAGGCCACAACGCTTCTTCAAAACAACTATTTGCCGGATGTCTCCGTATACCGAAATAAGCCATCGTCGGCACGCCAGAGTGTAAAATCCACCCGCCAGAGCGCCCCGACCTTGATATAGGTAAGAAATGAACGAATGGACGATTTCCTCGGGTCTGGCGAGCGCAAGCCTGCTCGCCGCTGCCTGGCTTCTCCACCGCGCACTTCGCCCCCTCAAGGACTATTACGTGCTTCAGCGGCTCTATTTCGAGCGCCTGCATGAACCGCCATGGCGAGGCGCGCTGGCCGCCGCGTTCTATGAAGGTTTCGCCGACTATCTCCCCGGCAAGGCATACTTCGAGGACTGGGAGAATCTTGCTGTCGACACCGCGCAGCAGGAAGCCGAACACATCCTTTTCATGATCCCCGCCAGGTCAAAAGCCGCCGCGCGCGACCTGCTTCGCGCGGGCAAGGCCGACGGAAAAACCATCCTCCACCGGACACTGCTCAGCAGCATTCTTGACCGCCGCGAATACTGGCAAAAGATCGCGGCGTCGAACGAAGCCGTCCAGCAAACCGCACCATCCCTCGCTAATTAGCGTCGTCGCGTGATCACTCGGTCTTTCGGCCGGCTGGTCTCAGACCCGCGTCAGCAGCAGAACCCGCCGCCGGAGCCGATCAGGCAGCGGCGATCCGGTTCCGGCCGGCGCTCTTGGCCCGATACATGGCGCGATCGGCTCGGCCGACGGCTTCCTCCGCGCCCCTGTCGCTTTCAGCAGCCTCCGCGACGCCGATGCTGGCGGTAATCCTGATCACGTTGCCGTTTTGCTCGACCTTGACAGCCTCGATCGCCTCGCGCACACGTTCGGCTACCGAAAGCGCCGCGTCGCAGCTCGTCTCGGGCAGCAGCAGCAGGAACTCCTCGCCGCCCCAGCGGATCGTGACATCCGTCTCCCGCAGGGTCTCGCGGCAGAGCCGCACCAGGGCAACGAGCACTGCATCGCCCGCATCGTGACCGCAGCGGTCGTTCACCGCCCTGAAATGATCGCAGTCAATCATCAGCACGACGAAGCTACGCCCGTATCGCCGCCAGCGGCTGAATGCCTGCTCCAGCCTGGCTTCGCCGGCGCGGCGATTGCTCGCACCGGTCAGCGGATCAGTGGTCGCGAGCGCAACCAGTCGGTCCTCGATCCGCTTGCGTTCCGTCAGGTCACGGGTGACCAGGAAATTCAACGGTCAGCCAGTGCGCGCGGGCGGCAAGCGGGGCACGTGAGAGCTTTCTGACGTGGATCGGCCCATTGTCCTCGACCAACACGACCGGCTTGCTGGCTCGTCAGGCATTGGGTCATAAAGAGCATCGATGCTCGAGACGCCACAAAGTCGCTGCTGCGTTTGGTCCGACTGGTAAGCACAATCAGTTCGTGCGTCACACAATTGAGCGAGCGCAGCATCGCCTAGACGGGAATCGTCACCCGGCGACGATGGCTTTCCTAATCGCGATTGGTGTTGCGATGCCAGCGAGCGGTTCCCAGCTTGAGCCGGTGCCTCTTAGCAAGATAGTTCCGAAACCAAGTACCCGCCCAAGCATCGTCTGACTTAGCACCCGGAATCTGGGGCGGTCAGCGAAACCGTCACTGAGTCGTTAGACGCGATCCGC
>JBEKLE010000002.1:0-50204 GCA_050010355.1 Rhodopila sp. | reverse complement strand
CTCCTGCTGTTGTTCCGGCCCGGGTTGCTGGGGTGGCACCGGGTTTTCCGTAGAGGTTGTCGCCGGCCGAAAGGCCCGTCCGGACATGACCGCTTCAGGTCGATGCGGTTTCCCATCGTCATGGCGCTACCGAGAGCGAATTGCGGCGATCTTACGTCCGCTCGGCGCCCGTCGGCGTCGTTCTGTTGGGGGTGCCGTTCTTCTCGTAAGCAGACATCTACGAGCATCGTAATTCCTGCGAGGCCGGATGTATCGACAGAGAGGGGAAGGCGTACCGGAAAATGGATGGTTCTGGACACACCGCCAGCGTCGATCAGGAATGGCGGAAACCTTGGGTTCGTGAGAGGTCGGAACGAAGGTGTTTTGCGAACACGCCCTTCCGGGCGTCATCTCGAAACCCGTTACACGGGCCGATGTCCAGAGAGCAGCTTCTCGGAATGGGTTGCGGGATAAAACCCGTCCCATCGGCACCTTTCGGGAGGCTACCCGCTATCTCCCAGAAACGACCGTTTTTGCGAGGGTAGGATTATTGGGGCTGGCCGTCATGACCACGCTGACCGGCAAGTGGTCAGGGTGGTCAGGCCGCCGACAATCTCCGGTAAGACGATTAGCCAGATCGGCTAACACTGGAACCGCGCCGGTTCGATGTCCCCGACTTGGCAGAGGTGATCTCCGATACCGCGATCGCAGACCCAGATGTGCTCGCGCAACTCCCTCGATTTGGACATAGGGATTATCGCGTGTGTGCAATGTCTAAAAATAACTCCTTGATTACCTTTATCATTCTGATAACGTCCCGGACGGCATCGAACCCCACCGAAATATGAGAAGCAAATGTCGCGCAGGGACACCATCGAAACATTCCATCGAATCGCCCAAGCCAAAGGTGGCAGGTGCCTCTCAACGGACTACATTAATCAACATACGCTGATGGAGTTCGAATGTGATGAACTACACGTCTGGCGTGCAACTCCAACCATGGTCAAGGGCAGCAAGAATAAACCCGGCACATGGTGCAAGGTTTGTGGGAATCGCAACGCCGCGCAAAAACGACTGCATACAATGGAGGATATGCAGCGTTTGGCAGATGATCCAGATAATCTAAACAACCACAGAGGGGGCATATTCGCCTCCCCGACTTACCTGGGCAGTAGTACAAAACATCTATGGAGATGTCGCCATTATCCTGCTCATCCAGAATTTCAAATGATACCAAATGCGGTTGAGCAAGGCCAGTGGTGCCCGAAATGCGCTGGGACGGCAAAACCGACCTTTGACGATATCAACGAATTCGCTCGCTCCAAACATCCCTCTGCACGGTGTCTATCAACGGTGTACAGAAATGCATCGGCTCTACTGGAATGGCAGTGTGGTATCGCGGGACATCCCTCTTTTGAATTAGCCTACAAAAGCGTGAAGCACGATGGATCATGGTGCAAGCTCTGCAAAAAGGACAAACCACGACCGACTAAATTTGATCGAGAATTTCTTAGTCGTTTAGCCAAAAGTGCTGGAGGGATGCTTATAGGTAAGGAACCTTACAAAGACACGAAGCAAAAGCATCAATGGAGATGCGTAGACGGGCACGAATTCTCTCGTTCGTTGGATTACATATTTTCGGGTCGTTCATTCTGTACCGAATGCTCAAAACATGGAGGGGTTCGGGAGCAATATATCAGGGAGCTATTCGTTCATATGTTTGTCGTACCCTTTGAGCGCAGACGTAACCTTCCATGGCTCTTTAACGAGGAAGGGAATGCAATGGAGCTTGATGGGTACAATGCTGAGTTAAGCTTGGCTTTCGAACACAATGGCCAACAACATTATAAGTTGGATGGCTACTATATGCGACATCAGCATCAATTAGATGAAAGGATTGCCGACGACCTTGCGAAGATACGGCTATGTGTGGAAAATAAAATTGCGCTTATAGTGATAGCTTTTGACATACCGCTCGTAGAAATCCAAGATTATGTTTTGAAGGAACTTCGGAAATTCGGAATTGAGCCATTAATCACTGATATCTTCGAGCCGGGGTTGGCGCGTTCTTCAATCCTGGAAAACCTTCGGCAGTATGCGACCAGCCATGGCGGACGCTTCCTCTCCGACAAATACCTTGGAAGTGACAAGAAGCACTTTTGGCAGTGCCAGAACCCTGAACATCCGCCGTTTACAAGTTCACCCACTACGGTTAGGACAGGCCGTTGGTGCGACAAATGTGCTGATGAAAGTTGGTCGGAATCATATAAATTGTCAGTGAAAGAATTACAAGAACTGGCGCAAAGGTGTACCGGAGAATTAGTGATAGATGTCTCAGAAACAACGTTTGCAAGGCGATTTTCTTCATCCGATAAAGCGCGGTTTCATTGTTTACTGTGCCATCGGCGGCCAGTCCGAACTGTTCGCCAGATTAAAGAAGGGCGGCTGTGCTCTTGTACTACAAAAAAGAACCGTATTGATCGTTTTGCCATTGAGGACAAACTTGCAAAAAGTTCGATCCATCTTGTGGGAATCAGACCTGAACTAACTTCATTACCTGGACGCACCCGGGTTACGCTCAAATGCGTAAAATGCGGAGAGCACCAGTTATTGAAGGTATCGTTAATTCAGAACAGCGCGATCAAATGTAAAAAATGTAGCCCGAGCCGAAATGCTGGGATTACTATTGAAAGGGCTCGCGAGTGGGGCGAACAGATCAATTTTCACTTGTTAAGCGACGAACTGGTGAATGGCAAAACCGTGCTTTCTTGGGAATGTAAGAAATGCGGGTCGCATCTGGATAAGCCCTTCCGCGACATGCGCAACGTAAGGCGGTGTAGGAATTGTGAACAGATTGAGATTGCCGAGCGTTGGAAGATCGTATGAATGGTGCCACCAGCTTTGGCAAGTTGAGGGAGTCGCGCGAGCACATTTCGGTCTGCGATCGCGGTATCGGAGGTCACCCCTGCCAAGTCGGGGATATCGAACCGCCGCGGTTCGAGTGTTAGCCGATCTGGCTAATTGTCTTACCGGAGATTATCGGCGGCCTGACCACCCAGACCACTTGCAGGTCAGGGTGGTCAGCACGGTCACCCCATAACTACACGCTCTCAAAAACGGTCGTTTCTCGGAGACAGCGGGTAGTCTCCCAAAATTTGCCGGTGGGACGGGTTTTCGTTGTCCCGGTATCCGGAGAAGCTGCTCTCCGGATACCGGGCCGTGCAACAGGTTTTGGGATGATGCCCGGCAGGGCGTGTTCGCAAAACACCTTCGTTCCGACCTCTCACGAACCCACGATTTTACGCCATTCCTGACCCATACTTCGGGTGTATCCGGAACCATCTCTTTTCCAGTACGTGATCGTCCGCTCCAGGCTGCCAATCGACCGAACCCGGCCCTTCCGCTCTCGGCCAGCTCAAGACATTCAAACTGACCTACTACCCTATTGAGCGGGCAGTTGACCACAGATGAACGTCAGTCGCCGAGGGCCGGTTGCACCACAGGCATTTCCGATTTCAGGTCACCTCAGGCCATCCGGAGGGCAAGGGGGTGAAGCCGGCGGGTCCGGGGCGCGACGCTCCGGGCTGGCGCGGTAAAGCGACCTCCCGGGCGCACGCCGAGGCGGCGGATCAGGCCAGGAAGTTTGCCAGTGCGACATAGGCGCACAGTAAACCAATGATGGTAACGACGACCGCGATATAGACACGCATGACTAGCCTCCGGCAGAGCTGCGGTGACATGCCACCGGCGGGACTGCCGACGCTGTGACCCAAGCCACAGCGGTCGGGCCGTGTCTCCTGGCGGCGGATGGCGGGAGACGCGCGGCTAGCAGCACGGCGTGACGGTTGCTTGACCACGACCGCCCGCCGGTGCCCCGAACGGGATTGAACGCGCGCCGCGGACGGGCGAACCCCGCGTGCCACGGCCGCCTCGTTTCGGGCTTCAAGATCCCTCGCGCGGGTTCACGAAGTGCCGCTGCCGGACAGGAGCGCGCTCGCGACCACTTGCATTGCGGATCGTTCGGCTCAGTGTGGATGGGTTTCAGGGGAGAACGGGAACCATGTCGACGTATGTCCTGCTCGCCAATTGGACTGACCAGGGAATCAAATCGATCGCCGACGGCTCGACGCGGCTGGATGCCGCCAAAAGAATGCTGGAGGAGATGGGTGGCCACTTCCGCTCGTTGTATATGACGATGGGGCAGTACGATCTGGTGGGCATCTATGAGGCGCCGGATGACGCCGTCGCCGCGCGTTACATCCTTCTGCTCGGCCGGATCGGGAATGTTCGCACCACATCGATGAAAGCGTTTCCCGAAGAGGCCTATCGGCAGATCGTGAATTCACTGCGGTAAAGTCTGATCGCCGCGGACGGGCAGGCCGGCGCCAGCGACGGCAGTCAACGCCTGCCTCGCCCGTTCGATGACGCCGGCCCAGTCGCCACGGCTGGTCTGGCGGAATTGGTGCATGCTGGGATACCAGGGCGTGTCGTCGCGGTGCAGGAACCAGCGCCAGCACGAGTCGAACCGGTTCAGCAGCCAGACCGGCTTGCCGAGTGCCCCCGCGAGGTGGATCACGGCGGTATCGACCGCAATCACCAGATCGAGGCCGGCGATCAGCGCCGCGGTGTCGGCCCAGTCGTTGATCCGGCTGGATACGTCGTGCAGCAGCGCACCGTCGGACAGCGTCAGTATCTGCGACGCGGGGGGGCCGAGCTGGAGCGACACGAAGCTGCATCCGGGGACTGAAAGCAGAGGCGCCATATCGATCAGCCGCATCGAGCGGCGCTTATCCGTGGCCACCGCATGCGGCTGGGCGGTGCGCGATTTGCCGGCCCAGACCAGGCCGACTTTCAATCCAGGAAGGCCCGCCAGGATTTCCGCCCAGGGCGACGGATCGGCACGCAGATAGGAAACTGGTCCCGGTATGGTGGCCATGGTCGTGCCGAAGGCAGACGGCAGGCTCAGCAGCGGGCAGTGATAGTCGAACTGGGGAAGGGTGCTGTCGTCCTCGCACATGACCTGCGCCACGCCGTCAAGGGTGGCCATGACCCGGCGTAACGCCTTCGGGACCACCAGTATGACGCGGCCTCCGGCGGCGGCGACCATCGGGGCATAACGGCAGAATTGCAGGGTGTCGCCGAAGCCTTGTTCGGCATAGAGCACGATTGTCTCGCCATTCAGTTGCTGGCCGGTCCAGCGGGGTTGGGACAGGATGGGCGCGGGCGAGCCCATCGACTCGACCTCCCAGCGGGATTCGTACTCGCGCCAGCCCTCCTCCAGGCGGCCCATTGTCATCAGGGCCAAAGCCAGATTGGCACGCGTCTCGGGGCAGTCGGGGCGCAGCGCGAGGGCTTTGCGGCAGACCAGTTCGGCTTCCTCGGGGCGCGCTTGCTCCATCAGGGCCAGCGCGAGGTTGCTGTTGGCGCGCGCCGGGCTTCCGCCGAGCGTCAGGGCGCGACGGAACAGGGCTTCGGCTTCCTGGACGTGGTTAAGGATCAGGCGGGCGCAGCCGAAGTTCAGGGTGGCGTTGGCATAATCGGGCCGCAGGTGCAGCGCGGCGCGGAAGCAGTTCTCGGCCTCGGCGATCTGACCCTGGGTGAAGTGGACCATCCCAAGGTTGTTCTGGGCGCCGGCACTTTCAGGATCGAGGCGCAGGGCTTCACGCTGGCAGGCCAGGGCCTCCTCCAGGCGGCCCAGGGACAGGAGGGCGAGGCCAAGATTCATCCAGGCGTCCGTGAACTCCGGATCGAGCGCGACGGCTCTTTGGTAGAATGGCTCTGCCTCTGTCAGCCGGTTGTGGAGATGGAGCTGGAAGCCGACGTTGTATTCGTCGAGTGCTGCGGCGAGGATCATGCCATCGCAGGTTGTGGTGACTTAAATCCTAGACAAGACCTGGTCGTGGAATTTTTTCATGTCGGCGGCGGATTTCGTGGCGTCCCGGCCCTCGAAATCGAAGTCGAGGGCGGTGACACCGAGGTTCTTGAGGGTTGCGACGTCCTCGATCGTGTCGGCGACCGTGCCGGTGAAGAGCTTCCGGCACCCGTCGGTGGCGAGGGGGGCAGGCTGGCCGTGGCGCTTGACGCGGTAGACGATGCCCATGGCGGCGGGGTCGCGGCCGGCTTGTTGGGTGAGGTCGCGGATGCGGGTGATGCCGGCGGTCAGGCGCGGCAGCGTGTCCAGCAGGTGGGCGTTGTTGCTGCCGATCGGGTACCAGGCGTCGCCGATGCGGGCGGCTCGGCGCATGGAGGGGCCGCTTTCGCCGCCGACCCAGATCGGCGGGTGGGGTTTCTGGAGCGGCTTCGGGTCGGTGAGCAGGCCGTCGATGTGGGTGTATTTGCCGTGGAATATCGGTTTTTCGTTCATCCAGATGGTGCGCATGGCGTCCATGTATTCGTCGGTAACCGCGCCCCGTTCGGCAAAGGGCGTTGTTGCCACCGCGTCGATCTCGGCTTTCAGCCAGCCGGCGCCGATGCCGATGACGAGGCGGCCGGCGGACAGAACATCGATGGTGGCGAGCATTTTCGCGGTGAGGACGGCGGGGCGGTGTGGGACGACCATCACTGCGAGGACGATGCGGATCTTGCTGGTCCTGGCGGCGACCCAGGCGGCGGTGGTGAGTTGCTCGACGCGGTGGCCGGGGTCGGGCGTGTAGAATTCGCCCGTTGTGGAATACGGGTAGCCCGGGGTGCTGGTATCCGGCAGCGCGATGTGGTCGGTCAGGGTCAGGTAGTCGAAGCCAAGGGCCTCGCCCAACTGGGCGATGTTGGCGATCACCTCGGGCGATGCCATCGGGCCGCTGACGGGCAGGTTGAAGGCGATTTGCATGTTTCCCCCTTGCTGTATCCGGTCGGGCGAAAGATTGGCGTGTTGCTGCCCGCCTCGCAATGACCGCGGGCCGGTTGTAGGGTTCGCGGATTGGACAGGATGGGGCCGATGACCGAGGCGATCTCGCTGCGTACCGCTTTCGCGAATTATCCGCATGTCCGGGCAATCAAGGACGGGTCGGTCGCATCCGAACGGATCAGTTTCGACTTCGAGGAGGTACCGGTCATCACCCGGGCGTTCCGGCGGATGGTGCGGACGCTCGATTTCGATTTGTGTGAGATCGCGCTGACGACGCTGGTTCAGGCGCATGCGTTCGGCAAGCCGCTCCGCGCGCTGCCGATCGTGGTGATGCGCGGGTTCCATCATGCGGCGCTGGTGTGTCCGGTCGGGTCGGCGATCGCGGAACCGGCGGACCTGCGTGGGAAGAAGATTGGCGTGCGGGCGTGGTCGCAGACGACCGGGGTCTGGGTTCGGGGGATTTTGCTGGACGAGTATGGCGTGGATCACCGCGACATCACGTGGGTGACCGAGGAGGATGCGCACGTCCAGGAATACGTGGACCCGCCGACTGTCGTGCGGATTGCGCCGGGGCAGAGCTTGGCGGCGATGCTGATGGCGGGGGAGCTTGACGCGGGGGTCGCCGTCGCGGGGGTTGATCCGGCGCTGGTGCGGCCGGTGATTGCCGAACCTATGGCGGCGGCAGCGGCGTGGGTTGCGAGGACCGGCGTGTATCCGGTCAATCACCTGCTGTGTGTGAACGCGGCTTTGGTCGAAGCGCATCCATGGCTGGCTGATGAGTTACTCGGGCTGTTCATCGCGGCGAAGGCGGCTGCGACCGAACCGAGCGCGGAGGCTCGGTTTGCCGGGATCGTGGGAGCGGAGGTGCTGCCGTACGGGCTGGAGGCGAACCGGACCGGGATCGAACTGTGCCTGCGCTATGCGGCTGAACAGGGGCTGGTGCCCGCGGTGTATGACACGGCGGAGGTTTTTGCGGGTTAGAGGCTGGGCATGAGCGGCTTATCGATCAATGAGACGCCAACGGGCAAACCGGGATCGGCCGAAGAACGCGCGGCGTTCGCTCGGTTGCAGGCCACGCTGCCTGAGATGTTTCAGCGGATCTTCCCGGATCGGACAGCGGCCCGGACGATTGTGGTGTTGCCGAGCCTTAGCGTTGATCAGGATGTGCTGTCGAAGATCGCGGGGGTGCATCATTACGAAGAGCGCATGCTGGGCATGCTGATGCTGCTGCGGCTGCCGCGGACCCGGCTGATTTACCTGACAAGCCAGCCCATCCCCGAGACGATCATCGACTACTATCTGCATCTGCTGCAGGGCGTTCCGGCCCGGCACGCCCGTGCGCGGCTGACGATGCTGACGTGCTTCGACGGCAGTCCGCGGCCGCTGACGGAGAAAATCCTGGCGCGGCCCCGGCTTGTCGCGCGGCTGCGCGAGGCCATCGGCGACCCGGCGATTGCGCACATTGCAGCCTATTCCGTATCTGTCCTGGAACGCACGTTGGCGGTGCGGCTTGGTGTCGCGCTGTACGGCTGCGATCCGGACCTGCAGGAACTGGGATCGAAGAGCGGTGGCCGGCGGCTTATGCGTGAGGCCGGTGTAGCGGTACCGGATGGCGTCGAGGACCTGTTTGACGCAGGCGGCATCGCAGCCGGTCTGGCCGAGCTGAAAGCGCGCGATCCGGATCTGCGGCGTGCCGTGGTGAAGCTCAATGAGGGGTTTTCCGGTGATGGCAACGCGGTGTTCCGGTTCGATGACGCGCCGGACGGATCAGCGTCGGTGCGGTGGATCCGGGACCGGCTGCCGCGGGTCGCGTTCGAAGCGCTTGGCATGACCTGGGAGGCCTATCTGGCGAAAGTCGGCGAGATGGGCGCGATCGTCGAAGCCTTTATCGACGGCGACGAAAAACGCTCCCCGTCGGTCCAGTTCAGGATCGATCCAGTCGGGTCGATCGAGCCCATTTCGACCCACGATCAGGTGCTGGGCGGCCCTGGCGGCCAGATCTATCAAGGTTGCCGGTTTCCGGCCGATGAGGCCTACCGGCTTGCCATTCAGGCCGAGGGTGCGAAAGTTGCGGCAGTCTTGCGACGATACGGGGTGCTGGGACGGTTCGGGATCGATTTCATATCGGTGCGGCGCGGTGCCAGGTGGCTGCATTACGGGATCGAAATAAACCTGCGCAAGGGTGGCACGACGCATCCGTTTCTGATGCTGCAATTCCTGACAGGTGGCGCCTATGACGCGGCCAGCGGTCTGTTCCTTACGCCCGCGGGCCAGCCGCGCTTCTATACTGCATCCGACAACCTGGAGGCTCCGCACTACAAGGGCCTGACGCCGCTCGATCTGGTCGATGTCGCGGTGCTGAACGGTCTGCACTATGACGGCACGGTGCATGAAGGGGTGGTGTTCCACCTGATTGGCGCGCTTTCCGAATTCGGCAAGCTGGGCATCGTGTGCGTCGGTGCCACGCCGGATCGGGCTGAGGCGCTGTATCGCCGGACGGTCGAGATTCTGGATCGTGAACAGATGGCCGGCTGACCTGTGTTTGGCGAACCGGTCGCGGTGAGTCATCATGGCGGGTGGTTGTTCAGGAGGATGTTGTGACCGATCTGCCGAAACGGGTGGATATCCATGAGGAAGGCCCGCGCGAGGGTTTTCAGATTGAGCCTGGCCCGATTGCCACCGCTGACAAGGTGCGGTTCTGCGAGGCTCTGGCGGAAACCGGGCTGCACGACGTGCAATGCGTGTCGTTCGTTGACCCGCGGCGGGTGCCCGGCATGGCGGACGCAGTCGAGGTCGCGCAGTCGATCCGGCAGCGGCCGGATGTGCACTACAGTGCGATCGCTTTGAACCTGCGGGGCTATGAACGGGCCATCCAGACGCCGCTGCAAATCACCGGCAACCTGCAGATGAGCGCGTCGAATACGTTCTCGATCCGTAATACCAACAAGGACAATGCGGAGACGCTGGCCGAGCAGCGGCGGCAACTGGAATTTTTCCGCGAGCGTGGGATTCCGGTCGACTCGGCGATCGTCATGACCTGTTTCGGCTGCAATTTCGAGGGGGCCATTGCGCCCGCGACGGTACGCGACTGCGTGGGTTCGTTGCTGGCACTGGCGGACGAATTCGGGATCGCCCTGGATCGGGTGCGGCTGGCCGATACGGTCGGGTGGGCGTCTCCGGCGGGGATTCAGCTTGTGGTGGGGGTCGTGCGCGAGACGTGGCCCGACCTGCGGCTGGCGCTGCATCTGCATGACACGCGGGGCACCGGGCTGGCGAACGCGCTGATGGGGCTGCAGATGGGGATCGACAGTTTCGACAGTTCGTGTGCGGGCCTCGGCGGCTGTCCGTTCGCCGGGCACAAGGGTGCGGCGGGGAATATCTGCACCGAGGATCTTGTTTTCATGTGCGAGGAGATGGGCATCGAGACGGGCATCGACCTCGACGCGCTGATCGAGTGTGCACGGATGGTCGAGGAGATTGTCGGCCATCCCCTGCCCGGCAAGATCATGCATGGCGGCAGTCTAAGCAAATATCGTCAGGGGGTTCATGCATGAACGAGGTGCTGATCGAGAAGCGCGGCATGGTGCAGTGGATCACCATCAACCGCGAGGCGCGCCGCAACGCGATGAACGATGTCGTTACCGATACGATCGCGGCGGGACTGGCGGCGGCCTCGGCTGATCCAGCGGTGCGGGCGGTGGTGCTCACGGGTGCGGGCGACAAGGCATTCTGTGCCGGGGCGGATCTTTCGGAGGGGTCGGGCTCGTTCAAATACGACTACTCGAAAGTCGGGCTGTCGTTCGTAAAGCTGATGAAGCAGGCTCGGGATTTGACGTTACCCCTGATCGCCCGGGTGAACGGCCACGCGATGGCCGGCGGCATGGGGCTGATGGGCATGTGCGACATGGTGATCAGCGTCGATACCGCGCGGTTCGGGATGCCCGAGGTGAGGGTCGGCGTCTTCCCCATGCAGATCATGGCGGTGCTGCAACGGCTGATTCCGTCTCGTAAGTGTTACGAGATGGCGCTGACGGGAGAGCCGATCTCGGCGGCGGAAGCGCTGGCCCTTGGGCTGCTGAACTATGTCGTTCCGGCGGCGGAGCTGGATGCGAAGGTCGACTGGCTGCTCGCGCGGCTGCTGGACAAGAGCCCGACGGCGATCCGTCGCGGCAAATACGCGATGCGGGTGTCGGAGCAGTTGAACTTTGATCAGTCGGCGGTGTTCATGGAGGCACAGATCGGAACGCTGGCGCTGACGGAAGATGCAGCGGAGGGTCGCGCGGCGTTTATCGAGAAACGGACGCCGGTGTGGCCGGGGCGGTAAGCAAGGCTAATCACGCTGGAAACCGAATGGCGCCAGCGCGGCGAAGGCGTCGTCGGAGCCGATGAATGACAGCCATGCGCGTGCGGCTTCGGCATGCTGTGCGCCCGGAACCATGGCGGCGCTGTAGACGGCGCGGGTGTTCTGATCCGCTGGGATGTCCACGTGCGCGATGGGGTTGCCGTGCTGCTCCTGGAAGATCGCCTCGGATCGCCAGGTCACGCCGGCCTGTCCGACGCCCTGCATCAGCAGCAGCGGGGTTTGCCGGTGATGGATGCGGGTGAGGACGGTGGTGCCGGCGGCAAGTTTGGTGTCGTAGACGGCGCGCGCCAGGGTCTCGCCACCGGCTTTGACCAAGGATGCTCGGATCTGCTGCGCCACGCCTTCAAATGTCGGGTTCGGCATGATCAGAGCGAGATCGGGACGAGCGAGGTCGGCAAGGGAGGTGATGCGGGCCGGGTTGCCGGCGGGGACCATGATCGTGAGGTCGTTGGTTGCAAACGAAACGACGGGCGGGGCGAGCCGGCCTTGCCCGAGCCAGACCTCGCTGGCGTGTTGTTCCGCCATCATGACGTCCGGTTTTACGGTGAACGTGAGATTGCCGGAGGTGATCGTGCCGCCGGCCTCCATCTGCTTCAGCAGCAGGCCCGGCGGCAGCGTCTCGTAGAAAATCCGACCGCGCCAGGCGGGAAAGGCTACGCCGAACCGCTGCACGAGGCCGGGCATTGCGAAGAAGTAATTGCCCGACGCGTAGAGCACGAGGGCCGGATCATTGAGGTTGCCGTGGAAATCCGCCATGTCATCGACGGGCGGGACGGTGAATACCAGGCCCTGTTCGGGCGCGTCGTCGTTCTGGCCGTGCTGCCAGGGCGGGAACTGGGCCTCGGCCGCCTCCAGCCGGGCTGCCGGTGTTCCGGGCGGCGCGGCGGCGGCATAGCCGGACAGCGATGTGGTGATGGCGACGGTGGACAGGATCGATTTCAGCATGGACCAGTCGCCTTTAGCATGTTTTCCGCGATGAGCAGACCGGAGCCGGGGCGTTGATCGCAGCGACCAAGCGTCAGCCTGCGCTGGTGCCCGGTGGTTTTGTTGTTTGGAGCAAAGCGACGTGGCAACCCCCGACGTGGCAACCCCCGACGGGCAACCCCGACGTCGCATCCCCTGGGCATGATGGTTGGAACGGTGCGATCGATGGGACATTTGGGTGCTTGAACAGAAAGGCTGTCGGCTGTGGCTCCGATTACCGCCCCAGGGCCACGGCTGATGGCGGTCTGCTTCACGGCTGATACCCATTTCGGCCATGCCGGTGCGCTGCCGCTGTATCGCCGGCCGTTCGCGTCTGTTGCCGACATGAACGCCGCGATGGTCGGGCGATGGAATGAGGTCGCCGGACCTGACGATGACATTTGGCATCTGGGCGACTTTGCGCTTCGAATCAGCGCAGCGGCGGCTGGGGTTTTGCTGCGTCAGTTGAACGGACGCAAGCACCTGGTCACCGGCAACAATGACCCGCCGGAAATCGTTGGTCTGGCGGACTGGTCGAGCGTCCAGTCCTATGCCGAGATCAGCGTCGATGGGCACCGGCTGGTGCTGTGCCACTACGCCTTCCGCACCTGGAACGGCATGGCGAAGGGCGCACTGAACCTGCACGGGCACAGCCACGGGCGTCTGAAACCACTGCCTCGGCAAACCGATGTCGGGGTCGACGCGTGGGATTTCCGGCCGGTCGCGGTGGGGCAGATGCGCGGGGTCTGATACTAGCCGGCCGAAAGACCGACTTTTCACTCGACGGTCGGCCAGCTGGTATCTCTTTGATTCTGCGCGCAGCCGCCACACTCATCCTGCGCGCATACCAATCGGCCTAAACGCCGACTGGTCTGACGAGCGTGATCCCTGGGGGTGTGATCCGTGGGGGCCTTGTCCGTCGTCGCGGTGGCTGGCACCAGACGCCGCATGTCGAGCCATAGCGAGTCCCGCACCGCCGCTATCCTGGAGCAGACGGCGTTCGTCAGTGTGATGCTGCTGCCGCTGCTGCTGATGCACGCGCATGGCGTGGCCGAGGTGGCGATCGGCGTGGCGGATGTGTGCTTTCTGCTGCGGTCCGCGGTGGTGCAGGACTGGGCTTGGCTGAGAGCGAGGTGGCTCTGGGTCGCCGGTGCCTGGTGGGGCTGGCTGGTTGTTTGTTCGTTGCCGATTCCCGGCCTCGATCTGGGCGAGGGCGGCACACGGTCCCTGGTCCAGGCGGTGGCGACCGTGCGATTTCTCTTGCTGGTTTCCGCGATGGAATGCCTGGTTCTGCGGACGGAAGCGGCGCGGACCTGGATCTACTGGCTGATTGCTGCCTCGGCTGTCTGGATCGTGCTGAACAGCGTCATCCAGGACATTATCGGGCGAAATCTGATCGGCTGGCCGCCCGCCGGCGAGGGCGTGTTGACTGGGCCGTTCGGCACCGCTCGGGCCGGGCCGCCGATGGCGCGCATCATCCTTCCCGCGGTTTTGCCGGCGGTCGCGGTCCTGCTCGGGCGCCCTGGCATCCGCGCGAGGGCTGGCGCTTATGCCCTGCTGCTGGGCAGCGTGGCGATCATGGTGCTGATCGGGCAGCGGATGCCGCTGGTGCTGGCCGTGTTCGGGCTGGTGATCGTGGCGCTGTTGATGCGCCGGCTGCGCCCGCTGGTGCTGACGGCGGCTGTTGCCGGGGCGCTGCTGCTGGCGGCGTCACCTGTGGTCGCACCAAGCGCCTATTTTCGGCTGGTGGAGAAGTTTTCGACGCAGATGGAGCATTTTGCGATATCACCCTATGGCCTGCTGTACGCGCGGGCGCTCGAGGTCGGGGAGCGGAATCCGGTCACGGGGCTTGGATTCGGCGGGTACGGCACGGGGTGCCCGCGGCCGGCCTATTTCCGGCCGACATTCGATGGCAGCCGACCTGACGGCGGCGGCGCGACCGTCTGCTGGGATCATCCGCATAATTTCTATTTCGAGGCGCTGGACAACGGCGGCTTGGTCGGGCTGGCGCTGTTCTGTGCCACCGCGGTCGGCTGGCTGGTGCCGTTGGGGCGTGGCCTGTGGCGCGATCCGGAGCCGTTGCGGGTGGCGTTGTTTGCGACGATTTTCGTGCAGGTCTGGCCGATCCAGTCTACGAGCGGATTTACCAGTATGCCGATGGGTGGGTGGTTCTTCCTGCTGCTGGGCTGGGGGATGGCGGAAGCGCGTCAGCGAAGAAGCTGATCCTCACATATGCATCCATCGGTGGGGCCGGACGCCTTGCGAACGAGGTGATGGTCGATCCATTCGGCGACGAGGCGGCGGGCCTCGCTGATCGAAGCCTCCGGATGGTGGATGCGGTACAGCGCGGTGCAGGCCTGGAATGCAGACATGTCGTCGGAGCCGACCTGGCGCAGTTCACTGTAGGCGGTCACCACGGCACGTTCGCAGCGGCGGGCGATGAGGCTTTCCTGCGGCATTACGGCGGGCGCTCCTTAATTGCGAATCGTTCGCATCTGTTTGTCAGCATAATTGGACTCGAATCGAACAGCAAGTAAGGGATAACCCGTATGCAAGGGCGCCCGGAGCGGGTCCGGGCGGGTCCGGAACACCTCGAACGCCCACCGATCGTCCAGACGATGCCCGCACATCAAAGGATGTCGCCGGGCGCTAACGTCCAGGCGCCCGATGACGGAAGGCCAGTGCCTCTGCGATATGGACGCGCGCGACCGTCCCGGCGCCGGCGAGGTCGGCGATGGTGCGGGCCACACGCATCGTGCGGGTATAGCCGCGCGGCGAGAGGCGCAGCCGTTCCATTGCCTGTTCGAGCAATTTACTCGCATCGGGGAGCAGCGTGATCAGTTTCTCATCGGCCTCGGCGTTGCACAGCGGGCCGTCGGCGCCGTAGCGTTCCGCCTGGACCAGACGCGCCCGGGCGACACGCCCCGCGATTGCGGCGCTGGGTTCGCCGAGCGGCGCGTGGGACAGTTCTGCGGCGGTCGCGGGCTGCACGTCGACGGCGAGGTCGATGCGGTCGAAAATCGGCCCCGTGACGCGATTCTGATAGTCCTCGCCGCAGCGGGGCGCGCGTCCGCATTCCCGTCCGCCCTCGCCCAGATAGCCGCAGCGGCAAGGGTTCATTGCGGCGACAAGCTGGAAGCGCGAGGGATAAGTGATGTGGGCGGCGGCGCGCGAAACGGTCGTGCGCCCGGTTTCCATCGGCTGGCGGAGTGAGTCCAGGACCTGGCGGGAGAATTCGGGAAATTCGTCGAGGAACAGCACCCCGCGGTGGGCGAGGCTGACCTCGCCGGGCCTGGCGCGGTGGCCGCCGCCGATGAGGGCGGCCTGCGAGGCGGAGTGGTGCGGCTCACGGAACGGGGGGCGCATGACCAGGCGGCCGCCGTCGAGCAGTCCGGCGATGCTGTGGATCATGCTGACTTCGAGCGCCGATCGCGGGTCCAGATCGGGCAAAAGGCCAGGCAGGCGCGCGGCCAGCATGGATTTTCCGGCGCCGGGGGGACCGACCAGAAGCAGGTTATGGCCGCCGGCGGCAGCGACCTCCAGCGCGCGTTTCGCGGTTTCCATTCCCTTGACGTCGCGCATGTCCGGGGACGGCAGTGCCGCGGCCACGCCTGCCGCACTGGGCGGGGCGAGCACCTGGGTGCCACGGAAATGGTTGATCAGGCTGAGCAGGTCGGGCGGCGCCAGCACCTCGATCCGGCCAGCCCAGGCGGCCTCCCCGCCCTGGCTGGCCGGACAGATCAGGCCGAGGTCGCGGGCGGAGGCGGCGATCGCCGCCGGCAGAATACCGGCCACGGGATTGAGCGAGCCATCGAGGGAGAGTTCGCCCAGCGCGGCGTAGCCGGCGATCTCGTCGCGCGGCAGGACGTCCATGGCGGCGAGCAGGCCGAGGGCGAGCGGGAGATCAAAATGGCTGCCTTCTTTCACCAGGTCGGCCGGTTTCAGGTTGATCAGCACGCGCTTGAGCGGCAGCGACAGGCCCATGGACGAGAAGGCGGCGCGGACACGCTCCCGCGCTTCGCCCACTGCCTTGTCGGGCAGGCCGACCAGGACGAGACCCGGGGTGCCGGGCGTGATCTGCACCTGGACTTCTACCGGGACTGCCTCGATGCCACTGAACGCGAAGGTGTTGGCGATTGCCATGGTTGAGGATTGAATGCGCTTACCCATGGCGGCATTGTCGCGGCCAATGGTAAACAAAGTCGTAAGCACCGAGGTTTTGGCATGCCATTCGACGAGACCGGGCGCCGGCCAGGCCGCCGCCCTGGGCGCAATGTTCTGGGTGGGCCGATCGGGGTCTGCTCGAACGAGCCGATGACCGGGTTCTTCCGGAACGGGTGTTGCGAGACCAGCCCGGAGGATCTGGGCAGCCATACGGTTTGCGCCGTGATGACGGCCGAGTTTCTGGTGTTCAGCAAGGCACAGGGGAACGACCTTTCCACGCCTCGGCCGGAGTTCGGGTTTGCCGGGCTGAAGCCGGGTGACCGCTGGTGCCTGTGCGCGCCGCGCTGGCGGGAGGCGCTCGATGCCGGAGCGGCACCTCAGGTCGTGCTGCGCTCGACCGAGGAAGGTGCGTTGCGGCATTGCCGGCTGGCCGATCTGACGCGGTTCGCGATCGATTTGACCTAAGTGTCCGTCCGAGTCGCGCGGGGTTATGGCGCCTTGCGCAGTCCCAGCGTGTTGGTGATCACGGTGGTGAGATGCGTCAGGATGTCATGCAACAGCTCGGCCGAGAAGCCGCCGAGGATCGCCAGGATCGGCTGGCCGAAGCCCAGCAGAGGACTGCCGGCGGGATTGGCGGCGGTGTCGGTGCTGACCAGTGCGCCGAAAACGACCTGCGAAAGAATGACGCCCGAGATCAGCCCCATGACAAGGCGCGACCAGTAGCTGCTGTCGAAGCGCGGGTCGTAGGTGCAATTCGAGATAAAGCGGTCAAGCACCTTGAGATTGGCCAGCGTCGCGCCGACCGCGGAGGCGGCGACCAGAAATATCTCGACCTTGGCCAACGTAAAGCCTTGGAGGCTCAGAAAGCCCTTGCTGAGGTTCTCGGTGTTCACGTCGCCCGACAGCGCGATGCCGAGCAGCAGCACGAGCGACAGCACCGCGGTTGCCAGCATCCAGCGCACCTGCGGCACCGGGCCAAAGGTGTTCAGCAGCGGATGGCGCCGGTGCTCCTCGGCCAGCAATACCAGAGTGGCGCCTCGCGCCGGGGCGATCAGCCGGGTCAGGGTGAGGTGCAGTTCCGCCAGGTGGACGAGCGGATCGGTGCCGGGGGGTTGTGGGCGCGTTTCGGTTGGGTTTGCTTCGTCGGGCGCGGCAGGGCGCCGGCAGGCAAGCGCCTCGGGCGGGACGTCGAGCCCGGCCCCTAGCGCGAACAGCACCATGGCCTCGATTTCGCGCAGCAGGCCTGTTTCAACGCGATGCCGGGCGGATGCGAGTTCGGATTGAACAGTCGCGTCTTGGCGAGCGGAGGCCAGCGACGTGATGCTGGCGGTGTCGCCGAGGTTTATGGAGCCGGCGGGGTTGATACTGTTCATGTTTGCGGCAACAGGGCGGCGTTCGCTTGTGGCTGGTTGCACGCGAACCGCCTTCCTTGCATTGCGGGGCCGTGCGGGCTGTTGCGCTGAGCCCGATCGGGGATGCTGCGGTGCCCGGTGCGTGCGGTAGGCGTGCCACCAGGGCCAACCTTGTCAGGCATGGCGTGCTCTTTATGCGTGTGCAGGCGATATCTTAACGGTAATGTTACGTCCAAGTCCACTATTACGTTTGGACAGGCAAACGGCCGATCCGGTGCCGGCGTCAGGGCTTGGGCGGGCAGCATTGCCGCCAATCATCTTCCCCAGCGGAGTACCATGGCATCAAGCCGGCGTGCGAGCTCGATCAGGGCAGCCCGTGCCGCCGGGTGCAGTGACGGGATGGGGTGGCGTACGGCGTCGGACGCGATCACCCCGCCCGCTTGCATCAGCGCCTTGCAGGCGGCGAGGCCGCACTGCCGGTTCTCGTGGTTGATCAGCGGCAGCCAGCGGCAATACGCTTCGGTTGCGTCGTCATGCCGGCCGGCGAACCAGGGGTCGGTGATCTGCCTGATGCCGTCGGGATAGCCGCCTCCGGTCATTGCTCCGCAGGCACCGGCTTCCAGGTCGGCGAGGAGCGTGATCGCTTCTTCGCCATCCCACGGGCCGATGACCGAGGGGCCACCGAGGGCGATCAGGTCACGCAGCTTGGCGGCGGCCTGCGCCACCTCGATCTTGAAATAGCTGACATGCTCGATCTGCTGCGCCATGCGGGCAAGGAAGGCGGCGGACAGCGGCGTGCCGGCGACCGGCGCGTCCTGGATCATGATCGGGATGTCGATCGCATCTGACACCACCCGGAAAAAGTCGAGGATACCTGCCTCGGGCACGCGAATAGTGGCGCCGTGGTAAGGCGGCATGATCATGACCATCGCCGCGCCCGCTTCCATCGCCTGGCGGCTTCGTTCGGCACAGACCCGGCTGCTGAAATGGGTTGTCGTGACGATCACCGGCACGCGGCCGGCAACGTGGTTCAGAACGAGGTCCATGATCCGCTCGCGCTCATCGTCGGCCAGCACGAACTGTTCGGAGAAATTTGCCAGAATGCACAGGCCCTCCGACCCGGCATCGATCATGAAGTCCGCGGCGCGGCGTTGTCCGTCGAGGTCGAGTTCGCCGCGATCGTCGAAGACTGTCGGCATGACCGGGAACACACCGCGCATTGGCGGTTTGGGGGTCGGCGGCGCAGACATCGGACGTTCTCCCTTCGTTGCCTTGGCGCGGAACGTGGTTTGGACCTGACGCTAATCCTAGCTGCGGGCTGGGGTTTAATTGTCAGCGGCGATACGATCGGTCGGGCGAGCCGCAATGTCCAGTCGCCGGTGCGACGGATGACGGCGCCGATGCGGGCGCTTGCTGGTCTGGCACTAGTGATGTCGGCAGAGTCAGAGACCACCTGCCGCGAAAAGGCAGAAACGGACGCAATCAATTGGAGGCGACGGACATAAAGGTTCGCGGTTGTGGAGATGGGAAACGATTATGGATGGGGTGCCTATTGGTCAGGACGTCTGGTCGTTACTTCATTGGTCATAGTCCAACTGAGTGATTTCCCGCCGGGCACGAACCAGCCAGGATCGGCCCCGATAGACGAACCAAAGTTAACAATGATATAGCCGTTTCGGGCAAAGTCGCCCGCAGATAGCGCCCGAACGTTAACCGGTTGTTTATTTCTTCCTGCCAAACTCGCCCGGTCAAGTGTCCACCCGTGAGGTCCACCATGGCTGCCTCTCTCTCGTCTCAGGATGTTGCTCGGTTATTGGCGGAACCCTCGCCCGATTTGCGCGCCGAACTGGCGGGAAAAGTCGCCGCGGACCTTTCGCAGAACGGCCTTACGCCCGGGGAGGTCAAACTGGCCCAGGATATCGTGCGCATACTGGCGCGCGATGTGGAGGAGACGGTGCGGGCATCGCTGTCGCGCGGCCTGCGCCATTCGCCGAACCTGCCGCGGGACGTCGCCCGCAGGCTGGCAGAAGATATTGAGTCCGTGTCCATGCCGGTGCTGGCGGACTCGCTGGTGCTAACGAATGAGGACCTGGTTGAGATTGTGCGGTTCGGGTCGTCCATCAAGCAGGAGGCCATCGCCAGCCGTCCCAACTTATCGGAGACCGTGTCTGACGCGCTAATAACGCTTGGCGGCGAACCATCGGTCGTCGTGCTGATGGCAAACAACACCGCGAAGATCGCCGAGGGCTCGTTCCACCATGCGGCGACCCGGTTCGCCGAAAGCGACCGGGTCAAGGAAGCGATGGTGCTGCGGGAAACGTTGCCGATTACCGTCGCCGAACGGATGGTCACGATGGTGTCGAAAGCGTTGCAGGCGCATCTGGTGAAAGTCCACGCCCTCGCGCCGGGTACGGCGGCCGATATCGTGATGACGTCCCGCGAGCACGCGGTCATCCGCCTGAGTGTGGGGGCCTCGGATGAAGAACTGGGGCACCTGATTGCTCAGATGGAGCGCAATGGCCGGTTGACGCCGTCGCTGATCCTGCGCGCGTTATGTACCGGTGACATTGCGTTCTTCGAAGCGGCGATGGCAGCCAAGAGCGACGTGCCACTCGATAATGCCCAGATCCTGATCCATGAACCGAGCCGGCGAGGGCTGGCGGCGCTCTACCGGAAGGCGGCGCTGCCGGATGCGTTGTTTGGTGCGGTCCGGGCCGCTGTAGATGTGGTGGACGAGACGCGCTTCGACGGTGAGGCCCGCGATCTGGAGCGGTTCCGGGCTCGGGTCATCAGCCGGGTGTTGACGCTGGTGGAGACGGTCGACGCCGCCGATGCCGATTACCTGCTGGATAAGCTGGGCGATGTGCTGGTGCACGCCCCGGCGGATTACGGGGCGAACCGGGTTCACGTACCGGCGGGGTGACCGCGGGCGGGTATTTAGTTTGTGCGGATGCCGATGTGTCAGAGGCCTGTCGGCGGAGCGGCCCGGGTTGGCAAGCGATGATGAACCGTGTGTTGCGCGAGCGTGTGCCGGATACCGGGACGTAGCCGCCACGGCAGGATCTAGATCGGTCTCGGATTGCGAAAGCGTTCAGAGGGTGTTGCACCGAGTTCGTCCGGCTTCCAGGCGCGACGCTCGGTGAAGAGCTCGATAAGGGCGGCGGTGTCCTGATCGCGGTCCAAACCAGCGGCGGCAACCACAAGGCCATTCTTGACGTAATACGCGAGGAATTCCGGCTTCTCAAGGTCGCCGTGGACAATGATGTCATCCCACTTGGTTGCATGGCCGATGTAGTCGAGGCGTTTCATGTATTGGATGGTCCAGAACACCGGGACCCCGGTGTACGGAACTCCCTTTCCGACCACTCCGTCTCCCGCCATGTTCAGCGCGGCGATGCGGCCCTGTTGCTGCGCCACGCGCCAGTGCTCCACGCGGGTGGGCCAGCCTCGATAGGGGAAGCGAGCGACGTCGCCTGCCGCATACAGATCTCTGAAGATCCTGAGATGGCCATCGACGGTGATGCTGCCGTCCGGGTGCAACGGGAAGTCGTGGATGTAATCGGCAACGGGACGGACGCCGACTCCGATCACCACGAGATCGGCTTCCAGGCGCTCGCCGTTCGACAGGGTCACGGCCTGGACCTCGCCGTGGCCTTCAAGCGCCTTGATTTCCTGGCCGAGGCGGAAGGTGACCCCGTTTTTCCGGTGCAGGCCGACGAAGCCGTTGCCGATCTGGGCGCCGAGCTGCTTTTCGAACGGCGCGGTCTCCTTGCCCACGACGGTCACGTCCAGACCGCGTTCGCGCAGGCTAGCGGCCACTTCCATGCCGATGAAGCTGGCTCCGAGGACGACCGCCCGCTGACTGCGTTCGGCCTGGGCGCGAATGGCGTCGGCGTCGGCCGCGGAGCGGAGGAGGAAAACGTTGTCGAGCGTGGCGCCTGGGATGTCCGGGCGGACCGGGGCAGCGCCGGTGGCCAGCAGGGCGGCGTCGTATTTGAGGGTTGAGCCGTCGGCGCACCGGATCTCGTTACAGGCCGAATCGAGCGCAACGACATGTGCGGCGCGGCGCTCGATGCGGTGCTCGCGGTAAAAGGACTCGGATTGCAGAGGGGACTTCTCGGCGTTCGGCTCGCCGGACAGGACGTATTTGCTGAGAACTGTGCGGTCGTACGGCAGCTTGTTGTCCTTGTCGAGCATGATGACGCGGCCGTTGAAACCGGTCTCGCGGAGGGTCTGGGCGGCGACGGCCCCGGCGGCACCCGCGCCGATGATGACGAAGGTGCGCTGATCGGGATCGGGATTTGGCTGGGCGGGTTCGGCCGGCGGGAGGGTGACCAGGACGCGCTCGGCGTCGATGCGGACGTCGTAGCGGGGGAGGCCGTCGACGGCCGGCGGGTCGAGGAGCGCGCCGGTGCTGATGCAGAAGGCCGCCTTGTGCCAGGGGCAGACGATGCGGTCACCATTGCGGATGCCCTGTTCGAGCGGGCCTCCGGCATGGGGACAGATCGCGCCGATAGCGTGGACGGTTTGCCCGTCGCGAACGAGGAGGATTTTCAAGTCTTCGACGTCGACCGACGTCAGGCCGCCGTCGGGCAGGTCGGTCAGCGCGGCGACGTCGTGCTCGGTCATATGGTGCTCCCGTTTCGTCTACTGTATTGACGGGTGGGAGGTAGGGGCGTTCGCGGGCACGCGGGGTTGTGACGTTTTTTCGTCGATCCCGCTGCGGAGGGCATTCTTGTTCGAACTCTCAGGCCGCGACCAGCTTCCGGATCAGCACCTGCGCCTCTGGGGCCGACCAGTCTGCCGCGCCTTCAAGCCGAGCGACGACCTGGCCGGCGGTGTTGATGATGACAGTGGTGGGAATGCCGCGCGCGTTGAACGCCCTGGCCATTGCACCTTTGGGGTCCAGCAGGATCGGCAGCGCGGTGATGTCGTGCGCCTGGTACCATGCCCGTACGGCGTCAGCGCCGCCTCGGTCAGACGACAGCGGCAGCACGGCGATGTCCGCCGGCGCCAGTGCTTTGGACAGTGTCTCCAGCGAGGGCATTTCGGCGACGCAGGGGGCGCACCAGGTGGCCCACAGGTTCACCACCATGCCGCGACCCTTGAACTCCGCCAGACGATGGGTGGAGCCATCCGGCGCGACGAAGACGCCATCCGGCGGGTTTTCGGGGGGCGAGACCGGTTCCAGCCCCTCGGTCAGCGGGGAAAGCGTGTCGGCGCGTGGTTTGCGCGGCAGCACGGTGGCGGCTAGGGTGCCAGCCGCTGTCGCCAGGACACTCCGGCGGTGGATCTTCATCGAGCTGGAACCTTTTCCGTGACCGACACGCCTGATCCCCCTGCTGCTGATCCACTTCTGGCGGATCGCCGCAACGAGTCGGCCAACATGCAGTGGGGTGGCCGATTCGCGGGCGGCCCTTCGGTGATCATGCAGGACATCAACGCCTCCATCGGGTTCGACCGCAAGCTTTGGCGGCAGGATATACGCGGATCCCGCGCGCACGCGGCGATGCTGGCGAAGATCGGCCTGCTCAGCGGGGAAGATGAGGCTGCCATTGCCGGCGGTCTAGAGGCGATCGCGGCGGAAATCGAGGCCGGACGTTTTGCTTTCGATGTCGCGCTGGAAGACATCCATATGAACATCGAGGCTCGGCTGACGGAGCGGATCGGCGAGGCCGGCAAGCGGCTGCATACCGCGCGCAGCCGGAATGATCAGGTGGCGACCGATTTTCGCCTTTGGGTGCGGGATGCGATCGACGGGCTGTCGGCGCAGCTTTCCGACACGATGCTGGCGCTCGCTGGGCGGGCGGCGGAGCATGCGGGCAACCCGATGCCGGGGTTCACGCACTTGCAGACGGCTCAGCCGGTGACGTTCGGCCATCACATGCTGGCGTATGTGGAGATGCTGGATCGGGACCGCGGGCGGCTGGCGGATTGCCGGCGGCGGCTGAACGCCTGTCCGCTGGGGTCGGCGGCGCTGGCGGGGACGTCGTTCCCGATCGACCGCGAGATGACGGCGGCGGCGCTGGGGTTCGACCGGCCGACGGCAAACAGCCTCGATGCCGTGTCGGACCGGGATTTCGCGATGGAGTTCCTGGCGGCGGCGGCGATTTCGGCGGTGCATCTGTCACGGTTGGCGGAGGAGATTGTCGTCTGGTGTTCGGCGCCGTACCGGTTCATCCGGCTGTCGGACGCGTTCACGACGGGGTCTTCGATCATGCCGCAGAAGCGCAACCCGGACGCGGCGGAGCTGGTGCGGGCGAAGACCGGGCGGGTGACCGGGGCGCTGGTGGCGTTGCTGACGGTGATGAAGGGGCTTCCGCTGGCGTACGCGAAGGACATGCAGGAGGACAAGGAGCCGGTCTTTGACGCGGCCGAGGCGTGGGCGCTGTCGCTGGCGGCAACGGCGGGGATGGTGCGGGATATGGTGCCGGATGTGGAGCGGATGCGGTCGTTCGCGGGGTCAGGATTCGCCACCGCCACGGATCTGGCGGACTGGCTGGTGCGGGTGCTGCGACTGCCGTTCCGCAATGCTCATCACGCGACCGGGCGGCTGGTGGCGATGGCGGAAGCGCGCGGTGTGGACCTGGCCGGGTTGTCCCTGGCGGAGATGCAGTCGGTCGAGGCGAGGATAACGGACGACGTGTTTTCGGTGCTGACGGTGGAGGCCTCGGTGGCGTCGCGGGTGAGTTATGGCGGGACGGCGCCGATGCGGGTCAGGGAACAGGCGGCGCGCTGGCTGGAGGCATTGGGGCTTAAGACGCTGGGGCTTAAGGCGTTGGGGCTGGGGATGCTCGGATGAGGTTGGGGGCATGAGAGCGGTGCTGGCTTTGGCGGTGGCACTGGGGCTGTTGGGGGCGTGCGGGAAGAAGGGGCCGCCGGACCCGCCGGGGCCGCCGGACCAGATCATCTATCCGAAGGCCTATCCGACGCGTTGACTACCGCGGTTCACGAAGCGGGCAACCGTTGTGAGTGGCTCTGAACGCCGCTGAACTCGCATACGTCAGGCGACGCGCGCGCATGATGGAACCGAGCGGCCGGTGCGCGGCCAGGCCGTGCCAGGGGCTGAACGCCATGCCGTCGTCGATCGCCTCGACTGCCTCGGCGCTCCAGGCATCCTGCGACGGCGCGGTGATGCGGGCGACGGCCACGTAGGGGCTTTGATCCTCCGGCCAGACGACCGACGCGTCCTCGATCGGCATCGTCTTCAGATCGGTACAGAGTTGAACGCGGATTTCCCATTCCGCGTCGTTCAGGTCGAAGAATTCCTCCACCGCCTGGCGCAGCGCGTTGGGTTTCCCGGACATGTCGAGGTGCTGGCCGGTCAGCGCGGTCAAGCGGCGGGCAACTGGCGCGACGGCGATCTTGGCGATGTAGTCGCCATAGAGTATCGGCGCTTGCGAGTAGAAGGTCTCGCCCAGGATGTGGGTCAGCGGCTGGCCGCCCAGCGTCAGCACGGTCGGGCTTTTATGACCGAACGCTTCCAGCACCGCCTCTGTGGTCCGAGCGATGGCGGAGACGATTTTCTTAAGGCCCTCGGCGCGATCGGTGGTAGCGGCTACCAGTTTCAGGTTACCGAGGAACGCTTCCGCGGTCGGGGCACCGAATGCGGGGCCGTTGATCAGCACGAAGTCCTGCGTTGTGTCGTTCTCGCTGCCCGGCAGGCGGTCTCCGTCTACGCCGATAACCTTGACGGCGAGGCCGCGCGGGGTGGAGACGTGGTCATCCAGCACGTCGCCAGGAATCGTGGAAAAGCGCAGAACGGCGGGGTATTCTCCGGGCTTGGCGAACAGTCCCTGGGCCAGATGCGGCGGCAAACCGGGCAATACCGTGACTTTGCCCCGCAGGAGACCATGGCCCTTGGCGTGCACGGCGCGGGTGGCGTGGCCGGAATGCGCGAATGTCGTCTCGCTGATGGAGCGCAGGGTGTCGATCAGGGCGGCGTGGGTTTCGGCCTCGTGGGGCGAGATATGCTCCATGGAGGGGTCGAAACGGACGGGAACGACGGCGTCGGACATGCGGGGGACTCCGGATTCGCGTTGCGGGTGAAGAGCAGGCGGGACGGTGGGGCATCGCGCCAGCGACTTGTCGTTTGAGCCTGAAAGCTTAAGGGTGACTTCAAGCTTCACCGAAAGAGGGAAACGCCAGGTGTCAACATCATCCTCGCGCTGGGAATCGTCCAGCCCTGTACGCTATCCCGACCCGGACGTGGTAGTGCTGGACCCAAGGTTTCAGAAGATTTTTATCGGCAACGCGGGCATCCAGCGGATCGCCACCGGCTTCGACTTCACCGAAGGGCCGGTCTGGTTCGGCGACGGGCGGTACCTGCTGGTTTCCGACATTCCGAACGACCGTATTTTGCGGTGGGACGAACCGACAGGCGAGATCAGCGTGTTCCGCGACCCCTCGCACTATGCCAACGGCAACACGCGCGACCGTCAGGGGCGGTTGATCACCTGCGAACATGACACGCAGCGGCTGACCCGGACCGAGTATGACGGCACGGTCGTTGCGCTGGCGGATCAGTGGGAGGGCAGGAAGCTGACCGGGCCCAACGACGTCGTGGTGAAGTCGGACGGGACGATATGGTTCAGCGACAACGGGGCTGGGACGCGGGGGAATTACCTGGGGCACAAGGCGCCGCAGGAGCATCCGTTCCGGGTGTACCGGCTGGACCCGCGGTCGGGCACGATGACGATCGCCGTCGGGGATATGGCGCGGCCGAACGGTCTGTGCTTCTCGCCGGATGAGTCGCGGCTTTATGTCGTGGATACGCCGAGTGTGGGGCCGAAACGAACGTTTGTCTATGATGTGGTCGAGAACGGGACGCGGGCGGTTGACGGGCGCGTGTTTTTCGAGTGCGCGGGCTGGGCGGATGGCATCCGTTGCGATACCGACGGGAATGTCTGGTGCGGGTTCTCCGGCGGTGAGGGCGAGGACGGGGTGGCGGTATTTGCGCCGGATGGCACGCTGATAGGGCGTATTCTGCTGCCGGAGCGATGCGCGAATGTTTGCTTCGGCGGCAGGAAGCGGAATCGGCTGTTCATGGCGGCGAGCCAGTCGGTTTATGCGCTTTATGTGGAGGCTCAGGGGGCGGTTGGCGGTTAGGTCACACTTTGCGCCAAACCCCCGGAGCCGCGGTGGCGATGGCGTGAACCCCAAACACCAGGAACACGACCCCTGACAGGCGCGTGACCCGAAGCGCATGGCGCCGGTAGAACTGGCGTACCACCCCTGCCCCGATCACCGCGATCAACACGGCGTCCGCCGTGACGACCCCGGCGCAGGCTGCCGCCAGCAGCGGGGCGAAAGCGCCCCAGTCCAAAGCGGTCGCGTAACGAGCCAGCAGGGACGTGAACATCGCCACCGCAACCGGGTAGGCCTTCGGGTTCGATAATCCGAAGAGCAAGCCACGCAGCCATGGCCGTCTTGGTTCGGCGGTGGTGAATGCGCCGTTGGGGTTTCGTCTGGCGGTCGCTGAACGGACACCCAGCCAGCATAGGTACACGCCGCATACCAGGCCAAGGATGTCGAAGAACAAGGAGCCGATGGTCCGCGCGCCGATGATGGCGGTGAGCGCCAACGACGCCCACAGCAGGTCGCCGACAAAATGACCGCACATGAACAGCGCCCCTGCCCGCCGGCCTCGGCTTGCACCGATCTCAAGCAGTGCCAGGAATGCGGGACCCGGCGCCAATTTGACTGCGGCGCCGGACAGGGACGAGGCGATCAGAAGACCGAGCGTCATCCGCCGAATGCCTGGTCCCACGGTTCGGGCAGCATGAGGTAGCCGTCGCCCTGCTTCACGAGGTGGGCAAAGCCGGGAAAATGAACGTGCATCCCAGCGATCAACTGCCTGTCGGTGGCGACCATGTCGAACGTCCGCTTGCGGGTCGCGGCGGCCTGGTGCGGATCGGTATCGAAGACCATGGTCACTTCCGGGCGAGGCACCTGCACTTCCGGGACATGGATGATATCGCCCCAGATCAGCAACGACTTGTCCCCGGAGGCGATCATGTAGCCGGAATGACCGGGTGTGTGTCCGTGCAGGGGCATTGATGTCACGCCGGGAAAAACCTCGACGGAGCCGGCGAATGTGCGCATCTGGTTGTGGTATGGGGCCATCTGTTCGCGCGCGCACTGGAAGTACAGCGTGCGCGCGCGTTCGTCGGCTTTGCTCATGGCGCCGTCATCCTGCCAGTGCCGGGGCTCGTTTTCGTTCACCACCAGTTCGGCATTGGGGAAGAATTTCTCGCCGGTCTTCGGGTCTGTCAGGCCGGCGGAATGGTCAGGGTGCATGTGGGTCAGGATGACCGTTTCGATGTCAGCCGGATCGACTCCCGCGGCTTTCAGGTTCTGTTGCAGTTTGCCGGCCGTGGGCAGCAGGTAGTCGCCTGATCCAGTCTCGATCAATGCCAGCCGGCCAGCCGAATAGACCAGGTAGCAGTTGACCGAGGTCCGCCGGCCGGGTCGGAAACTGTCCGTCAGGATCTTGGTCGCATCGGCGGGAGAAATGTTCTGCATCACCTCGACCGTGCCATCCAGATAGCCGTCGGACAGAGCTGTGACGACGATGTCGCCGATGCGGCGATGGTAGACGCCGGGGATCTGGGCGTTCGGGACCATGGGGAACTCCTGTTACTGGGCGATGTAGCCGCCGTCGATGACCAGTTCCGTTCCGGTGACGAACGACGCTTCGTCGGAGGCGAGGAAAAGGACGCCGTAGGCGACCTCGATCGGTTCGCCGAGACGGCGCAGCGGGGTTGCCTCGATCTTTGATGCGCGGCCGGCGGCGTTCGTTGCGTTCAGCATCGGCGGCATGTAGCCGGGATGGACCGAGTTCACGCGGATCCCGAACGGTCCGTATTTTGCCGCGGCCGATTTCGTGTAGAGCCGGACTGCGCCTTTGGAGGCCGCGTAGCCCGGATGGCTTTCCGCGCTGCCGATGAAGCCCATGATGGAGGAGATGTTGACGATCGAGCCGCGACCGTTGGGGCGCATTGCCGCGGCCGCGAGCTTGGTGCCCAGGAAGACGCTCGCGGCGTTGACGGACAGGAGTTTCTGCCAGCCCTCCAGCCCGTCGGGATCGCCGACCGCGCTGCCGCTGATGCCGGCGTTGTTGACGAGGATGTCGAGGCGGCCGTGGGTGGCGATCGTTTCGGCGATCAGGTTCTGCCAGTCGGCCTCGGACGTCACGTCGGTGCGGATGAAACGGGCGCGGCCCTGAATGGCGTTGATGTCGGCTGCAACGCCCTCGCCTTCACTGGTGAGCATGTCGGCGATGACGACCGCGGCGCCTTCCTTGGCGAACAGGCGGGCCTCGGCCTCGCCCATGCCGTGCGCGCCACCGGTGACGATGGCGACCTTGTCCTTCAGACGCATTGTGCTTCCTTCACTTTTGTCAGGTCAGGCGGCGCAAAGCGCCAGAAGGCTCAGTATTTCATCCAGCTGGTCCAGCCGTCCGACGTCGGCGATCAGTTGTGAGGTCTTTTCTGTGCCGAGCAGTGGGTCGACCAAGGCGGCGAACTTCGCTTCCAGGCGCCTGCCCTGATGCACCACGTTAGCGGCCGGGATACCGGAATCGTGTTGCGCGGTGAGGATGGTGCCATCCCGTAACGACAACGCGATCTCGGTGAACGTGTTCGGGATGCCGGTTCGGAAAACCACTGAGACCTTGTCACGCAGACCGACCAGAACCGGGTCGGCGGCAACGGCTTCCGAGTAGGTGGAAAGGCGGCTGGTATCGACGCCGGCGAGGCCCATGGCTGTTGTCAGCCGCAACGAGAATTTGGCCTCCAGCCCCGTTCGGGGGGCGGGGATGTTGCAGATCCGATCGCTGGCCTCTTCGAGGCGCACTTCGATCCGCTCCACCTGATCTGGGGTAAAGCCATGCTGATGGCGCAGCTTGTTTGCGGATTCAATGGCGGCATGGGTCATGTAGCAGGAGGCGTGATACTTGAAGAGATTGTTTGCGATCCACCAACCGCCCGGTGGCGGGTCGAATGCCCGCTCCGGATTGAAGTCCGGGCTGTGAGTGCGAGCAAACCCTTGGCTGCACTCGATGATATCGGTGCGGGCGGTGAAGCCGCGGGCGGCCAGTTTCGCCGACATCAGCCCATGCCAGGCGGCCTTGCCGGCATGGAGCGGCTTGCACATCGTGCCGAACATTGACTTCAGACCGGCCGCCTGCGTGCCAGCGATACCCAATGCGGTGACGAACCGGTCGGGATCGAGCCGCAGCAGATGGGCGCACGCCGCGGCCGCACCGAAACTGCCGACCGTGGCGGTCGCGTGGAAGCCAAGGCCATCGTAATGACCGGGCGCGATGGTTCGCCCGATCCGGCATTGAAGTTCGTAGCCTGCGACGAACGCGGTCAGCACGTCAGCGCCGCTCGATCCGCGTTCCTCGGCCAGGGCCAGCAATCCGGGCAGGATCGCAACGGAAGGATGTCCCGGCATCGCCAGGTTCACGTCGTCGAAATCCAGCGCGTGCGCGGCGGCCCCGTTCACGATCGCCGCCGATGCCACCGGCAGACGCGCGGCGTGACCGAGCACGGTGGCGACCGCTTTGCCGCCCTGCTCCTGCATTTCCGCGAGCAGTATCGTTACGAGTTCATCGGACGCGCCGGCGATGCCGCAGGCCAGGTAGTCCAGGACGCACTGCCTCGCCCACGTCCGAATCGTTTCCGGAACGTCTTCCAATTGCAACGCGCCTGCCTGCTCGGCCAACGACCGTGTCAGGCCCCTGCCCGCCTGGATATCGCTGATCGCGTTCATCGTTTTCCTCCAGTTCTCTTGGCGGTATTAACGGCCGTGATAGACTGGCTTCCGCTTCTTGTTGAAGGCCAGGATGCCCTCGCGACGGTCGTCGGTCGGAACCATGCGGTTATAGGCCTCGATCTCGAACATCATGCCGGTCTGAAGGTCGGTGTTGAGGCCCATGTTCACTGACTGCTTGATCTGGCGGGTGGAGATCGGTGCGTTTGCCGCAATCACCGCCGCGGTGTCCAGCGCCTCGGCGAGCAGCGTTTCGGCTTTGCAGATCCGGTTGACCATGCCCCAATCATACGCATCCTGCACCGAAAACGGGCGGCCCGTCAGCAGGATCTCCTTCGCCCGCCGGCCGCCGACCGCTCGCGGCAGGTTCTGCGTGCCGCCCGCGCCTGGCATGATCCCCAGCGTCACCTCGGTGAGGGCAAAGCGGGCGTGTTCGGCTGCATAGATGAAGTCGGCGCAAAGGGAAATTTCCAGTCCACCGGCGTAAGCGGCGCCGTTCACCGCGGCGATGACCGGCACCGGACAGCCCAGCGTCGCTCGGATCATCCGCTCGAAAATCAGGTGCTGGTCTTGCCATTGCTGGTCCGTCATGCCGTTGCGCTGCTTCAGATCGCCGCCGGCACAAAAGGCCTTGGTGCCGGACCCGGTGATGACGATGCAGCGCTGGCTGTTCGGTGCGGCACAGAAGCCATCGAACACCTCCAGTAGGTCGAGACCCATCTGGGTGTTCATCGCGTTGGCGACCTCGGGACGGTTCAACGTGACCAGGACGGTGTGTTCCTGCGGACGGTCGACGGTGACGGTGCTGAAAGTCTTCATTCTTCCACTGCCTGCATGATCAATCTGGCCATCGGACTATGGCGCCGGCGGCTGGACGTGCATAGTGGGGCGCAGGTTGGGGGTGGAATGCCTGATCGCGCGAAGCAGCGGGTGGCGTTACGGAACTGCACACTGTTCGCGGCGATGCCGGCGCCCGAGCAGGAGCGCTTTCTTGATCTTGCTGCGGAACGTTTTGTGCGACGCGGACAGACGATCTTCCAGAGAGGCGACATCGAGTCGTCCATGATGGCGGTGCTGCGCGGTTCGGTTCGGATCAGCACCGGGTCCCCCGACGGCAAGGAAGTCATGTTGAACACGATCGGCGTGGGCGAGGTGTTCGGCGACATGGCGATGCTGGACGGCAAGCCGCGCAGCGCGGACGCCACGGCAACCGAGGACACGACGCTGCTGGTCATCGAACGGCGGCATTTCCTGCCTTTCCTGCTTTCGAACGGGGACGTTGTGCTACGGTTGCTCGCCGTGCTGTGCCAGCGGTTGCGGCAGACGAGTGACGCCCTCGGCGAAATGGTGATGCTGGATCTGCCCGGCCGGCTGGCGCGGCTTCTCGTACGCCTGGCGGCGGATCATGGCCGTGCGACACCGCAGGGCGTTCGTATCGACTTCAAGCTGTCGCAGCGGGATATCGGCACGCGGGTGGGGTCGTCGCGCGAAAGCGTCAACAAGCAACTGCAGGTCTGGCGCGATGCGGGATGGTTGTCGATCGAGCATGGCTACATCACGTTGCGGCAGCCGGAGCGGTTCGAGGAATTGAGCGATACCGGCTGAGGTCGCGCATCTCACGCTGCGATAGCCTGGACCGCCGGCTTGCGCAGCCGCGTGTGGGGGATGGCGAACGCGGCCAGCAGGGTGCCGAAGAAGATCGTTACGGCCGCGACGGTGAAGCCGACGTAGATACTGCCGGTTGCGTTGAACGCCCAGCCGACCACCGCCGGACCTGATAACCCGCCGAACTGGCCCAGCGCGCTGATCATGCCGATGCCCATGGCAGCGCCTCGCGCCTCCAGGAAGACGGGCGGGATGGTCCAGAACACCATGAACACCGCATATCCCGCGGCGGCGGCAATGGCCACCAGGACCGCTGTTGCCCACAGGTTTCCGGCTGCCAGCGGCAGTGACAGATAGGCCACCGTCGCCAGCATCCCGGTCACCAGCAAATGCCACTTCCGCTCACCCACCCGATCGGAGTTGCGGCAGACCAGCAGCACGAACGCGGCGGCAAAGATCCAGACGCCAACGAGGATGTTGCCGGCCTCGGTGACCGATTTGGCGCCCACCCCGCGCAGCAGCGTCGGGAACCAGATCTGGTTGGTGTTTAAAAACGCCATGGTGAAATACACCGCGACCATCAGCCAGACCTTGGGGTTCCGCAACGTCTCCATGGCGGTCGTCGAGGCGGCCGTGATGCGCGCACTGCGGTCCGCTTCCATGTCCTCGACCACCACCAGCTTTTCCGCCTCGGTCAGGAACCGCGCATTCGACGGCTTGTCGGTCAGCACGAACATCGCGGCCAAGCCCAGCAGGATCGCCGGCAGGCCGTCAACCAGGAACAGCCAGCGCCAGCCGCGGATTCCCAGCAGCCCGTCCATGCCCTCCATGACGGCGCCGGAGATCGCACCGCCGACCAGCCCCGACAGCGGAATGCCCACCAGGAACAGGCTGGTCGCTCGGCCGCGCCGGTGATTGGGGAACCAGAAGCTCAGATAAAGCAACACGCCAGGGAAGAACCCGGCCTCGAACGATCCGAGCAGAAAACGTTGCACGTAGAACCAGTACTGGTTCTGGGCGAACATCATGGAGACGATGACGGCGCCCCAAAGCACCATCACACGCGTCAGCGTCGCCGGCGCACCAATACGCATCAGCAACAGGTTGGACGGCACCTCGAACGCGATATAACCGAAGAAAAAGACTGAGGTGATCATGCCGAAGACCGCCTCGTTCATGTGCATCTCGGGCATGAACTGCAGCTTGGCGTAGCCGATGCTGACGCGGTCGAGATAGTTGATCACATAGCAGGCCAGCACGAACGGCAGCAGCCGCCAGCCGATCTTGCGGTAGACCGCATCGCGGTCCACACCGAGGGTGGATACCACTGGTTTCCTCCAGGACTTGCAGGCAGGATCGTGTGATCAGCCGCCGGACGCAAGCCAGCTTCGGTAGTCGGCACTGGTGTCCACATCCGTCAGGCACCGGATGAAGCCGACTCGATGCCGATGGAATTTCCGTAGTGTGTCCGCCAGGGCATGTTCGGTAGACCAGCGCGCCGGTCCGAAGAGATCGGCCGGGCGTCGAGGCCCTAGCGCGATCAGCCAGTAGCCGCCGTCACGCGCTGGTCCGAAAACCGCATCGGCGGTACCCAGGCGGCGCAAGGCGGCGTTGACATCGGCCGCGCTGGCCTGGGGGATGTCGCTCCCCAGCAATGCCACGCGGCGGTATCGGCGCAAGGCGCGGGTCATGCGGTGGCCGAGGTCGCCCGCGCCCTGGTCTATCCGCCGAACCCGCACCGGCAGGCGGAATCGCGCTCGGTCGGGGGTGACCGCCAGCACGACATTGAAGCGGCGGCAGGCTTTCAGGTCGCGCAGCAACGCGATCAGAGTCGAGATATGGAAGCGCAGGGCGGTGCGGTCGCCGACGTCGCGTGCGAGGCGGCGCTTGACTGCGCCCAGGCGGGACGCGCGGGCGAACACGATGACGGTGTCCCTCATTCGTATAAACGCCGGATGAACCCGGGCGGCACGCCGGCGAACCACAGTGACAGGCACAGCAGGTTGCGGGCCGAGCGGCGCAGGTAGCCTTGGGTCTCCCATTTGTGCGCCGCGGTGACCGCGTCGGCGGGCAGCGGAAGCAGGCGGGAGCGCCCGAGGCGGCGGACGAGGTCGACATCCTCCATCAGTGGCAGGGGTTTCATGCCGCCGACTGCGCGCAGCAGGTCGCGGTGAATCAGCAGTCCCTGATCGCCGTAGGGCAGGCCCAGGACCCGGCTGCGCCAAGCGACCATCCGTTCGAGACGCCTGGCGCGCGGATCGTCGCTGTTCAGGACGAACCGGAAGTAGCCGGCGTGCGTTGTGCTGTCGTGGGCGCCGGCGCGCCAGTTCGGGGACAGGCATGTATCGGCGTGGAGCAACAGCAGCCAGGGGTGGCTGGCGGCACAAATACCAGCGGCGATCTGGGTGCCTCGGCCGCGCGGGGCGATCAGGATGCGGGCGCCGAAGGCGGCGGCAATGGCGGTCGTTTCGTCGGTGCTGCCGCCGTCCGCGATGATGATTTCGGGCGCGCTGTCCGCGGCGACGATTTCGGGCGCGCTGTCCGCGGCTATTATTTCGGGCGGTCCGGCCAGCGACGCGAGGGTCGTGGGAAGGAAGGCGGCGGCGTTAAGGGTGGGGATGATGATCGAAACGTTTTGGGTCATTCTGTTGACAGGGTCCAGTTCCGAAGTGCGGCGAGCGAGAAGTGTGATCAGCTGACTCGTATCAGAGCAAGGACCATGAGGTGAACGCATGGTCATTGCATGAAGTGACCGGTATCCCCGCGCGGCATGTTGCCGACCGCAACGATTGCAACCGCCGGGTGGCACCGGCATGCATCAGGAAGGGAATTCGCCGGGCGTCGCCGGTAAGGTTTTCCGGGGCTTGACGATCCGCGGGTAACGGCTGTGTTGCCGTTTGTTGTTCCCGAAATAAATCGAGTGATCAGTGTTACAATTTGTTCATAGGTTTGATCGGCCGGTTCGTTGGATTCTGGCCGCGCAAGGTGTTGCCAAAAAATCGACTTCAGCCGCAAAGCCGGCATTTGGGGCGTCGCGGTCTCCAGAAATTGCGCTATCCGCGCACATCGATGATGCGACAACGTCTTCCCTTGGCATCGGCTCTGACCATATTACACGAATCGGTGTTTCGGCGCCGACATAGAATACGTCTTGGAAATAGCTGACTGAGTGGTAGGATCAAAATCGATGGTCCGTCGTTTGATGTTGGTAGTGGTTGCCCTGATCCATTTCTCTGCAGCGAATGCGGCGGAGCTGAACGGCGTCACGATGCCGGACCTGCGTGTGATGGACGGCACGCGCATGAACCTGAATGGTTTGGGGCTACGGACCTATTCGGTCCTCGGGATCCATATCTACGTCGCCGGTCTGTATTTGGAACGACGGAGCGACAATCCGGACAATATTCTTCGGTCATCGGAGCGAAAACTGCTCGACATCCGGTTTTTGCGCGACGTTGATGCAGCGGATGCCCGAAAAGCCTGGCAAGATGGTTTCGAAAACAATTGCCGGCCGCCTGCGTGCTACCTCAATCCATCGGACGTGCAACGTTTTCTAGTGGCGGTTCCACCCATCCACAGCGGCGATGAGACGGTGCTGTTCTTCACCTCCAAAGGCGTCGAGGTCACGTTCAACGGGCGGCCGATGGGTAACATCACCGATCGCAACTTCGCCGAGACCATGCTCGCCACATTCATCGGCCCGGCCCCCCCGACGCAGCATTTGAAACGCGCGTTGCTCGGCGACCGGGACTGAGCCCGCAGCCCACGCCTCGGCGACGTCCGTCCAGGTCCTTATCACGCCCCTAGCACCTCCGGATTCGTCACCCGAACCGGCGTGCCATCCATGAAAGCCAGTGCGTTTTCGATCATCTGCGGATAGAAGGCGTTCCAAGTCTCCTGCACGCAGTATCCCAGATGCGGGGTCAGGACCGTGTTCTGCGCCTTGCGCAGCGGGTGGTCCGGCGGCAACGGCTCCCGGTCATACACATCCAGCGCGGCGATGATGCGATTTTCGTGCAGCGCCTCAAGCATTGCGGCCTCGTCAATGATCGGCGCACGGGAGGTGTTCACCAAAATCGCCCCTCGCTTCATCCGCGCGATATCCGCGCGCCCCACCAGCCCGCGGCTGCGATCCGACAGCACCATGTGGATGCTGATCGCATCGGCGGTCGCCATCAGTTCGTCCTTTGTAACCAGCCGAGCACCGGCCGCCTCGGCCTTTTCGGCCGTCAGGTTCTGGCTCCACGCGATCACGTTCATGCGCAGTGCCGTCGCATACCGAGCCATATAGCCGCCGAGCTTGCCCAGGCCGATCACGCCCAGCGTTTTTCCGGCCAGCCCGATCCCAATCGGCACCCCCATCTGGAACCCGCCGGCCCGGATTACCGCATCCCCGACCGCCAGCCCGCGTGCGGCTGAAATCAGCAGCCCCAGCGCCAACTCCGCCGTCGCCGAGTCGTTGGATCCGCCGCCCTGTGTGGCGCACACGGGAATTCCCCGAGCCGTACAGGCGGCGGTGTCCAGCGACGCGTTCCGCGCACCCGTCATCCCCAGCATGCGCAGCTTCGGGAGGCGGTTGATCAGGGACCCGGGCAGCGGCGTCCGTTCCCGCATCGACAGCACGATGTCGAAATCCGCCAGTTTCGCGGCGGCGTCATCGGCGTCCGCGAAGGCATCGGAAAAGAACACCACCTCGGCACGTGCCTGCAGAGGCGTCCAGTCGGCGGCGCCACGCGCCACACCCTGCCAGTCGTCGAGCACTGCCACCCGGGTGGTCTTGGCCATCGCCTGTTCCCTCCTGCATCCGAAGTCGGGAAACTGACGCTCAACCGGCTCACGCGCAAGCGGTCGCCCAGCTCCTGCCCACTTCGGCTGTTGCCCCCTTTGGCGATTGCCCGCCTGGCCCTGATCGTGGCATCTCGCGGTCCAGCAGCAGGAGAACCCAGCATGACCAACGTCGCCGTCATCGGGGCCGGGCTGATCGGCCGAGCCTGGTCCATCGTGTTCGCGCGGGCCGGTTTCAATGTGACACTGTGGGACCAGTTCCCGTTGCAGACGACCCAGGCGCTGACTTTCATCGCCGACCGGTTGCCGGAATTGCGAGGCGCCGGCCTGCTCGGCGACGAACCCGAAACGGTTCTGGCCCGCATCCGGCCTATGCAGTCGCTGTGGGAAACGGTGCGCGACTCCGAGTATATTCAGGAAAACGGGCCGGAGCGCGTCGACGTCAAGAGCAGCGTTTTTGCCGAGCTGGAGCGGGCATCGAAGCCTGACGCCATCATCGCTTCATCGTCTTCCGGTATCCCGGCCAGTGCATTCACCGAGCACCTGAAAACGCGGAGTCGCTGTTTGATCGCCCACCCGGTGAACCCGCCCTATCTGGTGCCGCTGGTCGAAATCTGTCCCGCGCCGTGGACCGATCCGGCGGTGACTGAGCGTACGCGCGACATCATGGTCAAGGCCGGCCAGGTGCCGGCGACGGTGAAGAAGGAGATCGACGGGTTCGCGCTGAACCGCCTGCAAGGAGCGCTGCTGGCCGAGGCGTTCCGGCTCCTCGCGGACGACGTCATTACGCCGGCCGATCTCGATGCGCTGGTAAAACACGGTCTGGGCCTGCGCTGGAGCTTCATGGGGCCGCTGGAGACGATCGACCTCAACGCCCCGGGCGGGCTGGCGGATTACTGCAATCGTTACGGGCCGCTTTACGCAACGATGCAGCAACAGATGAAGCCGCTGGCATGGGATGCCGCGCTGGTGAACCGGCTGCATGCTGCGCGCCGCGCCGAACTGCCGGTCAATATGCAGCCGGTGCGGCAGGAGTGGCGCGACCGGCGGCTGATGGCGTTGCTTGCACATAAGGCGACGCAGCCGGATTAGGCCCGCCGGCCGAGACCGATGCGGCCTTGCAGCGAAACCCGTCGTCGTTCATGATGCGATAAGGGAACGATGCAGGGTAGTGATGATGCGCCTTACGGGCCTTGCTGCCGGCCACCCGTCCGCAGACATTCCACCAGCTCTTTGATCGGACACCGGCGCGGCACGCGCCTGGACCCCGCGGTGGTGATTGCCGGCTGCCTGCTGTTCGTCGTGGTGCTGTTTCTGCCGTTGATCCTAAGTGATAACGACACGCTGTGGCAGATCAGAACCGGCGGCTGGATTCTGGATCATCGCGCCATTCCTTCAACCGACCCGTTTTCCTTTACCGCCGGTGACCGTCGGTGGTTCGCGCATGAGTGGCTTGCCGAGACGCTGATGGCGCTGGCGTTCAGGGCCGGCGGAATGCAGGGCGTCATGGCGCTGGCCGCGGCCGCGGCGGGCGTGACAGGCGCCATGCTGCTGCACCACGCGCGCCGATTCCTGCCGGGATTCTATGCCATCGCGGCTGTGATCCTCGGGCTGTCCTGCGCCGCTTCGTCCCTGCTCGCCCGCCCTCATCTGCTGGTCTGGCCGTGCCTCATGCTGTGGTGCGGCGGCCTTGTGACGGCGCGGGCGCAGCGCAGGGCACCCTCGTTCGCATTGCTGCCGGTCATGCTTGTCTGGGTCAATATGCATGGCAGCTTCATGCTCGGCCTGTTGCTGTCCGGCGCCTTCATGATCGAGGCCTTGTTCGATCATGGTGCCGACCGCCGCAGGGTTTTCAGGTCCTGGTGCGGGTTCATCCTCGCCGCCTGGGCGGTGGCACTGATCAATCCGGACTTTCTCGCCGGCGTGCTGTTTCCGTACCACCTCATCGGCATGACGAACCTGGTCTGGATCAACGAGTGGCGGCCGGCGGATTTCTCCCGCTTCCAGTCGCTTGAACTCGTCATTCTGGTCGCGCTCCGGATCGGTTTTTCGGGAAAGATGGTGCTGCCTCCAGTTCGGTTGATCCTGCTTCTGGGCCTGATTCACTTCGCTCTGGCCCATGGTCGCTACGAACAGGTTCTGGGGATTGTCGGTGTGCTGGTCCTGGCGGAACCGCTGGGTGCGAGCCTCGCGCGCGGCGGCGCCAGGGCGTCTGACCGGAGGTGGCGATACCTGTCGGCGGGGATGACGATGGTCGCAGTGGTGGCGCTGGCGGCGCGGATTGCACTGCCTCTGAGCCCGGAGCGGACAGGTGCGGCGTTCTCCGCCACGCTCGATGCCGTCCCGCCGTCGCTGCGGGCACAACCGGTGCTGAATGAGTATGGTCTCGGCGGGCAATTGATCTTTGCCGGGGTCCGTCCGTTCATCGACGGTCGTGCCGACCTTTATGGTGGCACGTTTCTTGGCCAATACGTTCGCATCACTTCGGGGGACCACTCGGCACTGGACCGTGCGCTGTCGGAGTATGGCATCGCGTGGACAGTCTTCCCCGCCGGCCACGCGATGATTGCGGTCATGGATGAGAAGCCCGGTTGGCGGCGTCTCGTGGACAGGAACCACACAATCATCCACGTGCGGGAGGACTGGTTACCCCGCTAGAAGGCTTTGGCGGTAGCGGGGCCGTATCGATTGTAGCCGAATTTGCGCTTGCACCCCTACGTTGCATGGTTCAGGATCGATCCATAAAAACGATTGGGATGTTCGATGAAACGGCTTCTCTTGGTTGTAGCGATAGCCCTGTTCGGCTGTACGCCGCCGCGAACGGTGACGCTCTGCTCAGCCTGGCCCGCAACACGGGCGAAGTGACCGGCGTGTTCGCACTGTTCCATCCAAGCAAGAATCCCGTCGAGTATCCGTTGATGAAGATCGACTACACGACGGTCAATTCTTCGGGCACCCTTGGGCTGCTGGCGCTGGAGAAGCTTATTACGTTGCTTGGGCCGCCGAAGTTCCAATGGCCGACCGACCCGGTCCTGGCGAAACAAGGCGAGGACATCTTCAAATGGACCACAGCGCAGGGCGGGTGCATCGATTGCCACGGTGAAAAGAAGGGCAAGCCGCGGAACTTGTTCCAGGAAACCTGGGCCACACCGCTGATTGATGTCGGCACCGACAATCGGGAGTGGGTGATGCTGGGTGTGCCAGGCGATCCGGCCTGGCTGGGTTGGAGGGTCGACACCGGGATACTGAATGGCGCGCAGATTCCACATCTGATTCCCCCGCTCCAGCCGATTGACAGCGCCTTCTCGACGTTGGGGATGTCGGTGACCGGGACGATACTCAAGCGTATCGTTGACCTTGGCAATGACATGTCGGCGCCGAACGTGACCGACACCGGTCCGAATTCGGATTTGGTGACACGCGGCGTTCACGCCCATTCCGCGCGTGCGCAGGAGCTCAAGAAAGCTTTCACCAAGCCGGTGCAGCCGGATCCACATCCGTTCAAATACGAGTCCCGTGTGCTGCATGGCATCTGGGCAACCGCGCCGTATCTGCACAACGGTTCGGTGCCGACACTGGAGGATCTGCTGAAGCCGGCCTCCGATCGACCGAAGGCATTGATGGTCGGACCGGCGTACGATCCGGTGAAGGTCGGGCTCGCCGCTGATCAATCGGCGTTCCACTACACGCTGACCACGACCGGCTGCGACCAGCGGACGTCCGGCGACAGCAATTGCGGTCATGAATTCGGGACCACAACGCTGACGCCGGACCAGAAGAAGGCGCTGCTGGAGTATCTGAAGACGCTGTAAGTTCGGTTGGCTCGGCGCCTGCGTTTTTTGCGAGGCCACCAGCCGGCACGGTTCGACAGTGGACCCCGCACTGAGGCGTTCGGTTGCACAAAGCTCCGGAAAATCTAGAATTGAGGGATGAAACAGGCGATCCACACAGTTGAGGTCTCCACCGAGGGCCAGGGGCTGTATGACGTGACGCAGCCAATTCGTGACTGGGCCGGCCAACAAGGGATTTCGACGGGTCTGCTAACGGTGTGGTGCCAGCACACCTCGGCGTCGCTGATCGTTCAGGAGAACGCGGATCCGGATGTCCGAGCGGACCTGCTGGATTTCTTCCGCCGCGTGGCGCCGGACGGGAGTCAGTATCGACACGACACCGAAGGCGCGGATGACATGCCTGCCCATATCAAGGCGGCCCTGACGCAAACCACCTTTTCAATACCTGTCCAAAACGGCAGCCCGCTGCTCGGAATTTGGCAGGCGATCTACTTGTTTGAACACCGCGTAAAGCCACAGGAACGAATGCTTGTATTGCATTTGATCGGTTCGTAGACCAAACGGAACCTCACCGGGCTGTGTAGACAACTGCCGCGCCTGGATGGCTTCCACGCGGCCGGGTCATTGCTAACTTGAATTGTCCGTAATGTCTATTGTGCAGTGCACACGGCGCGCCTATTTGCGGTTCGGTCCTTCAAGGGGTCTGCGTTCCTGCTCCTTCTTGGACGACACGGCCCGGACGTGGCGCGCCTATCGGCGCGTTATCCGGAAGAGGAGATGATTACGATGAAAAGGCTGATTCTGGCCGCCTTCGCGGCTCTGACGCTGACAGCAGGCGGGGCGCCGATGGCGTATGCGAATACTCGGGGTTTCTACCACAACACCTACCATTCCGGCCCGTATGACAACACCGGCAACGGACCGGGTCAAACTGGCCTGGATGGCGGCGGCGGCTAACGATCTGCCGCCATTCGAAGAAGCCGGCCGGTCACACGGTCGGCTTCACGTTGTTGGGTTCAGGCGCGTTTCGCCGAACGACCGAGACCGCCGTAAAGGTCCAGCACGCGACTTAGCCATTGTGTAATCGGATCAGTGCCTTCAAGTAATTCAAAACGGCTGACACAGCGTGGCCACATCAACGTGCCTGCAACGATGTGATCCGCATAGCTTGGCGTCGCACCGCCCAGCCATGCCTGGCGCCGCAGTACCAACCGGACCGGCAGGAGCGATTCGCGAAATGCGGGCAGACGTGCCTCACGGCCGTCCTGCACCGATTCCAGGCTCCGGCCAAAGCGGGCCTCGCGACTGGACCGGAAGTAGTCCTTGTCCTTCGGATCGATGACATCCAGCAGGTCGCGCACGATAAACCGTGCGATCCCGCCGATCACGACCGCGTCCACCCATGAATTTAGGAACAGAGCGTGGGCGCGCCCCGTCGCTCCGCCGAAAAGGGTTGGGGTGGGGACTTGTTCCTCGAGATATTCGGCGATCGCCCAGCTATCAGACACGACTTTGCCGTCGTCCTGGATCACCGGGACCTTGCCCTGCCCGGAGAACGCGATCGCCTCCTTTTCGGTGAAGCGCCACGGGACGGTTTCGACCGGCAGGCCTTTGTGAGCCAGGGCGAAGCGGGTCCGCCAGCAATAGGGGCTGAACCGAAGGTCCGGGTCCGCGCCCGCCAGGTCATGTAGAACGATGCTCATGCCGTATCTTGGCCCGCGGCGGGCGAACCGTCCAGATTCCCCGGGGTGCATCCGGTTCGATATGACTGGTGTCCGAGCGTCCGTCCCAAGCGCTTGCCCCGTTCCGAGTGCGATCCCGCACACCGATTCGTAGCAATCGACGCTCCACCCGCGGGGTCGGCTCTCGCCACGCCGCTGATGATGGCTGGAGGCTGCCCCGGCCTCGGGCAGGGTCAGATTCAGGATGCCGGTTGCTGGCCTTTCTGGGCCGGTGCGGGGAGAGACGCTGATAAAGCAGACGGGCGAAGCTCTCGGGTTCGGATTGCTGCAACGCAAGGATATAGGCGGGCCGGTCTTCCGGACGCACCGCTATCGGCGGATAGTGTCCGCGCAGCAAAATCAGGTTCATCAGAAGCCGAGCGGTGCGGCCGTTGCCATCGTTGAATGGGTGAATCTCCACCAGGCGGCGACGCGCGGTGAAGGCGGTTGGCGGTGTGTCGGGTGCCGCCGCGAGCCACGTCGCGAGGTCACCCATCAGTGCCGGGATCTCCGCCGGCGAGGGAAAGGCCTGGCGTCCCGTCGCGGTCAGAACGAAGCGACCTTGGGCAGCATAGTGACCGCCGATCTCGGGCGCGGAACGCTTCATGACCAGACTGTGCAGCGTGCGAATGTCCATCTCGGTGAGCGCGGTTTCGCGGCGTGCGAGCGCGCGCACGTAATGAATGGCTTCGTAAAGATCGATCGCCTCCATATGATCCTTGAGCGGCTTGCCGCCGATCGTGATCCCTTGCTCGATGACCAGGGTCGTCTCGACAGCGGTGAGCGTGTTGCCCTCGATCGCATTCGATGTGTAGGTGAGTTCGAGATCGTGGACATGCTCAAGGTTGCTCAGACCCCTTGGTGTCAGGGGACGGAGCCGGTCCAATTCGGCTCTCTTTGCGGCGATCTGGTCCCGAAAGTCCATGCTTTCGTTCTGCTGGGTGCGGGATTATGGGTCACCCCAATCCGCGATATGCTGCGGCGTCCCTGGTTCGGGGGTGTCATGATCCGGTGGTTGTCGCCGTATCAGCCGACAATGCGCGAGACGGACGGGTTGCGCCATGGGGACGACGTTTCGTCTCAAAACTTACCCTTCGCGAGACGGTTCAGGTCATTGCCGACTGAAGCTTTTGTTGTTATAGATCGTGCCTAATTAATTTGGTCTTAACGTTGGCTGACCCATACACAATTCGCATTTTTGTCCCAAACGGTGACCCTCAAGGCGTCCGCATCATTGATCGGATGAATTGGACCGGGGAGTGTGTGGTCTTCCCACGCGAAAGGTGGATGGACACCAGAAGTCGTGAGGCATTCGGAAATCCGGGCGTTTATATCCTTGTAGGTCTTACTAACGACGACGACTTGCCGACAATTTATGTTGGTGAGGGAGACGGCATCCGTGAGAGGATTGATAACCATTACAAAAACAAGGAGTTTTGGTCATAGGGGATTGCGTTCGTCTCCACGAATCGGGGCCTAAACAAGGCACACGTTCAGTGGCTGGAGTTCGCGCTTGTCGCTCACGCAACCCAAGCCCAGCGAAGCCACCTCGAAAACGGAAACGCGCCGCAAGAGCCAGCACTAACTGAAAGTGAAAAAGCAGATACAAGGGGATTTTTGAACGAAGTCTTGCAAATACTTCCACTCGTAGGTCTTCATGCTTTTGAGAAACCTAAGGCTATTGCAACACCATTAACATCGACAAAGTCGTTTCCGACGGCACCAGATCATGCCCCTCTTATCTGAACCAGATGCGGTTATAGTGCCTGCACAAAAAGATGGTTTTGAGAAGGTCTTTTTGGGCGAAAATTGCTGGTATGCCATTCGCATTTCTGGTGGCATGTTAGAGAAAATCAAGTGGATTGCCGCCTATCGGTCTCAGCCCGTTTCAGCGATTACCCACGTTGCTCCTGTATCCCGAATTGAGCCTTACGGCGAGGGCGGAAAATACAAACTGATATTTTCCGAACCCGCAAAAGCAATTGAGCCCATACCGTTCGCCGACGCTCAGGGCGGGACGGGGCGATGCAGGGACCGCGCTACACCACTTACAGCAAACTTATGGCTGCCAAGAAACTGACTGACATTGTGAGCAAAGTCTAGCTCCCCGATCCCGCGGCCTGTGCTCGCGCACGTGGGGTGCAAACGGTCGCGTGTCTCACAAAGCACCCTTTGCCGAACGCTACGCGCTCTATCGCTTGGGGACTTTCGGGGCACGCGGTTACCCGGCAGCAGAATAGGCGGATTTGATGCGCGCGGCGATGACGCCCTTCATCTCGTCATCAACTGGCATGGTGCGCAACAGCGTGGTAAGCTTTCTTCGGCTAACGAGTCCGGCGCGAACGATGGCCTGATTGAAATCCCGATCCTGCTGGCGCCCCGCCGCGTATTTCGACAAAACGAGGTCGTGAATGTCGAGACAAAGCCCGGTCGCGCCGCCCGTGTTCGGGTTGCTGATACGAATGAGGCGTTGTTCCCAGCCTGCGGGAAGAATGGCGGTCTTGGGTGAAACGCCATGCGCGTAGTAGCCGTGCGTTTCGTGAAAGCGCGAAAGCTCCCCGATGGCCGCGTCGATGTCGTCGGCGCGTTCGGGGTGGTTGCGTGGATACACGTCAGCTTCTGCCGATTGAAATGCAACCGGCGGAAGCTTCATATCCTGCGCGTGAATCGCCTGACTACCGACGACTACGATCTCGGTATCATCCGAGATTTGACTCGCTGCGCGGATGATATGTTCGAGTTGAATACGATTCATAAATGGTGCGGCGCTCGGCTTCCGTCAAAATCCCCGCGAACGGGCTGGACTGGCGAAGCCGGGTCGCGCGTTCGGAGCGCTCCGCGAGGAATTGCGCGACCTGATTGACCGGGCCGTCAAGAATCTGCTCCCACTCCACGAGCGCCAACTTCGGGCTGCCTTCGCTTGCTTGCCAGCGGCGCACGTTCTCTCGCACCTTGTCCAGCAAGGCGGGATCGGCCTGCACCTTCGCAGCGATAAGCTGGTGCATGGCAAGGCTGCGCTCGTCGAGGCGGCTATGGTCGCTGTAAACGGTCTGCATGGCAGATTATAGCACACAGGCGGGCTGCTGCGCCAGTGCAACGACGGCAGCGCAGGCGACGGCCGCTCCCGGGTCACGCACAACCTCCCTCTTCACAACCAGGATACCCCACCAAGCCGACTCGCCAAAACCCGCTAAACTCGGCCCATGCAACCGTCCCAACCGGTCGAGACCGACATCGTGCTGCTCGGCGCCGGCCACGCCCATGTCGAGGTCCTGCGCCGCTTCGCCATACGGCCTGAGCCAGGCGTGCGCCTGACGCTGATCGGCCGCGAGCCCGAGACGCCCTACACCGGCATGCTCCCCGGGCTGATCCGCAGCGACTACACCCACCACGAGGCCCATATCGACCTCGCACCCCTGGCGGCGCTGGCGAACGCCCGCCTGATCCTGGCCGAGGCGACCGGAATTGACCCGGACGCCCGCTCGGTGGCCGTTTCCGGCCGGCCGGAGATCCCGTTCGATCTGCTGTCGATCGATGTCGGCGGCATTCCCGCCGTGCCAGCCGGTGCCGGTGTCGCGGTGAAGCCGATCGGCGGGTTCCTCGAACGGCTGCACCGGCTGGAGGCGAACCTTCCGGCCGGTGCGCGGATCGCCGTCGTGGGCGGCGGACCGGGCGGCGTCGAACTTGCCCTCGCACTCGCCGTCCGGTTCGCCGGGCAGTTGCGCCTTGTGCTGGTCTCCGCCACGCCGGAGCCGCTCGCGGGCGCGCCGGCCGTTGCGCGGCGGGCGGTGCGGAAAGCGCTGGTCCGAGCGGGTGTGGAACTCATCTGCGGCGTGACCGCCACGGCGTTGGATGGCGACAGGCTGTTGCTGTCGGACGGCAGCTATATCGAGGTCGCGACCGCGCTATGGGCCACCGGTGTCGAGGGGCCGGCCTTCCTCGCTTTATCAGGCATTGCCTGCGACCGGACCGGCTGCGTCCGGGTGACATCCGACCTTTGCAGCGTCAGCCACCGGCACATTTTCGCGGCAGGCGACTGCGCGGCGATCGAGGGCGATCCGCGGCCGAAAGCCGGCGTTTGGGCGGTGCGGGCCGGCGGGCCGTTGGCGGACAATCTGCGGCGTGTGGCGACCGGGCGCCCACCGCGGCCATGGAAACCGCAGCGCGATGCCCTAGCGATCCTCGGGCTCGGGCACGGGCGGGCCGTGGCCTGGCGCAACGGCATCGCGGTGCAGGGGCACACGGTCTGGTGGCTGAAGGACCGCATCGACCGGCGCTGGATGCGGATGTACAGCGAGATGCGGATGGCACCCGATCCCGCCGCGCCGATGCGCTGCGGCGGCTGCGGCGCCAAGGTCAGCGCCGAGGTGCTGGCCGGGGCGCTCGCCACGCTGCCCCGCGCCGAGAGCCCCGATCTGCTCACGACACTGGATGACGCGGCGGTCCTGAAGCCGCCGCTCGGCAAATTATTGGTCCAGTCGGTTGACCACTTTCGGGCGTTTCTGGACGATCCATTCGTCTTTGGTCAGATCGCGGCGGCCCATTCGTTGTCGGACCTTTATGCCATGGGGGCCCAACCTTGGACCGCTCTGGCGATTGCGTCGGTGCCGTTCGGGCCATCAAGGAAGATGCGCGCGGACCTGTCGGCGATGCTCCAGGGTGCCACCGACATCCTGCGTGCGGATGGCTGCGCCCTGGTCGGCGGCCACAGCGCCGAGGCGTCAGAAGCCGCGCTCGGTTTTGCCGTCACCGGGCTGGTCGATTCCGGCAAGATCATGCGCAAGGGCGGCCTGCAACCGGGCGACCAGTTGATCCTGACCAAGCCGCTTGGCACCGGGATCGTGCTGGCCGGTCATATGCGCGGCAACGCAAGGGCGCAGTGGCTGCTGGCCGCGATCGAATCGATGCGCACCACGAACGCCAGCGCCGCACGGATCGCGATGGCACACCGCCCGCGGGCCGGCACCGACGTCACCGGCTTCGGGCTGGTCGGTCATTTGCAGGAGATGCTGGTGGCATCGGCTGCCGCCGCCGTGCTGCGGCTGGAGGCGATTCCGGCTTTACCCGGCGCCCGCGCACTGGCGGCGCACGGCATCGAGAGCACGCTGGCACCGGATAACCGACGGCTGCTGGGAGATTCGCCGGAGACCGCTTTGCTTGTCGATCCGCAAACCTCCGGCGGCTTGCTTCTGGGCATGCCACCATCCCGAGCGGCTGCCTGCCTTGAGGCGTTGGTCGACAGCGGACTAAACGCCGCGATCATCGGCGAAGCCGAGCCCGCACACGACGGCGCGGGCCGGATCAGGCTGGAATAGGACGCGTCAGAGCCGGCCGAGACCAAGCTGTGCTTCATGCACCAGGTCGGGGCACAGGATGGCGACATCCTGACCGAAGCGCGCCAGCACGGGTTGGCTGACACCGAGCGCCCGGATGGATTCCTCGTCAGGCCCGGCGAGAAGGTGCTCGTCGTGCGGTGCCGACAATCCAAAGATGTCGTGAAAGACGTGGGGGAGTGCAAAATGCATGGGTGTTACCCCTTTGATGTGCCGCCAGCGTCGAGCTGGGCTCCTCTCCCAAGTGGTGAAGATATGCTGCGGGGCAACGCAAAAGCCGGCATTGCAGATCTGTAAGGCGGACATGGTGAAGGTCTGGAACAGTGGGGTTTGCGAAGATCAGGGGGGAACGTTCCATGAGCGGTGATCATAACCAGGGCTGGCCGGGCAGCATCGGCAACGCGGTCAAGGCCATAGCGAGTCTGTACCATGCCGCGACGCTGCACGCCACGGCTTGGTTCCATCCGCCATCGGCGCTACGAAAGGCACAATCTCAGCAAGGAGCCGTCCCATGACACGCAGCTACCGCATCGCCTCCGTCCCCGCCGACGGCATCGGACCCGAGGTGATCGACGCCGGACTCGAAGTGCTGGACGCGGTCGCCTCACGCGATGGTGGGTTCAAGCTGATCGTCGACCATTACGACTGGGGGTCAAACTGGTATCGCAAGCACGGCGAGTACATGCCGGCCGACGCCATGGCGTGGCTGCGGACCGCGGACGCGATCTATTTCGGCGCCGTCGGCGACCCGGACATCCCGGACCACGTCTCGCTCTGGGGTCTGCGGCTGCCGATCTGCCAGGGGTTCGACCAGTACGCCAATGTCCGGCCGACGCGCATCCTGCCCGGCGTCACATCGCCTTTGCGCGGTGTCGGCCCGGGCGACCTCGACTGGGTGATCATCCGGGAAAATTCCGAAGGCGAGTATGCCGGTCAGGGCGGACGCACCCATCGCGGGCTGCCCGAGGAAGTCGCGACAGAAACCGCCATCTTCACCCGCCGCGGCGTCGAGCGGATCATGCGCTACGCTTTCGACATCGCCCGGTCGCGGCCGCGGAGGCACCTCACGGTAGTAACGAAATCGAACGCGCAGCGGCACGGGATGGTGTTCTGGGATGAGATCGCGTCGCTGGTGTCACACGACTACAAGGATGTGACGTGGGACAAGGAACTGGTCGACGCGATGACGACGCGCATGGTGCGGAAGCCGCAGTCGATCGATACGGTTGTGGCGACCAACCTGCATGCGGACATCCTGTCGGATCTGGCGGCGGCTCTGGCCGGGTCGCTGGGCATCGCGCCGACCGGTAATATCGATCCGGAACGGCGCTCGCCGTCGATGTTCGAGCCGATCCATGGCAGCGCCTTCGACATCACCGGCAAGGGCATTGCCAACCCGGTCGCGACGTTCTGGACGGGGGCCATGATGCTGGAGCACCTCGGCGAGAAGGCGGCCGCCGATCTTTTGATGCGGGCGGTGGAGCAGATCTGCGCCGCCGGAATCCTGTCGCCGGATCTGGGCGGTACGGCGACCACGAACGAGGTGACGAAGGCGGTTGTGGAAGCCGTTCGGGGAATGAACCGCTAGTGGCTGACTCACGTCACGGCACCTGCGACGTCAGCGCCGCGATTTCGGGGCTCCGCGACGAGATGACCCGAGGCGGCAAATTCCTCGGATCGTGAGGCCGCTCGAGATCGCAAGCAGGGTCCCCCAAAATGCGAGAGCGCACAGTGTTTTCAGCGACACGGCCCGAGATCCCGTCACGAAGCGCCAGCACCGACAAAAGCGCCGCCGCGATCTCCAGAATGAACAATGCGAGGCGGCAGTTTCGCTGCCCCGGATGAAGACGGCGGAGAACGCCTGTCTTTACGCCCGGGAAAGCCACATGTCTTGTGTCTTGCATAGACCGAGACCAGATCGCTGGGCGGGATCAAGGCGACGAAGACGAGGCACGACGCCGGCAGCACTCACATTGGCCCAAATTCGGCGAGCCGCAGCGCCTGCCGGTCAAAGGTGACTGTGCGGGAACACCCGGCCGCAGCGCCTAGCAAGCCGATCAGCGCGTCTGCAAATGATCCTCGCCCGTCTTTCAGCGCAATCATCGATGCAAACACCTGCTGCTCGTTCTGAACGACGAGTCCGTCGGCCTGCAGAACCCGCTCGATCGCCGAAGCGACATCCTTGTCAGTCAGCCGATACGCGCGCGTCAGGACCCATGACGTCTCCGTCATAGCCGCCACGCTGATGAAACCTGGCTCACGCGACGTCAGCCGCTGTTCAATCAGTTCGGTCGCAATCGCAGATTGCTCGGGATCGTCCTGCGCCAGATATCGGACCAGAACGTTCGTATCGATCCCGATCACTGGCGGCCGTAACGCCCGGCGGCTCCCGCCGCCGCAGCTTCGGTCATCTCCTCGAGCGAGACGGTCCGCGTAGCCTTTACAATGCCACGCAGGGCGGCGACGGGAAGTTTCGGCAGAAGCACAACGGTGCCGTCCGGATGGATGAAGAACTTTACCCGATCAC
>JBEKLE010000001.1:0-70901 GCA_050010355.1 Rhodopila sp. | reverse complement strand
GGGGAGGCGGCTGATTCGCCGCGCCTGAAACAGGCCATCGGGCCCAATGTGATGGCGAGTGTTTATTATTTCTATGACCTGGTGCAGGAGACCGGGATCGAGCCGCCGGCGTTTCTGCGGCGGATCTGGAAGCCGTACTGCGCTCTGGTGGAACAGACTCCGCCTGAACACCGCCATTTCCGGACGCACGAGTTCCATTACACCGATCTGCATCCCGGGGAGGCCGAGCTGATCGATGAACAACTGATCCGCGACACATGCCTGGTGGGGTCACCGGACGAATTGATCGAGAAGATCCGTTCGCTGGAACGGGACGGCTTGCAGGAGATGATCTTTGCCGCCGGGAACGAAATGAAGTGGCGGCTGGCCGAGGAATTTTCCCGGAAAGTGGTCGCCCGGTTGTAACGGGCCTTGAAGCGCGGAAGCGCCCGCGGAGATTGACGGACCGTAGCGGCATCCGTATAAGCCGCCCCTTCGACGGGTCGCCGAGGGTGGTGCACCCGCTAGTATGCATGGACCGGCGGGACACCGTCCAGACGGTTTTCGGCCCAGGGATTTCGGAGAGCAGTCGTGAAGCGCACCTATCAACCGTCGAAACTGGTCCGCAAGCGTCGGCACGGATTTCGCGCCCGCATGGAGACCGTGGGCGGCCGCAAGGTGCTGGCAAACCGCCGCGCCAAGGGTCGCAAGAAACTGTCCGCCTGAAACGTGAACGCTGGTGTGGCGTCCATACCAGCCTCGACCGCCGCGAAACCGGGGCGCCTGCAACGGCGACGGGAATTTCTCCTCGTGGCCTCATCGGGCAATAAGGCCGCAGTTGGCGGCGTCGTGCTGCAGGCGTTGAACCGCGAGGATGCCGAACCCGCTCGGCTGGGATTTACCGTGACCAGGAAGGTCGGCAATGCCGTGATCCGCAACCGAACGCGGCGGCGGCTGAAGGAAGCCGCCCGCCTGCTGCTGGCGGAACGCCCGGTCGCGGGCTTCGATCTGGTGCTGATCGGGCGGGACAGCACGCGGAAACGGAATTTCATCGCACTGCAAACCGATATCAGGCGCGCTCTGGACAGGACCGGGGTATGACGCGTGTGGTTCAGGTCGGGTTGGCTCAGGTTGGGATCGGGGCGGTGCGGGTCTATCAGTGGACGGTGCGTCCGTTGATCGGCTCACATTGCCGATTCTGGCCAAGCTGCAGCGAATATGCCGTGGAGGCGCTGCGGGTGCATGGCGCGGCGCGAGGAACGGTGATGGCGGCGAAGCGTATTCTACGCTGCAACCCGTGGCATGAAGGTGGTGTCGATCCCGTGCCCGGCTGCGAAGGGACCGGCGTCGAAGGGACTTGCGTCGAAGGGACTGGCGTCGAAGGTTTTGGGGTCGACCGGCAGATGGGGCATTGATGGACCAGAAACGGCTCTTCCTGGCGATCGCGGTGTCGCTGGCGATTCTGCTGGGCTTCCAGATGCTGGTCGCGCCGCATCTGCCTAAGCCGCCGCCGCAGCAGATCGCCCAAACCGAGCGTTCGGCGATCACCGAACATCCAGGGGCGACGCCGCTGGAGGGAGCGCCGGGGGCGGCGGTACCCCCCGCAGCGGCCGCCGAACCCGCCAAAGTGCCACGCGTGAAGATCGATGCGCCGCGACTGGAAGGGTCTATCAACCTGCTCGGCGCCAAGTTGGATGACCTGGTTCTTAAGGACTACCACGACGAGATTGCGCCGGACTCGCCGCTGGTCCGCCTGCTGGAGCCGCGGTCCGGGGATCATCCGTACTACATTCAATACGGCTGGACCGCCCCGGCCGGCGAAACGATCAAGCTGCCGGAGAATGACACGACCTGGACGGCGTCGTCGAACGAGCTGGCGCCGGGTAAGCCGGTTACGTTGTCGTGGGACAATGGCGCCGGCCTGACCTTCCAGCTCGGGCTGTCGATTGATGACAACTACATGTTCTCGGTCGATCAGACGGTCAGGAACGCCACCGGCCAGCCAGTGTCCCTGTTCCCGTGGTCGCGCATCCGCCGCGACTACAAACCGGAGGTCGCGGGCTATTACGTGTTGTTCGAGGGCCTGCTGGGCGTCGTCGATGGCACGTTGCAGGAGACCTCGTACGATAAGGCAAAGTCCGAGGGCGACAAGAAGGGCGGCCTTGCGTACGACGCGACAACGGCGGGCGGCTGGGCCGGGATCACGGACAAGTATTGGCTGACGTCGCTGATTCCGGACCAGGCGATCTCGTCGAAGGTGAATTTCCGGCACATCGAGGATCATGGCGACCATTATCAGGTCGACACGATCGCGACCGGTTCGCAGACCGCTCCATCCCACGGCGACGTGACGACGATCAGCCACGTCTTCGCCGGGGCCAAGGTGGTGACGCTGCTGGACCGTTACGAGAGCGAATATCACATCCCCAGCTTCGACAAGGCGGTTGATTTTGGCTGGTTCTACTTCCTGACCAAGCCAATTTTCTTCGCACTGGATTTCCTGAACAGCCTGCTGGGGAATTTTGGCCTGGCCATCATGGTGTTCACCGTGTTCGTGAAGGGTCTGTTCTTCCCGCTGGCCAACTACTCCTACCGCTCCATGAGCAAGATGAAACTGCTGGCGCCGAAGATGACCGCGCTGCGGGAGCGTCTGAAGGACGACCCGCAGAAGATGCAGCAGGAGATGATGGCGCTGTACCGCGCCGAGAAGGTGAACCCCGCCTCGGGCTGCCTGCCGATGGTGGTGCAGATCCCGGTGTTCTTCTCGCTGTACAAGGTGATCTTCGTCACCATCGAGATGCGGCAGGCGCCCTTCTTCGGCTGGATCCACGACCTGTCGCAGGTGGACCCGACCAATGTGTTCAACCTGTTCGGACTGATCCCGTTCGACCCGGCTGCGTATGTCCCGCTGCTGCATCTGGGGGCCTGGCCGTTGATCATGGGCTGCACGATGTTCCTGCAGCAGAAGATGAACCCGCCGCCGCCCGATCCGGTGCAGGCGAAGCTGTTCCAGTTCATGCCGATCATCTTCACCTTCATGATGGCGAAGTTCCCGGCCGGCCTGATCATCTACTGGAGTTGGAACAACACGCTGTCGGTTGCGCAGCAATGGCTGATCCAGCGCCGGACCCGGCTCGCCAAACCGTCGCTGGCCCGCACGTGACGTCAGCGCTGCGCACCGGTGGCGCAAAAAGAAGGCCGATGTTAACACAGGTTTGGCGGATCAAAGCCAGTCCGCGATGAGACTGACACTTACGTAGACTCGTCCGTAGGCTCGTCACGGTTGGCGAAGCATGCGACGGCGGCGGCGCCACCGCGTGTACATGTGTGATCTGGTCTGGCTTAACCAGTCTGAGCAAGCAAGGATTCAAACACGGAGCGCACGAAGAACCACGAAGGCGCACGGAGAAACGGGGTCCGATTGGCCGTCCGAGGTCTAACCCCAAGGATCGGCATGTTCCCGACTTTCGTGGTTCTTCGTGTCCTCCGTGTTAGAGGCTTGCTCGCGGAAGACCAGGCGTCCGTGGCGTAAGAAATCCAGCACGGATTGGTGAGAGGGCGCGGAGCACCGGGATTGTGGATCGGGAGGCGCAGCGCTTGAAATCCGTTACCAGGTACTGCCTGTCTGGCCGAACGCACGGACCTGACGAGAGGTGATGCTCCGGCGGGGCTTTCCAAGCCACCGGGCCAAGACGACGGGGATCGCGATGGATCAAGCTTTTTGCGGGTTGGCGTGACAGGCGAAGCGGCCGATGCGGCAGCGCTCGAAGCCGGGCGCCTGCTGTTCGCGGCCGAATGCCGGTTTTTCCACGGGGCCCAGAAGCTGGACCAGTTGCCGCCGCTGGCCGGCACCGAGGTCGCGTTTGCCGGCCGGTCCAATGTCGGCAAATCGTCGCTGCTGAACGCCCTGACCGGCCGGAATTCGCTCGCCCGCATCTCGTCCGAACCCGGACGAACCCGGCAGCTTAACTTTTTCAACCTGGGCGACCGCCTGACTCTGGTCGACATGCCCGGCTACGGCTACGCACGGGCGTCGAAGGAAATCAAAGCCGACTGGCAGGGCATGATGTTCGACTACCTGCGCGGCCGGCCGACCCTGCGGCGGGTCATGCTGCTGATGGATGGACGCATCGAGTTCAAGCAGGCTGACCACGACGTGATGGAGTTGCTGGACCGTGCCGCGGTGAGCTTTCAACTTGTCCTGACCAAGATCGACAGCGTGAGATCCGCTGCTTTGGACCGAAAATTCCAGGAAGCCGAGTCGCTCGCACGGACGCATGCGGCAGCGTTCCCGCGCGTGCTTTCCACTAGCAGCGAAACCGGCGAGGGAATTGCGGTGTTAAGGGCGGAACTGGCGGCCCTGGCGACGTAGCGTTCCCGGCGTAGCCATAGCGTTCCGGCGGCGTTCGGCGACGCCCGGCGACATCAGTGCTTGATTACCTCTCGGATCGCGCGGTACGCGGTCGTGCCCTGGTCCCGGACCGATCGCGGTTTCCCGTTGGCTCCGATTTGCCCTAGTATCGCGGACAGGAGAATCGCGATGCGTCGCGATACGTTTGAAGCATTCGATTCCCGTGCCGAATCGTTGCCGCTTCGCGTCTCACGCTTCTCTGCGATCGGATAGTGGCGTCTCTCGCGAACCTGAGTGGAAGCAACCATGGCCAAACGCACCCAAACGCCCCCTGCACCGGAGCCCGACGAGCTCGACGAGTCGCTGATCCTGCTCGCGGAGATGCTGCTGAGTGACTACTTTTTCGATCCTGACATGGAGCGGGTCTATAAACAGAAACTGTCGGCCGGCCGGCCGGCCGGGACTTCCGGTGTGCTGCTGGTTGAGGAGGCGATAGAGGTTCCCGACGGTGAATGCGGCCTGAGAATCGAAGGCCTGCGGGTTTGGACACAGTTCCGCGTCGCGTTGTCGCACCCGGCGTTCAGCGCGACGGTGGAAGGGACCTGGAGCTTTACGAATGAGGAACTGAGTCAGACAAGAGTCAGCCGAATCGGCGACCGGGTGATTATCGAAGCCGCTGTGGAAGCGATGATCGACGCGATCGAGGGAACCGGTCTGGATGACGAGGAATTCGCCGATTTCATGGCAGGCCTCGACGACGAGGACGACGACGAAGTGCCATTGATCGGCGACGATCCCACGGAACCGCCGGAAGCAACCTCGATCGACCGCAGCCGGATCAAGGCGATCGCCAAGCGCATCGCCCGCAGGCGGGACGCCGATATCGATATGGAAGACCGCGGTTGGCTGGAGCAGACGCCCCAGACACTTCCGGTGATCACCGAGGCGCTGATCAGCGCAGCCACCGCCGCCAAGCGCGACGAAGCCGTGATCCATGCATACCAGGTCCTGCTGTCGTTGCAGCTCGAGTTTGTGCGCTACCGCCAGGACCGGGGATGGGACTGGGCGGATGAGATGCTCGACGCGTTCACCGAGCGTCTGATCGCGCTGGGTAAGGATGCAACCATCCCGCGGGACGACTGGTTCATGATGTGCACCGCCCTGACCCAGGCGCGCGTTCCGGTCTCCAACGCCGTCCAGATGGCGCTGGCGGACGCGGGTTTCAAAGCCGACGAAGACGCCGGGCCGCCTGAGCAGATGCTGGAGACCATTCGCGGGTTCATGGACGAGCTTGCAGGGATGGTGTCGTCGCCGTTCGATGTCATTCATTCGCTGCAAAACGCCGGCGCGATGTTGCCGGCGATGATGCGGAGCTTCATGGCTACGGAACTGGCGCTTTCGCCGCATCAGGTGCTGCGGGATGCGGTACCGATCATGCTGCTCGACGAGGACGACACGGTCCGGCGAGGTGCGGCCGCAGCGCTCGAGCAAACGGCTCGTGCGGAGACGATGTCGTCGGATGCGTTGCGGCGCTCGATCACGCTGCGGAACTGGATTCCCGCTGCGGACCGCCCCCCGGTTGACGCTGCGATCCGCAAGGCTCGGCTCGCCGGGGTGGCAATCGGTGCGTGGCCCGCGCCGGCTCAGGATCTCGAATTTCACGCCTCGACGATCGATGGATCGGGGGCGCAAAGTGTGCTGGCGGTTAGCCGCGTCGCGAAGAAGGGCTTTTTCGGTGGCGTGCTGTTGCGGCACGGCACCGGTGTCATGGACGCCTGGGCCGACCCGGATCTGCCACGGGGCAAAATCAACAAGCTGCTGCGGGAGGCGCAAATGTCGGCGCCGCATACCCGGGTCGACAAGACGTTCGTCGATACAATCGTCCAGCACGCGATCGGCACGGCGGTCGAGCGGGCAGGCGTGCCGCCGGCGATGCTTCTGGAGATGGCGGAGTTCCTCGGCGGAACCGAGTGGAAGGATCGCCGGCTCGATATCAGGACTGAGGCGGAACGGCTGTTCGACGGGCTGGATCCGGACGATCGCACGGCGGAGGGTATCGAAGCCGGTCTTGCGCATGGGACGACGTGGATGGCGAGGGAGGACGTGTTTTCCTCCTGGTTTGAAGACGGACCACAGGTTCAGCAGGCCTTGGCGAACGTTCCACGCACCAATCAGCCCGAGATGATCGCGCAGGTGATGAACGAGATCCTGCCCGACAATCGGGCGGCATGGGCTGAACGGTTCCTGATGATGGCGCTTTGGTCGTCGGCCGCGGCGGACGCCAAGCAACGGGGAAAGACGCGCGATCTGGTGCTGGTGGCGCATGCGCTGGCCGGTGATGGGCCGATCGCGGCGATCCCGATGATGGCTGTCATCGCGTTGAACACGGTGCGAGCGACATTACTGGGGGCATGGTAACCGGGACGCGGACGAAGAACTTGACCCGCCGCGTCCGCGCCGGGACAGTCGCACCACGAACCAACCTGGGAGGACGCCATGCCGGCACGCACCGGAGCACAGTATCTGGCCGGTTTGCGCGCCCGACAGACAGAAGTCTGGCTGCGCGGCGAGCGGGTGACCGACGTTGCCACCCATCCTGGTCTGGCCGGCGGTGCCGCGGCCATCGCTTCGCTTTACGATCTGCAATCCGATCCGGCCCATCGGGAGGCAATGACGTTCACCTGCCCCGACACCGGGGACACGCTCGGTCTGTCGTTCATCATTCCCCGTACGCGTGAGGACCCGGAACAGCGGCGGGTGATGATGCTCAACTGGGCGCGCACGACGTGCGGAATGATGGGGCGCTCGCCCGACTTCATGAACGTGACCTTTGCCTGCTGGGCCGGGTCGGCGGACTATTTCGGCCGCGGGAAGCCGGCGTTCGCCGAGAACATGCGGCGCTATTACCGGTATATCGCCGAGAACGACCTGGTGCTGACCCATTCGCTGATCAACCTGCAGCGCAGCCGCAACGTCACCGGGACGTTCAACCTGCAGGAAGGGACAGCGCTTCAGGTGGTGCGGGAGACATCGGCCGGCATTGTTGTCCGAGGTGCCAGGGTGCTGGCGACGCTCGGTCCGCTCGCCGACGAGATCGCGGTGTATTCGCCGCGCCTGGCGCAGCATACCGACCAGCATAGCCCCTTCGCACTGAACTTCGCGGTGCCTTGCGACACGCCCGGGGTCCGCTTCCTGTGCCGCGACAGTTTCGATCAGGGAAAGTCGCATTTCGACCATCCGCTCGGCTCGCGGTTCGAGGAGATGGACAGTATTGTTTTCTTCGATGATGTGCTGGTGCCGTGGGAGCGCGTATTCATCCACGGTGACGTCGGGCTGCTGAACGGAACAGCGTCGGTGACGCATTCGTCGGCCCACACCTCGCACCAGGGCTGTGCGAAGAGCCTGGCGAAATGCGAACTGGTGCTGGGTGTTGCTCTGCTGGTCACCGAGACGCTTGGCAACGCGCATCTGCCGCACTCGGAGGAACGGATCGGCGAGCTTGTGATGTACACCGAACTCATGCGCGCCTGCATGCGAGCAGCCGAGGCGGACGCCGAACTGGACGAGTGGGGCGTCATGTGCCCTGCCCCGTTGCCGGCCGAGACGACGCGTAACCTGTTCATGACCGCCTATCCGCGGATGGTGGAAATCCTTCAGCTTCTTGGCTCATCGAGCCTGATGATCTTGCCGACGGAGGCGGATATGAGTGGGCCGCTGGCGGGACATATCGACCAGTACCTGGCAACGGACAACAGTTCGGCGCGGGACAGGGTGAAGCTGTTCCATCTGGCCTGGGATATCGCGTGCAGCTCGTTCGGCAACCGGCAGGTGCTGTATGAGCGGTTCTTCGCCAGCGACCCACTGACGCGGGCGCGGGCTTTGGCGTCAATTTTCCCCAAGCAACAGGCCAAGGACCGGGTGCTGGATTTTCTCGGCCGGGATTGATACCACCCCGCGTGGGAGCGGACTCTCAGGCCGCCCCATCCCGTCATGCCGGCGAATGCCGGTATCCACGCCTTTCGTTGGCGGTCATAGGCGAGGCTCGCCTGGGTCGGTATGACCAGTGGAACGGCGGTGCCCATGGGTCGATATCTCGGCCGGCTGGTATAAAGCGGATCAGGCCCAATCCGGGATCGCCGCCTCAGCGCCGTGGCAGAGGTGTTTCGGAGGCGACAAGTTCGGTATTTGCGCAATGTCACGTCGGCTTGTTAACCTTTAATACACAAGTCGTTGCTATCCTTCCGCAGGCTACGTCCAACTCGTGCCAGGAAAGCACAAACATCGGCGCCACGCATAATCAGAGAAGGCGGTTTTGGAGACTTTGCCCAACATCACTGGCGTCATCGTCGCAGACGACGATCCGATGATCCGCAGCGTCCTGCGAGCCAAATTCGAAGCGATTGACGTGGACGTATTCGTTACTTCAGACGGGGCGGAGGCCGTGGAGCTTGCCTCTCAAATCCGGGCGGCACTGATTATACTTGACCTCAAGATGCCGCGATTGAACGGCCTGCTCGCGTGCCAGCGCATCCGACGGTTGCCCGGCAACGCAGACACGCCGATCGTCATCCTGACCTCCATGTCTGGGAAGGACGCCGAAGACGCCGCATCGCGCGTCGGTGCGACGGCGTATTTTTCGAAGCCCTTCAGGCCGGCGCTGCTGTTGCAGGCGGTAGCACAGTTCCTGCCGATCGACGACGCGGCGCGGGAGGTGATCCGCCGCAACGCCGGTCTGGTGAGCGGAATTGTTCACCCCGGCACCAGGTCGGTTGCCGGCATGACCGCAAGACAGCCAGGGCCCGACGGCCCGCTCGATCGAGGCAAGCATATTCTGGATGTGCTACGCCGTTAACGCCCAACCTTTTGGTATGCAGTGGTGGCCGTGGCGGCGAGTTCCTGCCGCATCATCGGCAAGGCTGCCACGATGGCGGCGGCGAGCAGGTTCGCGAAGGTTTCCGTTTCGGTCGGGTCCGTTTCGGTCGCACACTCGAACCGGCGTGCGGCGGCGGCGACCGACAGGAAGCCGAACATTCCCGCGCTGCCGGCAAGCCTGTGCGCGTCCTCACCAAGTTCGGCGGCATTGGCCAGGATTTCGGGCCGGCGCAGAACGCACAGCAGCGTCTCGCAGCGTGTGATCATGGTCAGCAAGTGTTCGCCGGCTTCCCCCGCGGGCAACAACTCCGTGGTGTCCTTGAACATCGCCTGTTCAAACAGCGGAACCTCGGCCTCGGCGTCTGCCGTAGCGTCGGGTGTCGGCAATCGGGCAGGGCCGCCGGTCCTGATGTCCTCGAGCGCGGCGAGCAGCACCACCTGGTTGAAAGGCTTCGAAACATGGCTGTCCACGCCGGCCTGGCGGCACATCTCGATTTGCTGGGCGAAGGCTTGCGCCGTAACGGCCACCACGCGAACCGCGCCGCGCGGGGCGGGCAGGTTTCGGATCTGGCGGGTCGCCTCCATTCCGTTCATCCCCGGCATCCGCACGTCCATCAGGATCACGTCGAAATCCTCGGCCGCGGCCGAGGCAACTGCCGCGGCGCCGCTTTCGACGCAGACCACGTCATGTCCGACGTCGCGCAGGAACCCGCTCGCGATGCTACGGTTCATCACCTCGTCGTCGACAACAAGCACCCGCAGCGGGCGCCCGGCCGGTGGTGATGGCTCGGCAGCCGCAATATCCGCCGAAGCAACAGCCTCAGAGGCCGGCAGCTCAAACCAGAACACGCTGCCACCGCCAGGATTGTCGATATAGCCGATCCGCCCTTTCATGAGCTGCACGAGCCTGGCCGCGAGGGCGAGGCCCAGACCCGCGCCTTCGATGCCGCTGACCGCTTCGGCGTTGAGCCGCTCGAACGTCTGGAACAGTTTGTCGCAGTGCCGGAGCCAGATCCCCGGGCCGGTATCGACCACTTCCAGACGAATGCTGGCGCCATCCGCGGTCGGCCGCAGCCGCACTTCGACTGAGCCGGCCAGGGTAAACTTGACGGCGTTGCCGAGCAGATTGATCAGCACCTGCCGCAGCCGTGTGGGATCCGCGAAGAGGCGAAGGGGCCCTGTCGCCGTCAGACCCAGGCTAAGTTCCTTGGCGTCCGCCGCAGGGCGCACAACATCAAGGCATACGCGGACCAGGTCGGTCAGTTCGATGTCGACGGGTTGCAGCTGCATCTCATCCGCCTCGATCTGCGACATATCGAGCACGGCGTTGATCATGCCGAGCAGATGATGCCCGGAGGCCATCATGACCTCCAGACGCTGCGATTGCTTCTCCGTGAGACCGCCTTCCAGACTTAGCAGTTCCGCATACCCGAGGATGCCATGCAGCGGCGTGCGCAACTCATGCGTTATTCCGGCCAGAAAGCGCGATTTGGCCTTGTTCGCAAGCTCCGCCCGGTCGCGAGCCTGGGTCAGGTCCCGCGCCAAAAGATCGAGACGGGCGTTGGTTGCCTGTATCGCCAGCCGCCCGTGGTTTTCGGCCTTTTGCCTCTCGCCAGCCAGCCGCATGCGGTCAGTCACGTCGACCAGCGAGGCGACGACAATGCGCCCACGCGGCGTCGTGACCGGGCTCAGCATGATCTCGATCGTCACCGGATCGCCGCCCCATTTGTGTCCGATGAACTGCCGGTCCGGCGCCATCCCTCGTTCGCTGCGCCCGCCGGTGAACGCCGAGCGTAGCGCATGATGCGCGACACGGAATTGTTCCGGCACCAGGGTCTCGAGCAGCTGCCCGACCAGTGTGCCGCGGGGATAGTCGAAGATCCGCTCAACCTGGGAGTTGGCGAGGGTGATGACCCCGGCTTCGTCGACGATCAGCATCCCGTTCGGCGCCGCTTCGATGATGATGGCGCGCTGCTCCTCCTCGATCCGATGGTCGGTGATGTCGAGCGTCACCTTGACGAACCCGCGCAGTGTGCCGTCGTCCCGGCGGATTGCATCGAGCGCGACGCGGGCAAGGAAGCGGCTCCCGTCCTTGCGTACCCGCCAGGCGTCGGCGGCAAATCTCCCGTCGCCGCAGGCACGTGCGAGCATGCGAGCCGGCTCACCGCTGGCAACATCTTCGGGCGTGAAGAAAATCATGAAGTTCCGCCCGATGATCTCCGCGGCGGTGTAACCCTTGATGCGCTCGGCACCGGCGTTCCAACTCTCGACGTTGCCGTTGGGGTCGAGCAGGTAGAGGGCTTCGGTGACATTGCTTTGCAGCAGGAGCCGAAAGCGTTCCTCGCTGTCACGCAGGGCGGTCTCCGTTACCGCTCTGCAAGACAGCTCAAGGGCCAGTTCGTCCTGAGCGCCGGCCGCCTCTCTGGCCATCGCGGCCACACGAACTTCGGCTTGCCAGACTTCGAGCAGATCCAGGTTGACCTTGCGGAATTGAGCGGGTGAGGGCCACGCGATCGCCTGGGGCAGCAGCTTCCAAAGCGCGACCGCCGTTACAATCGCGATTACCGCGGTTATCGCCTTGACGACGCCCTCGATGCCATAGGCGGGCAACCAAAGGGTCAACAGATCCATCCAGTGGCCGGCGCCACAGAACAGGGTAAAAGCAGCGAACATCGAGCAGAACGGCCGGAAGACGCGATCGGGTCGTTGACGAACAACGGCCAGAAGAAGGAGCGGGACAGAGAAGTAGGCTAACCCGATGCCAGTATCGGAAACAGCATGCAGCCAGAGGATTCCAGGTTCCCACAAAAAGCCGCGCGGGGCGGCACCGGATGTATCAAAGAGCCAACCAGCCAGTCCATCGAACATGGCACATGACCTTATTGTCAGGCGTCCCATAATGAGCGGTTCGCGTTACTAAGTTCTTAACGACCGCCGGCGTGCGGACGACCTCCATGCGCTGCCGGCTGCTCGAGCTGGCCGACGTCCGTCCGTGATCAGGCCCACTCCGGAATGGCGGGCACGCGAGGTCGAGCGGGTTTGCCATCTGTCCTTGTCACCGCCGCATGATGCGATGTCGGGGACAGCATTCACCCTGCGGTGACGGGCGCCCAGAGTGATCCGGCCCGCTCCGTGCGAGCTGCCTTTACGTAGAGTGCGGCCGGCGCGCTGCCTGGCGGCTTGTCCTCCGCGGGTCAGGTGCCAGCCGGGAGGCGGCGCGATTAGTTGTCCAGAGGCGTGACGATCCGAGGATCAAGCCACGACCCATTCATCCTCCCGCTGAACCAGTTTCTCCAGCAGCCGCAGTACGTCGCTGCCGGTCGTGGCGCGTGGGCCGGTCGATGTGCCGTCGCCGATCAGATGAGCCAGCGGATCCGGAGTATCCGACGACGTCTGGCCGCTGAACCCCATCGACCAATCCGGGAAGCTGCGACGTTCGGTTGGCGTGAAGCTCAGGACGGTGACGTCGGCGTGGCGCGGGTCACCGGTGATGCGCTCGAACGTGTGTTCGACCACGTCACGGGTTCCTTCCAGCACCTGTGCGAACCCTGAAGCCGTGAACAACAGCGCCCCGGTCACGTTATTCGCCTTGTTCTGGCGGCGCGCCGTGCTGAGAATGTCAGCGATGACCTCCGCCGTGGCCGCATCCGGAAGGGCCTGGAGAATGACGTTACGGCTGCAATATATTAGCCGGTACAACGATCCGGACATGTTCGTCTTTCTCATGGGGTGTGGCGTTCTCATCCTATTGTTGACATGTTGTCTGCCGTTGAACCGTATCGGGTCAGAAAGGCATCGATCTCCCCGGGCGGCATCGGCCGGCTGAGCAGGTAACCCTGGATATAGGTGCATCCGTCAGCCGCAACCCGAGCCGCCTGCCCGGCGGTTTCCACACCCTCCGCGATGGTCGACATCCGCAGTTCGGCACCAAGCGCCGTGATGGCGCGGAGCACCGCCGCGGCATCGTCATCAGTGTCCAGATCAGCAATGAAACTTCGGTCGATCTTGATCTTATTGAAGGGGAACGATCGCAACTGACTGAGTGACGAATAGCCGGTGCCGAAATCGTCCATCGCGATCTGGACGCCGGCAGCACGGAGGCGATGCAGCGTCTCCAGGACCTGCGCGTGCGGGAGAAGCAGCGAACTCTCGGTGATTTCCAGTTCCAGGCGTTCGGGGGGCAGTCCGGACGCCGTCAGGGCCGCATGAACCGCCTCGAACAACCGCTCGCCATTCTCGAGCTGGCGTGGCGAGACGTTCACGGCCACGGACAAGGGCGCCGGCCACCGCGAAGCCTCCTTGCACGCGGCCCCGAGGACCCATTCGCCCAGCGCGGCGATGCAGCCGATCTCCTCCGCCACCGGGATGAACACCTCCGGCGGCACGTTCCCGAGAACCGCATGGTTCCAGCGCAAGAGCGCCTCGAAGCCAGTCAGCGTCTGCGTCCGGATGTTCAACTGCGGCTGGTAGGCGAGCGACAGCCCGCCTACCACCAAGGCCTTGCGGAGGCCCGTCTCCAGGTCCCGCCGGGCATGGGCCTGGGTCGCCATGTCTGGCTCGAACGCCCGCCAGGTACCGCGGCCGGCGCGTTTGGCCTCGTAGAGCGCAAGTTCGGCGTATCGCATGAGATCGTCGCCCGATGTTCCATGCTCGGGGAACCGGGCGATCCCGACGCTGGCGCTGATTGTGGCGATATGGCCTTCGAGGAGGTATGGACGCGACAGAATATCGATCACGCGGGTGGCCAGGGATTCGGCCTGCCCGCAGTCAGCGATCAGGATGACGAACTCGTCGCCACCCAGCCGGACCAGAAGGTCCTCATCCCGGATTTCCCGGCGCAGACGCTGGGCGACGAGGCAGAGCAGGGCATCGCCGACCGGATGGCCAAGTGTGTCGTTGATCGACTTGAACCGGTCGAGATCGATCATCAGCAAGGCGTGTCTGGCGGTGGGGGAGGCGCTGTCCAGTAATTCCCGCAGCTTTTGGTTGAAGTGGCGGCGGTTGCCCAATCCTGTCAGTGCATCGAGCCAGGCGACCGCACTGCCTTGCACCGGACTGTTCCGCCCGGCTGCCGCGGCCATGGTGCCGTCGTCGATGACCAGCATCCACCGGTCGAACCCTATGCCGTGCACCTGGATCGCGATCCGGCTTTCCCGGCCCAGCGATATCCGCAGGCAACTGTCGGGTTCGGCTTTTTCGCCAGCCGTGATATGGACCTCGGCGAATGCGACGATCCCGTCCCGCTGCTGCGCGGTCAGGTTGACGATGCCCATCAGGATTTCTGTGAGGGGCGGCACTTCCGAGGCCATCAGCGGCGGGACGCCGAACAGACGAGCCGCATGCTCATTCCAGAACAGCAGCCGGGCGTCCTTATCGATGACGGCGACGCCCAGCGGCAGGTGCCCGAGCAGGGTGTTAGCCAACCGTGTGTCGGCGCGGGCGCGGCGGGCGGCGGTGCTGCGTTTCGGACCGGACGGCGGCGCGACGCAGGCGAGGCCTTCCATGGCTGACTTCGCCCAGACTTCTCGCACCACCACCTCCTGCTCGTTCAAAATCGCAATGAGAGGTAAAGCTACGCTTCAGGGCTTACCGAAACGTTAACGCGGATGATTTTATCCTTGCGATCGGGGGTGGCGGGTCGGCCTGAGAGGCTCGCTTGACCGGGGGTGTACCCCGCCCTAAAGCCGCGGCATGAGCGAAATACATACTCACGCCACCGATATCGCAGCGGCGACCGAACAGGCCCATGTCCTCGCCCAGGCGCTGCCGTTCCTGCGCCGCTATGCCGGTGCGACCGTTGTGGTGAAGTACGGCGGCCATGCGATGGGCGAGGAGCATCTGGCGCATCAGTTCGGCAGCGATATCGCGCTGCTGAAACAGGTCGGCCTCAACCCGGTCGTGGTCCACGGCGGCGGTCCGCAGATCAACGCGATGCTGAAACGGCTGGCCATCCAGTCCACCTTCATCGATGGGCTGCGTGTCACCGACGCGGCGATGGTCGAGGTGGTGGAGATGGTGCTGGCCGGCACTGTCAACAAATACGTTGCCGGGTTGATCACGCGGGCCGGCGCGCTGGCGGTGGGGATTTGCGGCAAGGACGGCGGGATGATCCGCGCCCGGAAACTGCAGCGGACCACGGTGGACCCCGGCAGCCGGATCGAGCGGGTGCTGGATCTTGGTTTTGTGGGTGAACCGGTCGGCGTCGATGCGCGGGTGATCCACGCGCTGACCGGCGGCGGGCTGGTGCCGGTGATTGCCCCGGTCGGCCTTGGGGACGACGGGAAGACGTACAACATCAACGCCGACACGGTCGCGGCGGCGGTGGCGGGCGAGCTGAATGCCACGCGGCTTCTGATGCTGACCGATGTCAGCGGGGTGCTGGACAAGGACAAGCGGCTGATCCCCTCTTTGACGCTGGCACAGGTGCAGGAGCGGATTGCCGATGGCACGATCACCGGGGGGATGATCCCGAAGGTGGAGAATTGCGTCGAGGCGGTGCGTCAGGGCGTGAGAGGGGCGGTGATTCTGGACGGGCGGGTGCCACACGCCTGTCTGCTGGAGTTGTTTACCGAGGCGGGGCCCGGGACGCTGATCAAGCGGTAGGGGGTTTGGGGCGTCTGGCGGCGGTGCCGGATCCACACACCCACCCAGTTTGGGGAGGACCCCTTACCACGCTTTTCCGCTACATGAACGGTCGGAGCCGTCAGTGGAGCAATTCGACGCCGGCGCAACTCCGGTCTATACACAGTCGCCGTTACGCCCCGGAAACTTGGGGATGATAAACTTCACCCGTCGGTTGCTCTTACGCCCGTCAGGGTCATCGGAGCCGTCCGGACGGCGGTTGGGCGCCACCGGATCGCGGGAGCCCAGACCCACAGGTTTAAGCGTTGCGGGTGCCAGACCCTCGTGTGTCTCAAGCCAGATCTTGACCGACCGGGCAACTTGTTCCGACAGGCGCCGATTAGAGGCGTCGGTCCCCAGCGTGTCGCCAACAAAATCGCTAATCCTTTCTAACCAGCTCTTTTCCGGGACGGCTCGTCCATCGCCATCAGGCCCGGGCAGATCGGTAAAGCCCTCTATTATGACGGGACACAGCGCGCCGTTTTCGCGGATCATCTCGGCCACTTCATGCAACTCGGGTCCCGCTGTCGGGCTGATATCATCCTTGCGTAGGCCGAACAAAAGGTCTGCCGGCAGCACCACCTCAATCGTGCCGGATGTTTCGTGCCGCTCAGGGCCGATAGGAAACACAACTTCGGATTTCGAGACCTCGAACGCGGTCGTTGAGAATTCAAAACTCCCTTCGGCAAACCTGAACTCGCCGCGGGGGAACATCACCAAACCGGCCGGAGCAAACGCAAGACTGCCATGGAAGAAGGTCAGTTCGCCGCGCGAGAGGGTCAGTTCGCCGCGCGAAAGTGTCAGCGGACTGACCTGAGCGGACGCGTTCGATCCAAGTTTGGGCGTGGCAAGAGCGCAGACCAGGATCGCCGTTCGAAGAAGAAATCGCGCACGAATATGCATGTGTCTAGTTCTGGATCGGCGTCGGGATAAGGCCGAAATCCTCGTTTAACGTCACATTGACAGACTTAACGCTGGCGTTGGGTGCCGCAAAGATCGCCCAGCAGATTAACCGTTCACCGGGCGGGACGCTGCACCTTGGCGAGTTCAAGCCCGAATTGTAAATTTGGTGATTGACCAGATCGACAAGATTAATCAGCGACAACTGTATCGTCAGGGGCTGATTGTCATCGTTCGTCACCGCGATTCGCAGAGTAACCGTGTTGCCCTCGGTCCGCCTAAGCGAGAGGACGTCGAGATGGGCCTTGCCGTTCGTTCGCGTTCCCGACGCAATCGGCGCCTCATCGGCGCCGGCAATGAGGGGGAACGCTATGCCGTAGACAAATAGGATGAGAGCCGCGGCTTTCCGCCGCACGCCGCGTCGTCCGTTCAACATTTCTTCTTTCTCCCGATCGAAAACGCTCTGTCGCCTAACGAACCTTGGTGATCGTCTCTGTTTCCCGGATCTCCCGGCCGGGCGTCGCAATCGCACCGTTGAGTATAGCCGCTCGCCAGCGGTCAGGCTCATAAGGCTGGCTGGCCATTCTGTTTCCCTTCTTCCCGGCTCAGCCGCCTTCGATCGTGTTGAACTCTTAGCTTGTCCCGGAGTGGATGCCATCGCTCGCCGGCTGGAGCTATGAGCTACATCACACCTCCTCACACCTTCCACAAGAAAAGGGCGCGGCTGGCGAACCCTCGGTTGGGGCGGTTATTCAGGACGGCGGGTGCCGCATGCTTGTCTGCTGGAGTTGTTCACCGAGGTGAGGCCTGGGACGTTAATCAAGCGGTAGGGGTTTCGCCGCGGGGCAGCGTTACCAGATGGCTGGTGTCCTGGCTCTTTTTTGGGCGCAAATTTCTAATGCGCATGGCGGCATGGACGATGGCTGTCCACGGCATCAGGTTGAGCATTGATGCCGTGGACGAAGCGGGCTGACATCGTTAGACTGCGATTAGTTTACATTCCCCTTTTGTCGGTGTCTCGGATCACTGGGGAGGGTTGCAAGGTGTACCTTCCTCGGGCGCCACGCAGAGCGGGCCGAGGTTCGTTGCCGCGACAGGTATCGAAATCATCGCGAGCGGCCCAGCCTTATGCTCGCCGTTAAACGGTGTTGGCTTGGTTACGTCGAAACCGCAGGGCGCGGCATCGCTCGGCATGTTGAACCAAAATCCGACATGGTAGGTATTGACCGGCGGCAGTATGACGGTCCCATCCGAGTTCTTGTCCCCATCAAAACCGAATATCTGGTCAAGAAAGATCGATCGCAAAGGTATTCTGATATCCGCGTTCCCATTCTCATCAGCGTCGAGGTCGCTTTGATACCACGCAAGGCCAAATGTTCCTGGAAAATCGGGGTCTTTTGTCCCATCAGCCAAAAAAGGACTGCGCTGTACAGTAAACAAATCGAATTGCAGATTTGGCTTAAGTCCGGTCACATGTATAGTAAGGGTGTCGTTAAGATTTCCCCGCCTGACAAAGACTTTCGCAACCGGAGGCGTGGTGCCATCCGCCGAGAGGCAAGCGAGGAATGCAGCATTGGGTTTCAGATCAAATTCAGTCTTGTCAACGGTTGACCATGCGTAGGCCGCACTAGCGCACAAGGACAGGGCCGCTGACGCGAAAAGCAGGCTTTTCATTTCCTTATTCCCCCTATTTGACTACGACGTCACTATGGCAAGCTGCGGGTCAATTGCAAAGGCAGAAGTGCCATCCACCCTCACAATTGTGTGTCAGTACCGATGGATGCCCAGACAAAGATAGTATAGACTATCAGTCGCTTGTAATAGGACAAACGCAAGGCAAGGCGAAGTTCAGACGGTGGAATCTTTCCACGCTTTTGCCACCGGCAGATGCAACGTCGCTTGCAACACGTCTTAGCCAGTCCACACACCAAGCTAGGTGAACAATGAATGGTATATTTCTATATCGCAACACACTATCGCTGGAGGAGGCGAGCATGACCGGCATTTCCCCTCGCCTGACGGCGTCGCCGCTTGCCGCGGCTGTCGGAGCGTCTTTCGTATTTCGTTGCCGGCCCATGCGGCCGAGCCGAAGGCAAACATTGTCAATAAGATTCAGGTGAAAGATGCCGCGAAATACAGACAATATGTCGATCAGATTCATCTCGCCGGCGCTGAGTGACTGGTTATGTCACCTAACGGCACAGCAACGTTCATATCTACGGAAGTCCCGCGGTTCGATACCGCTCTTACCGGTTACTACCACCGTAATTGCCTCTCCCCGTGCAGCCCTACTCCGATAACCGGCGCGGCACCCACGCACGCGGCCCGCGCTCCGGGATGGTGAGAAAATTGAGCTGCCAGCGCATCTCGTCCTCGGAGAGCGGGAAGGTTTTCTCGTCACTGGATCGAAGCACGAGGTCGGGTGCCAGTTGCGCCAGCGCCGCCTGCAGAACGACCGCGGTATGGACCTGAAGACCGGCTTTCCAGGCCAGGCTGACCATTCCCTTCGCGCTGCGCAGGGCACAGGCGCGTTCGACCACGTCCAACGCCACGCCGGACTTGACCGCGAGCATGGCAGACGCCTCGTTACTCGCGTTGCGCCGCAGTGCATCAAGGATCGCGGCGTCGTCGAGCCTGCCGATATGCTTCAAAGCCTGCGCGCGAGACAGCGCCGCCGCCGGACCCGCCGCGTGCGCTGGCACAGCAGGCTGGATGGGCCGCGCCGTTTCCAGGGTTGAACGCAACATCTGCGCAACTTTGGGATCGAGGTCGCCGCGTGCCGCGAGCGCCTCCAGCAGACTGCCGGTCACGATCTCGGCCAGCAACCGCTGCGCGCGCGTTGACAGATGCGGCCGGCGCACCAACGGCGCCTGCCAGTTCGTCTGCTCCTCGGACTGGGCCGCAAGCGAGTCGAGGGTGGTTTCGCGGATCTGCGCGGTCGGGTTGGCCAGCAGCGCACAGATCGCTTTGGAATCGCTGGTGCCGACGATGGCGTCCGAGACCGTTTCACCGATGTTCGGCCGGTTTGCGACCGCCATGAGGGTCGACGGCGGCGGTCCGGTCGCGATCAGCGTCACCAGGTCTTCCTGGGTCAGCATCGGCGAGAACCGGATCACCGGCCCGCACACCATCACCTCCGGGTCATGCGCCAGCCGCAGCACGATATCGCGCGGCCCGTCAGGAAGATCCTTGACCGTCTCGGCGAGGTTGATACGCACGCGCTGCGCCGCGTCGGCGACCATGGCCGTCAGGTTGGCGACGGCGTCGCGCTGCATCCGCTGACGGTCATCCCCGGTCAGGCTGGGCGTCAGTGCCGCCAGCCTGCGGTTCAGGATTGTGCGCACCCGCGCGTCCGTATCCGCGGCCAGGATGGCGCTGACGTGCTCCGGCAGCGCCGGGTTCATCGCCAGGCTGGCACGCACCGTGACCGAGGGGTCTCTGGCCAGAACTTGCAGGAGGTCCGGGCTGGTGGCTGGGGAGGCACCCTGACGGACACGCATCGCCTCGTCCGAGTCCATCAGTCGGCATCCGGCAGCGACACGCGCCAATGACGGCGGCCGCTTCGTTTCACTTCGTACATTGCCATGTCGGCCCGCTTCGTCAGATCCTCGATCGTTTCGTGGCTGCCAACGCGGCGCGTGGCGATGCCGACAGAGACGCCGAGCTTTGGAAACGGCTCCGGGAGCATTGACTGCAATTCCGAAGGCGCGTTCTTGCAGAGGTGATCCGCGCGTTCCGCGGCGGTCATGTGATCCGCGCCGATCAGCCAGACGGCGAACTCGTCACCGCCGAGCCGTGTGATCAGATCGAACGGGCGAACGAGCCTGCGCAGCATGTTGGCGAGGTGAACCAGGACCTGATCGCCGATCGCGTGACCGAGCCGGTCGTTGACCGCCTTGAACGCATCGAGGTCGACGAAAATGAGCGTCCCGGGCTCGGATTCCCGGTCCATCCGGGCGATCTGCCGGCCCATCTCCTCGATGAAGGCACGCCGGTTGAGCAGCCCGGTGAGCGGGTCGGTGCGCGCCTGATGGGCCATTTCCCGCTGTAGGGCCTCGTACTCCAGGATCATTCGCACGATGTCCACGGCAGACCCGGCCAGCGCCGTGTCCTCCTCATCCCAGGGACGGGAATTGGCCGTGCGCCAGATCGCCAGGGCGGCTCGGGTGCCGAACCGGGTCTCGCAGCCGATCGCCAGCACCATCCGTCCATCGTGGTTCGCTATGTGACGCGGTTCGGATGTTCGGCCCACCACAAGAAGGGTGGCCGCTTCGAGCACGGCAGAGGCGCCGGGCCCGCATTCGTGCAGGACCTCGATCTCGGCGTCGTCGGAAACCGCGCCGATCACCGCCGAACCCTCGGCGCCGAGGGAATGGATCAGCGCCCACAGCGCCGCGTCCGTCTTGCTGTCGGTGTCGGTTTCCTGCCCCACGCGGGTCAGGATGTGGTGCAGTGCCTGCTCCCGCCGCAGCCGGGCGGCGATCTGCGAGGACTGTGCGTCGAGGTCGGTCAGGTCGATGCCGATGCCGCGCGCCCCGATCACCTGACCGCCGGCATCGTAAAGCGGCGTGGCGGAGACGGTCATCATCGCCAGCCTGCCGTCGGCATGCCGCAACCACGCGCGGCTCCTTCGCGCCTCCACGGCGGGGCGGAACGGATTGCCGACGGCGCCGGTGCCGTGATCGCCGATCAGACATTCCGAGGACTGACCGATCAGCGAGCCTGCCGGCCAGCCGAGCACGGTGTCGGGCATCACGAGGACAAAACGACCCTCGACGTCGGTTTCGAACGCCAGATCGGCCGCCAGGCTGACCAGATGGCGCCAGCGCTGACGGCTTTCCATCAGGGCGCCGCGGACGTTGTCGCGCGGCGGCGGCGGGACCGTGTCAGGAGGATCGATAACCAGTTCAGTCATGCGCGGCGCATCCCGGGGAGGCAGGCCATCATGAAAGCCACGAAAAGATTAACGAAAGGTTGCCGTGGTCGGATTAGTTTGGTGTGCGCTGGAGGGGTTCGGATGGCGGCTTTGAACCGGCGGTGGCGCAGCTGTCACGTGCCATCGGTTTTTGAGTGAGCTTCCTGCGTTTTTGATGACGAAGGGCAAAATCGGTTTGGTCCCGTTCGGTTGTGGCTACCCTGTTCCTGGGGAAGGTCCCGCCAGGACAGCCGGCGTTACTGCCCCGCCGGCGGGAGACCCCTCCGGGGCAGCCATGCGGCGAAGCGGTTGGCGTTGTCGATCGCTTCGTGCTCGACGGCACTGCTGTCGCGGACATAATGTTCAGCGAAACCCTCGATGCCCCAGCGCTGAAACTGCATCACGTGCGACAGTTCATGCGCCCAGTCCTTCAAGTCGGTTTCGGCGACAAGCTGATTCTTGAACAGCACGACATCGGACAGCGTGACCGCCTTCGGGTCGCCGTAGGACACTGCGAACGCCGGCAAGCTGAAGGCACGGGCACCCGTCGCCGCAAACCTGCACTTCTGGAGCAGCGCGGCGGGAAAGTAGCCAAGCAGCGAGCGATAGACGGCGGGTGGAATCGGCCGCACCCCGTCGGCGATCGCCTGCCGGCGGGCGTCATCGATCAGCCCGGCCAAAGCGCTCGCCGCATCATCGACCCGGCTGGAGGGGATTGCCGGCTGGCTGCGGGCGGGGAGCAGCCAGGCGAGACCGGCTAACAAGAGACACTCCCGCAAAGGTGTAAGATAAGAATAATCATTACCGTAATTCAACATGGCATCATGTCGAAAGCCCGCCGCAAATGTGGCGATATCAGGAAGATCGCCGGTCAGGCCTGAGATTTGTAAAATGAATGCCCTCGTGCCGCGCAGCTGACATGAAGACTCCAATGAATCCAACGGGCAATTTCGATTTGATCTTCAGGCTCTGAGGTGTCGGGAAAGACGCTCGAGTTACGGCTGTCGTCCCGTGGCGAGGCGTCGAGCGTCCGTCGCAGCCCAGGTCGCAGCTCAGAATGATCCGGTAATCCGGTTTCGCCGGACCGTTGCGGTCCGATATTGATATGACATGGAGGCGATCACGGGGATCCTGGACCGGCTGTCAGATCCGTTCGCTGAGGGCGATAGCGGCGCGGCAGCCGGCTTTGATGATGCGGGACAGCAACAGATAGCCTGGGGCCTGTTCGGCCTCCTGTTCGAGGCCGATATCGCGGTGCTCCAGCTCCTCGGAGCGGAATTTTTCCACGGTCTGACGCAGCTCCGGTTCGGCCGCGCCCTGGGTTTCGAGCTGCCCCAAAGTTTCGAGCTGCCCTGTGTAGTGGTCGTCGATCGCTTCCTCGACCGCGACGGTGCAGGCCATGGCGGCCCTTTCGCCCATCGCCGCCGTCACCGCACCGAGCGCGAATCCGGCGAGGTGCCAGAAGGGAAGCAACACGGTCGGGCGGACGCGCCGATCCGCGACCATGTCGTTGAAGGTCCGCAGATGCTGCTGCTCCTGGGCCTCCATGTGGCGGATCAGGTCGCCTTTGCGGCCGCGCCCGAGCACGGCAAGCTGTCCGGCGTAGATCCGCGTGGCGCCATACTCACCCGCGTGATCCACGCGGATCATCCGCTCGGTTGTTTCCCGAACCGTCGGGTCGCCGGGCAGTCCGACGGTCATCGTGTTCTCCTGTTGGCCAATAGCGAGATGGTCAGCGCGGCAGCGAATGCCAGGGCGAACAGCATATTCATCGCGGCCAGCGAGAGCGGAATGCCCGGGATCACGAAGGTCGGCTCATCGCACGGCTTGGACGGACGGGCCGGCATCGATGCCAGCCGCTCCGCGATCGAGCCGCCGGAGATGTGCGGGGCGGCGCATTCCGGCAACGGGCTGGGCCACCATTGCAGTTCCACGCCGACGTGGACCGCGGCGATGGCGGCGTCCGACAGCAGGCAGATCACGGCAAGCAGCAGGAGGGTCCGGACCAGGCGGTGCGGCGCGACGGCGGCGAGGAGGCCCAGCACGATGACGACGCGGTAGGGCCAGCGCTCCAACAGGCACAGCGCGCAGGGCACGAATCCGCCCCACACTTCGAGAGCATAGACGATGGCAAGCGCCAACGCCGCGCCGAGGGCAGCCAGGACGGCGAGGGTTCGGGGCGGACGACGCTGCATGGGCGTCCGTGTGCCTCGGCTGCCCGGGTGATGCAAGTTGCGGGTTGGTGTCCAGCGGTTTAGCTTTGGCTTTCGGTCTTGGACCTGAACCTTGAGGCGATGCGCAGGTTTGGACAACATGAGTGAAACGACGAAGCGTATCGTCTGGGGGCGAAACACCTCCAGCAACGTGATGAAGGTTCTGTGGGTGCTGGGCGAGCTTGGGCTGCCGTTCGAGCGGATCGATGCCGGCAGTGCGTTCGGCAAGACCGACACGCCGGAATACCGAGCCATGAACCCGACCGGGTTGGTGCCGACCCTGCAGGAGGGGGACTTCACGCTGTGGGAGAGCAACGCGATCCTGCGGTATGTTGCGCAGGTGCACGCCTCCGGGTCGCCGCTTTGGCCGGCGGACCCCCACGCCCGGGCGAATATCGATCGTTGGATGGATGCCCAGCAAACGGTCCTCAACCGGCCCATGAGCATTGTGTTCTGGGGTCTTGTGCGCACGCCGGCGGCGCAGCGGGACCTGACCGCGGTGGCGGCATCGATCGCGGAAACGGCGCGGGCGTGGCGGATGATCGAGGCCAAACTGAACGCGCACGACTACATCGCGGGGGCTGATTTCAGTCTGTGTGACATCCCATGGGGCGTGCATGCGCACCGCTGGTTCGGCATGGGCTACCAGGGGCTGGAGCGCCCTGAGATGCCGGCGCTGCGGGCCTGGTACGGCCGGCTGTGCCAACGCCCGGCCTATCGGCAACAGGTCGTCGCGACGCCTATCGTCTAGTGCCACGGATCCGACGTGGGCGAACCTCAGATCTGTGGCACTCAGGCTTTGTTTTGTGTGGCCTGCTGGTCCCCTACGTCCGCCGCACAGCATGGCAAATTTCGGAGGCAGGACACTAGTCGGCGCTGGCGGTTTTGAGGTCGTTCGTGCGATATGACTTCAACGGGCGACCGATCATTGTTCCGCCTTGCCAGCGCGTGGCAACCGTTCGAGGGACCTTAATGTGAGCATCCCCCAGTCAGCCGGCGGCTTTCACACCCGGACACGCCTGCCGTTACCCGCGGCGGTTGATCGCCGCCGGATCGTCTGGCCCTATGCCATCGCCGTCGGGGTCTATCATGCGGTTGCGCTGCTGGCGCTGCTGCCGTGGCTGTTTAGCTGGACCGGCGTGGTGCTCGCGTTCGTGGGGCTTTACGTGTTCGGCAGCCTGGGCATCAACATTTGCTATCACCGGCTGCTCACGCATCGCGGTCTGGTGTGTCCGAAATGGCTGGAGCATGGGTTTGCGGTGCTCGCGGTATGCTCGCTGCAGGACACACCGGCGCGATGGGTGGCGGTGCACCGGCGGCACCACGAGCATGCGGACCGGCAAGACGACCCGCACAGTCCGCTGGTCAATTTCCTCTGGGGCCATGTGGGATGGATGCTGGTAAAGAACCGCGATCTTGTCGGGCTTGGCATTTATGACCGTTACGCGAAGGATATCCTGCGCGATCCGTTCTACCGGCGGATGGAACGGAAGCCGCTGCATGCGATGATCCTGCTGGGTTCGTGGGCGGTGTTCTACCTGGGCGGCGTCGCGGCCGTTCTGCTGGGCGGCGGGAGTGTGCCCGAGGCGGTTCAGTTCGGGGCCAGCCTGCTGGTCTGGGGTGTGTTCGTCCGCACCGTTGTCGTTTGGCACATCACGTGGTCGGTCAACTCGGCGGCGCATATCTGGGGCTACCGGAACTATGAAACCGGCGAGCAGAGCCGCAACAACTGGTTCGTGGCGCTGATCTCGAACGGCGAGGGCTGGCACAACAATCACCATGCGGACTCGCGGTCTGCCCGGCACGGGCATCGGTGGTGGGAGATCGACGTGGCCTACGCGACCATCCGCTTGCTGGAAGTGCTGGGTCTGGCGCGCAATGTTTGTGTGCCGGACCGGCGTGCGATGGCGAGTTTGGCAGAGAAGAAACGGCGGGACTAGCGGCCAGGCCCGGGTCGGCCTGGGACAACGGGCTTCCGCGATTTGCGGCGGAACGTGATGCAGCGGCCCGCCTGGCCGGGCGAAGCCGCTGATCCGCCAATTCAGTAGCGATCACGGGGTGATCTGAAAGACCTCTGGGGTATAGGGCTTGGACTTCAGCTTGCCGGCCGCAGCCTTCCATTCGGCCGATCCGGTTACCGAGGCTATGTCGGACTCGTTGGCCCATACCGAGGTGGTCGCGATGGTCATTTTCGCCGCATCCGAGCCAACGTAAACATCCTTGACGCCCGTCCCCTTCCTGAGCAGGGCCGCGAAGGTCGGGAGCAGCGCTGCGTTGTTGGCATAATCAGCCGCATTGTCAGCCACCACTACGGCGACACGGATGACTTCGGCCTGCGCCGCCGTGTGGCCGGCAATGGTGCAGAGGCCGATCGCTCCTGCGGTCAAGACGTTTCGAAGCATGTTTTTCATGTAACGTTCTCCTGTTCCTTGGCGGTTATCGCCCTTCCCGGCTTGAACCGCGCCGGCATCTTAGCAGATCGAAATCTCACGGTAAGACCGGGCTCGTCTCGATGACGTACGCCTGCCAAATCGGGCGGCGGCTGAGGCTGGGTAAACTGGTGGTCAAACGACAATTTTGCAGTTTTTGCAATTTTGCGTCGATGCCGCATCGATCAGCGTAATGGATGGCGGCCCGACCTGCGTCGGACAGCGAACGGCACTCATGTCTGCTCGGCAGGAGGATTGGCACCGCCGGAGGGCTCATGCCCCCCCTCTTCGCGTCTGACAAGGCGAGGCTGGCGAGGCTGCGCCGGAAACTCAACGCCGTCGTAGATCTCCGCCAGCTTCAGCGTAACCCCAATCGCCGGCATGTCGACCTCGTGGTCGAGCCCTTCGACAACTTGCCGTACCCAAGCCCGGCCCGCCCCTCGCGACCAGACGACCACCTCGGGTGCGTTCGGCTCCACAACCATGATGTAATCGAGGCTGCCGACTTGTTGGTACTCCGCAAGCTTCTCGAACGTGTCGAAGTCACGTGAGGAGGGTGAGAGAACCTCGGCGACCAGGCGCGGCAAAGCGGCCTGCAGGCCGTTCGGGTCGCGCGCGCCACAATCGACACCCGTGTCCGGCCGGCGGATTTGGCCCGGCAGTGTCTCGATGCTGCCGTCCCCAGTGAATGGGCGGCAGCCGCTCCCGCGCAATTGTCCGCGCAACTCGGCCAACAGATTCACCACGATGTCGTCGTGGACGTTGCGTGCTCCGGCAATCATCCGAACCGGGAAGCCGCCGACAAGCTCGTAGCCCTCGTTCTGGCGATTCTGCCAGGCGAAGAACTGGTCGATCGTCCAGGGCTTCAACGCCGGGTCGGACATCCCCTGCTCCAGTTGCCAATCACTTTACCACAGATGGACGCGGGGCTGGTAGCCAGCCACAGACTGGTCAGACCGGTCCATCAAGACGCGTTGCAGGTTGCCGTGGTGATGCGACGGCCGAGGCGCGGGGACGCCGGGCGGGCGTAACATCAGTGTGGCTCCTAGATTCAATGTTGACGGTTCCAACTTATGATGGTCTATGTAGACATCGTCAATATCAAACGTTGGGCCGCGATGTTGACCGGCTCGACATCGTGCCCCGCCGGGACGATCCGCGAAGGAGAACGCCGTGTCCCAAGCCACCACGATGGAACGCGCCGTCAACTGGGTTGCCCGGACCGCGCGGAAGCGGGTGCCCTACAGCGCGACCAATCGCTATCTGGAAGGCCCGTACGCCCCGGTGCAGACTGAGGTGACGGAGACAGCGCTGGTCGTTAGCGGCACCCTGCCGCCGGAGCTGAACGGGCTCTATGCCCACATTGGCCCCAATCCGATGGAGGTCACAAATCCGGCGAATCATCACTGGTTCCTGGGTGACGGGATGGTGCACGGCGTCCGGCTCCGGGAGGGCAAAGCCCTGTGGTACCGCAATCGCTGGATCGGCACCGACACCGTCCAGCAGCGGCTGCGGCGGCCGTTAGCGCCGGGGCCGCGCCGGGGTGTCGACGATACCGTCAACACCAACATCATCGGGCACGCCGGACGCATCTGGGCACTGGTCGAGGCGGGAACGCTGCCGGTCGAACTCGACAGCGTGTTCAACACGCTCGGTCACGGCCTGTTCGCCGCACCGCAGACGCGCGGGTTCGCAGCCCATCCGCACCGCGATCCGCAAACCGGGGAGCTGCACGCCGTGTGTTACGACGTGATGATCCAGAACCGGTTGGACTATGTGGTGATCGGCGCCGACGGGACGCTGGTGCGAGGTCGGCATTCCGGTGCGACACGGCCCGATGATCCATGATTGCGCGGTGACGCGGTCGCATGTCGTTATCCTGGACCTGCCCGTCACGTTCTCGATGGGCGGGCTGCTGCGCGGGCGGACCTTTCCCTATGTCTGGAACGACCGGCATCCGGCCCGTGTCGGGTTGCTGCCGCGTGCGGGCGTGCCGATGACATGCGTTGGTTCGACGTCGAACCGTGCTATGTCTTTCATGCCGCCAATGCCTATGATCTTGATCGATGTCGCGAAACCGGGGCCGCAGCCGCTGTATCGCCACGACATGGTGACGGGCACCGTCATCCGGCACGACTACGGCTCGCACCACATGCCCGCCGAAGCGGTGTTCGTGCCGCGCCATCCGGCGGCGGCCGAGGATGATGGATGGCTGATCGCATTCGTCCATGATCTGTCCGACGACAGCAGCACGCTGGTTGTGCTCGACGCCGGCAATCTCGACGGCGAGCCCGCCGCGACGATCCGGCTGCCGGCGCGCGTGCCGCTCGGTTTTCACGGCAACTGGATCGCAGATGCTGCCTGAGTCGCGACTAACCGAACGATAGGAAAACGGCACATGCGGTGGAAGCACCCAGGCTGCTGCAACGCTTTCGTCGATCTGCTGATGCGTTTGCGGACAGTCGCCCCTGCGTTGAGCGATGCGTTGCAGGCGATCGATATCAATCCGGTCATTCCGCGCGCCGTCGCCGTCCATGCGCTAGTGATTCCAACCCCATGAACAGCCGATTCACCGTCACCTATCACGTCCGCGGCACCGCCGCCGATATCGAGGCGCGCGCGCAGGCCATCGCGGTCGAACAAAGCGTCGAGATACCGCTGGAAGCGGTCCGCGATGAGACCGTGCTGTCCGACATCGTCGGTACCGTGCAGGGGATCGACGATCTCGGCGGCGGCGTGTTCGCGGTGCGTATCGGCCTTGCCACCGCGACTGTCAGTCACGATTCCGGCCAGTTCCTGAACATGGTCTTCGGCAATACCTCCCTGCAGGACGAGGTGGTGCTGCGGGACATCGAGGTGCCGGGGGTGCTGGCGCAGGCGTTCGGCGGCCCTCGGCACGGGATCGCCGCACTGCGCCTGCGCCTGAATGTGCGTGACCGGGCAATGACCGGGTCGGCGCTGAAGCCGCAAGGCTTGCCGGCGGATGCTCTGGCCGCCCTGGCGGAGAAACTGGCCGCGGGCGGGCTGGATTTCATCAAGGATGACCACGGTCTGGCGGACCAGCACTATTCGCCCTTCGCCGAACGCGTCAGGGCGTGCGCGGCGGGCGTCGCGCGTGGGGTGCGGGCGACGGGCCATCCGACACGGTACATCCCCAGTCTGACCGGAAACTTGGATCAGTTGCGGACGCAGGTGCGGCTTGCCAGGAACACCGGGCTGGATTGCGTCATGCTGGCACCGATGATCTGCGGCTTTCCCGCGATGCAGGCGCTGGTTCGCGATTTTCCGGACATGGCGTTCTTCGCTCATCCCAGCCTGGGCGGCGCGAGCCGAATCGCGCCGGAACTGCTGATCGGAAAGCTGTTCCGGATGATCGGCGCCGACGCGGTCATCTTCCCGAATTTCGGCGGCCGGTTCGGCTATTCTCCCGCAACCTGTCGCGATTTAGCCAACAACGCGCGCCGGTCGGGCGATGGGATGAGGTCCGCGCTGCCGGTACCCGCCGGCGGCATGACCCTCGATCGGACCAGGGAAATTCTTGATTTCTACGGTAAGGACACGATGTTGCTGATCGGCGGCAACCTGTTGATGGCAGGCGACCGGATCACCGAAAAAGCCGAACAATTCAGCCGCGCCGTAGCGGACCACGCCCCCATCTAGGATCTCCGTTCATGGACATCGAACAGCCGCCCGTTTTTCGCCCCTTCAAGGAAGGCTTCCGTTGGGATTCCGTGGCGCACCAGCCGTACAAGCAGGAAGGCAGTGTTCCATTCAAAGACATTTCCCGTCAGGTGCTGTTCCACGAGGACAACCTCGGTTGTGAGCTACGTTATTTCGAAATCCAGCCTGGCGGATATTCGACGCTTGAGCGGCATGAACATATGCATGCGGTCATAATCGCCCGCGGTCATGGCGACTGCTTGCTTGGCCATGCTGTGCGGTCGGTTATGCCGTTTGACCTGGTCACCGTCCCCTCCTGGACCTGGCACCAGTTCCGCGCGACTGCCGCGGAGCCGCTGGGTTTTTTATGTATGGTCAACGTATTGAGAGACCGGCCTCAGCTCCCAGATGAGGAAGATCTGCGCCGCTTGAAATCGGTCGCCGCGGTCAAACGCTTCCTTGAGAGTGCATGAACCGAGGGCGCACCAAAGTGCGCCCTCCGTCCACCCCCGAGATCAGCGGTCAGCCAGATCCCGCGCTTTGTCTTTTACCCCGCCGGCCGTGTTCTGCACCTTGCCGGCGGCCTTCTCAGCGGCGCCCGAGGCCTCGGTCTTCTTGTCGCCGGTCATCTTGCCGACTGCTTCCTTTACACCGCCCTTGGCCTGGTGTGCGGCGCCTTCGACTCGATCCTTGTCCATAATTCGCTCCTGATTTTCAGGCGACCTTGCTGGGTCGCGCCCCTCTAACGGGCAAACTGCGAACGGGTTGCCTGAAAGTGTCGCGGCTTTGTGGGCCATCTCGATTTCGGGCGGGACCGTTGGATCCCAGGCTGTCATCGGTCCAGCCGCGGATGCCGGGCGCCCCAGGCGGCTCACGTAAGCCTGAGCAAGGTGCCCCCGTCGCGGTTTGAAATGTGCCGGTGCCGGGTGAGGAGTTCTGGATAACAGCGTAGCAAGAACCTTTCCGCTTTCTGTGATCTGCAAGTCTCCGCTCGTCGCCGAGTGTTCAGTGCCAGGCCGGTGCTGGCGACCCCCTTCAGGTCGATCATATCCCCAGCGGTAAAGTTCTCCAGCAGAGGGCCAGCATATAGCGTTGAGCCTACGGTTGATATGACGTTGGCGCCCGGCGCATTGGGTCTCAAACGGCACGCCCGGCGGACGACCGGCAACGCCACTCGCCCGGGCTACGCAGATCTGGGGTGATTTTGATTCGCTCGTTCCAGGACGGACACAATCGAAAGGGCGGTCGGGGCGAACGACTGGAAGGCCCGCCGCCCGCCTCCACCAATAAAAGCGACGACCCTACCGCCGCAGGACCGCCGCCCCAGCAAACCGGGCCGCGTCGCCGAGTTGCTCCTCGATGCGGATAAGCTGGTTGTATTTCGCCAGACGATCGCTGCGCGCCAGGCTACCGGTCTTGATCTGACCGCCGTTGGTGGCGACGACGAGGTCGGCGATGGTCGAATCCTCGGTCTCTCCCGAGCGATGGCTCATGACCGTGGTCCAGCCGGCGCGCTGGGCGATCTCCACGGTCTCCAGCGTTTCGGACAGCGTGCCGATCTGATTGACCTTGATCAGGATTGAATTTGCCGATCCCTCCGCGATCCCACGCCGCAGGCGCTCCGGGTTAGTAACAAAAATATCGTCGCCAACCAACTGGATCTTCTTGCCCAGAGTCTCCGTCAGCAGCTTCCAGGTCTCCCAGTCATCCTCGGCGCAGCCATCTTCAAGCGAAACGATCGGATAGCGGCTGACCAAGTCGGCGTAATAGCGGACTATGCCCTCCGAATCGAGCACCTTGCCCTCGCCCTCCAGGTGGTATTTTCCGTCCTTGAAGAATTCGCTCGACGCGGGATCGAGGGCGAAGCTGATGTCTTCGCCGGGCCGGTAGCCGGCCTTTTCGACGGCTCTTGTAATGAAGGTCAGGGCCTCGTCGGCGGATTTCAGGTTGGGGGCGAAACCGCCTTCGTCGCCGACATTGGTGTTGTGGCCGGCATCGTGGAGGCCCTTTTTCAATGTCTGCAGCACCTCGGAACCCATGCGCACCGCATCCGCGACCGTGGCGGCGCCGAGCGGCATGATCATGAATTCCTGGATATCGATTGGATTGTCCGCATGCTTGCCGCCGTTCAGGATATTCATTTGCGGCACTGGCAGCGTGCGGGCGTAGACGCCCCCGACGTAGCGATACAATGGCTGCCCGAGTTCGGAAGCGGCCGCCTTGGCGACGGCCAGCGAAACCCCAAGGATCGCATTGGCGCCCAGCCGCCCCTTGTTCGGCGTGCCATCCAGATCGATCATGATGTTGTCGATCACGACCTGCTCGGTTGCCTCGATGCCGCCCACGGCTTCAAGGATTTCGCCTTCGACATTGGCGACCGCGGTGCGGACGCCCTTGCCGCCGAAGCGCGACTTGTCGCCGTCCCGCAGTTCCACCGCCTCATGCGCGCCGGTCGATGCGCCTGAGGGCACAGCGGCGCGGCCCATTGCGCCAGAGTCGAGGATGACATCGACCTCGATTGTCGGGTTGCCGCGGCTGTCCAGGATTTCGCGGGCGGTGATATCAGCGATGGCGGCCATATTCGCATCTCCCATTTTTGATTCGCGCGCTGCCTACCATCTTGGACCCGATGTTGCCAGCCCACGAGACCCAATCGTGTTGTTAGCAGGCAAAGGGCGCGGAAACCGCCGCCCGTTCGTTGCGTCATCAGTTTTGACGCCGCGCCGACCAACGATGACAGCCGGCTCTCACCTTTATTTGAGAGCGGGATCATGTTCCATCGATCGGCTCCGCCCCACCTCCGCAGCATCCGTAAAGGGCCGCCACATGAGAGATCTTTCCCGTTTGGCCGCGCTGGCGTTCGCTCTGGCGCCGGCGGCGGCTTTGGCACAGGTGCAGACCTATTACCGCGCCGGGGCCTGGGACGCGTTCAGTGGTCGAAACGAGCAAGGTGGTGCAGTGTGCGGCGTCGGCAGCACACTGCCGCCCGATGATCGCCGCCTGTCCGTCAGCTTCGATATCGGCGGCACGGACACGACGTTCTCGGCCAGCAAACCTGACTGGTCGATACCGGACAATAACCGCGTGACCGTGGTGATGCAGATTGGTCTCAGCACGCCGTGGACCGAGCAAGGGATCGGGCACGAGCACGCGATCGACTGGACACTCGACCCCGGCGCCATGCAGACATTCGATCAGCAGTTCCGCGGCGCATCCTCGATGACGCTGACCTTCCCCGACGGCAATGAACCGTCATGGACGTTGTCGCTGGCGGGCTCTACCGCGATCAGCGACACGTTCGGCCGCTGCGTCAGGGACCTGACGCGCCAGGTGCAAGCCGCGCAGCCGCCCCCGCCGACCGGCGCCGCTCCCCCGCCGGGCCCCACGCAGCCGTTCAGCCCGGCAACTCCGGCGCCGCCCCCGCAGTGATGCTTACCACTACATGGGACTGGATGCGCCGCCGTCATCCGAGCAACTGGCCGCGCACTGGCGGCCGTGCGTGGAGCCCTGCGTGGACTTGTTCGGTGCCGATCGCTGCGTCGCCGAGAGCAACTTCCCGGTCGAGAAGATTTGCATCGGCTTCGCCGCACGGTTCAACGCGCTGAAGCGGCTGACCGCAGGATGTTCCAGTGACGAAAAGTCGGCGCTTTTGGCGGGCACCGCGCGACGGGTCTACCGGCTGGATTGCTAAGCCCCCTTACCCGGACCGCCCAGGAGCGCCCCGTTCAAGCGCCAAACGTCCGACGTGCGTCCCGCTGTTGCGGCGTTGCACCGAACCACGTGTGGCTGAGGCACAACACAGCGCCGGCGTTTCAGACGCCTCTCGATACATTTGCTCTTGGCAAGAGTCGTCGATTGCAGCTAGGAGAAAAACGAATCTCGCCGTCAGGTTGAGACCGCCGCAGAAATGTTGACCCGGCCTTTGGAAGGACCACGCATCGCATGGACATGACATTTGACGACATCCGCCAGTCGATTGAGGATCACCTTCAGAAATTGGAAGATGATACGGATCTCACGTCCGCCAGTGATTTCAGAATGGCACAACGATGGGAGGCTATCAATACACGACTGGGAATGACCATTATACTTACCTCGGGCATCGTGACCGCCGTTGGGGCCGCTGCGTCGGTCGGCTATTTGCAGGTGTTCCAAAATTATTTCACCCTTTCGACCACGATACTTGCGTCGACTGCGACTGTCGTTGGCTCTGTACTGACGTTTCTGAAGCCCTCGGAACGCGGGAGCCGCTATCGGGAGTTCGGCAACAAGCAGAAGGCTCTGCGAAACCGAATCCGCATCTACCGATCCGTGTTGATGAAACAAGATCCGTCTGTCGAACGACCTTCCGAGCAGCTTGTCGCATTCGGACAAGAAAAGGATGCGCTGACCTCGGATAACCCTCCTATTCCTCGTTCGGCCTTCAGGACAGCATCCAGGGACATGCTTGAAAAACGCCAGCGCCGTGCGAAGCTCAACAGCGTTTAATTCCGGGAAACATCAGGCACCGCGTGATCCGTTTGACAACGCCGGAGTCGGCCGCAGCCGCTGTTTCGGCGCCACCGTCCTGTCAGCCGTCCGGCCCGGATGCCGGTCACATGGCCTGCTTGGCCAGTCGGTCGAACGCGGCGAGACGGGTGATCAGCGCCTCCATCTGCCGCAGCGGGATCATGTTCGGGCCGTCGCTGGGTGCCTGATCCGGATCCGGATGTGTCTCGATGAACACCGCCGCCACCCCCACCGCCAGAGCCGCTCGGGCCAGCACCGGGGCGAACTCCCGCTGGCCGCCCGATGAGGTCCCCTGCCCGCCCGGCTGCTGCACCGAGTGGGTCGCGTCAAACACCACAGGATACCCGGTGCGGGCCATGATCGGCAGGCTGCGCATGTCGCTGACCAGCGTGTTATAGCCGAAACTGGCCCCCCGCTCGCACAGCAGAATGTTGTTGTTGCCGGTGCTGGCGATCTTCGCCGCGACGTTCACCATGTCCCACGGTGCAAGGAACTGGCCCTTCTTGACGTTGATGGCCCGTCCGGTTTGCCCGGCCGCCAGCAGCAGATCGGTCTGGCGGCACAGAAAGGCCGGAATCTGAAGGACGTCGACCGCCTGGGCTGCCGGCCCGCATTGCTCCGCGGTGTGGACATCGGTCAACACGGGCAAGCCGGTGGCCTCGCGCACATCGCTCAGGATCGCCAGTCCGGCCGCCATGCCGATCCCGCGCGCGGCCGAGGCGCTGGTGCGGTTCGCCTTGTCGTAACTGGATTTATAGATAATCCGGACGCCGGTGCGGGCTGAGATCTCACGCAGGGCTTGCGCCACTTCCATCGCATGGGACCGAGATTCAATCTGACAAGGCCCGGCAATCAACACAAAGGCAGATGTGTTGCTGATCTCGATGTCGCCGACTCGCACGATGCGTGCGGTTTCCGAGTCCATACCCATAATCCTTCCAAGAAACGCGCCTGTCTGGCCCTTCTCCCCGGCCCGGCGACGTGCGGTCAAGCACCAAAAAATGACGTGCGATCGGACAAACCTGATCGTAGTCAAATCGAGAAATTGGCACCGCTTACGAAGTTTGCTTGCTAATTCGTTATATTACAGCATAATTTAGGATCGTTTTCCTTATAACTTATATTATCCACAGGGCGCAATGAAGAGTTGAATTAATACCGGCAATTCTCCCGATGGAAAGGTTGTCACGTTCGCAACCCTGCTGTTACCGCCAGTGTTACTGGCATTTATTGAGGGAGGCGAGTCTATGCGGGCGTCGAAAACAGCACAAAGATCATGGCTCTTGGGCTCCGCTCTCCTGATCGGTTCTCCCCTGTTCGCCGTGAACGCCCAGGCTGCGCCGCATGACCGGACCGATAACCCCACGATCAAACAGAGCACATCATTTCATTTACATCCAATCAGCCACCGCCTGACCATAACCTCGGGCGGCAGGATTTCGCCCTCCAGCGTAACGCTTTGGACCGGCGCGCGACCGCCGGCCCGCTCGTTCGGGATTTCGTGTGTTCCCTATGCGCGCAAGATTTCCGGCATCATGGTCGTCGGCAACGCGTGGCAATGGTGGGACCGCGCGGAAGGCGTCTATGCCCGCGGCGACCAGCCGGAGGTAGGGAGCGTGCTGAATTTCCGCGCGAACCATCGCATGCACCTCGGGCATGTGGCTGTCGTGACACGTGTGGTGAACCCTCGGGAAATCATCGTGGACCATGCGAACTGGCCGCATGGCGTGGTGATGCACAATGTCTCCGTGGTGGACGTCTCGGAAGCCAACAACTGGTCGGCCGTCCGTGTCGAACTCGGCCGTGGCGACGAGTTCGGGTCGGTCTACCCGACCTATGGTTTCATCTATAACCGGCCTGATACCGGCTTCGTCGGCGAAAGTGTCGCTCGCCCGGCGCCGCAGCCGGTGCTCAACGAGGTGCCGTCCGACCTTCGGCCCTCGGCCGAACGGTCCTGGCATACGGTGGAAGAAGTGGCCGAGGCTCCGCCCGCCCCGCGGCACCAGATCGACCTTAAAATTAGTGGTGCGGCGATTACTGACGGGCAGTAATCCACTTTTGGTTCTTCGCCTGATCTCTGAATAATGCCGTGGAGAACGTCACGTCAGGCAGATGCGCCCCACGGGCGTTGGTTCATCAGGCCTTGACCATCGGACAGGCATTGTCGGACAGCGGGCGGAAGGCGTCCTCTGCCGCCGTGGTCCCGATCAGCTTGTAAAGATCCCAGTCGTGGTTGCTTTCCGCGGGCTGCTTGACCTCGAAAAGATAGGCGGGATGGATTTTGCGGCCGTCCTCGCGAATGCGGCCTGGGCCGAAGCAGTCGTCGTCGGTCGGCATGGCCTTCATGCGGGCGACCGTCGCCGCGCCATCGAGCTTGGCCTGCTCGGCGCCCATGTCCTTGCACGTCTTCAGATAATGCAGAGTGCAGGAATAGTTGCCCGCTTGCGCCATGTTCGGCCACAGCGTCACTTTGGGCTGGATACGCTTCTGGAAGCTCCGCGTACGCTCGTTCAGGTCCCAGTAATAGGTTTCCGACAGGCGCGTTCCGGCCGCCAATTCAATCCCGACCGAGCGCATGTCGGTGGTGTAGGCGACCATCGCGGCGATGTTCATCGTGTGAGACAGGCCGAACTCGTGCGCCTGCTTGATGATGTTGATCAGGTCGGCGCCGGCGCCGCAGATGCCCAGAATCTTCGCTCCCGACGACTGCGCCTTGACCAGGAATGCTGAAAAATCCGTGGTTTCCGGGAACGGGTAGAGCTGCGATCCGAGCACCTTGCCGCCGCCGGCCTCGACGAACTTCGTGGTGTCGCGCTGCGTGGCCTCACCGAACGCGTAGTTCGGAGTGATGAAATACCAGGTGTCGCCGCCGGCCTTCACCATCGCGCCGCCGGTCGATTTCGCCTCCATGTAGGTGTCGAACACCCAGTGCATTGAATTGGGCGTGCACGCCTTTCCGGTGACGTCCGACGACGCCGTGCTGGTGGCGATCATGATCTTGTTCTTCTCTTTGACGATCGACGCCAACGCCAGCGCGCAGGAGGTCGCCGCGACGTCCATGATGATGTCGACACCACGCTGATCGAACCACTCGCGCGCGAGGGACACGGCGACGTCCGGCTTGTTCTGGTGGTCTGCGTCCAACACCTCGACATCGAAGCCCTGCGCGGCGAACTCCTGCACGGCCTGCTTTGTGCAGATCACGCTGGTGGGCCCGTTCACATCGCGATACGGGCCGGACTGGTCGTTCATCACGCCGATCCTGATCACGGGTTTCGATTGCGCACGGGCGCGAAGGATGGGGGTTACAGCCGCCGCGGTGGCACTCAATACGGTACGCCGTTGTATCGGCATGTTGAACGTCTCCCTGTTTGTATGGATCACGATACGCGAAATACCTTCCCCGCGCGAGAGGCCCCCGCCCGACAGACTTGTCCCGCAGCGCGGGATGTGCGTTTCAGCGGGCATGACCGATCCTGTTCATGTCGTCGGCGCGTCCGGCCGCTCCGGCCTGGCGCTTTGCCGTTCCCTGCTGGCCGATGGCGTTCCGGTCGTCGCGGTCGTGCGCAATCCCGCCAAATTGGCGGCGTCCGGGTTGGCAGGCGAGGTTCGGCAAGCCGATTTGCGGGCACTGGACGGCCTTCGAAACGCGCTGACCGGCGCCACGCGGGTGGTCTCCTGTGCCCACGCCAGGTACACGCCGGCGATTATCGCGGCGGCGCCCGTCGAGGCGTCACTGGTGCTGCTGGGCAGCACCCGGATGTTCACCCGCTGGCCGGACGCGCACGGCAATGGCGTGCTGATTGGGGAAGCGGCGTTGCTCGGTTCGGGACGCACCGGCGTGATGCTGCACCCAACGATGATCTACGGCGCACAGGGCGAGGACAATGTGCAGCGCCTGGCCGCCCTGCTGCGCCGGTTGCCGGTGCTGCCTCTGCCGGGCGGCGGACGGTTTCTGGTGCAACCAATTCATCAGGTGGATGTCACGCGCTGCATTCGCGCGGCACTGGCGTATCGGTGGCAGGGACCGAATGCGCTGGTTATCGCCGGCCCGGAGCCGGTGCATTACGCGGATTTCGTGCGGGCGGTGGCGGCGGCAGCGGGCTTGCGGCGGCCGTTCATCCTGCCGTTCCCGGCCGCGCCGTTGATCCTGGCAGCGAGGCTGACGAAGCATGTCAGGACCCTGCCGACGATCCAGCCGGACGAAATCCGCCGTCTGCTCGAGGACAAGGCATTCGACATCACGTCGATGCGCGATTTGTTGCACATTGAGCCGGTCGGGTTGGCAAGGGGACTGGCGCTGACGTTCGCGCCATCGCCGGATGGGTGAGTCGGCCCCGGTGGGTGTTATGACGGCCGGCCGCCTCAGTAGCTCTTCACTGCCGGCCGTAGCGTCATCTCCATCACCTCCGAGGCGCTCGACAGCATCGTCAGGTGTGCCACGACATTGGCTACGTCAGCCGGCTGAACCAATAGCTCCGGAGCATAGTGACGCCTTTCCATTGCAAAGATTGCTTTTTGCCGCGCCGTAGCAGTTCGTCCAAGAAACAGCGAAGTTACTCTGACGCCACGGGAATGAACCTCTTCGCGTACGCTGTTTGCGAGCGCACGCATGGCGTGTTGTGTGGCGGCGAACTGGCCCACGCCCGGCGAAGCGGCAAGCCCTTGCGTCGAATTGATAAAGATTACCAGACCCTTTGCTGCAATCAGCAGCGGCAGCACGGCCTCCAGTAGTGCATACGGCCCCTGAACGTTCGCGGCCAACTGGTGCGTGAATGCTTCCGGGTCATTCGAACGCAGGTAAATGCCCGATCCGAGCACGAGGACATCCAGGCGCTCTCGCTGCGACACAGACTCGCGCACTGCCTCGACATCACCCGGGTTGGTCAGGTCTGCTGCAACGATATCAATCTTGCTGCCATGGTTCGCGGCAATCCGAACCAGTTTCTTAAGGTTGCGCCCTGAGGCAATCACATGAGCCCCGGCCTCGGCCAGGCGGTGCGAGATGGCCGCTCCGATGTCGCTTGACGCTCCTGTTACCAGCGCGACCCGATCAGTCACGATATCAGCGCCGTCTCGGGAATGGACACGGGCGCCATTCGGGCTGCACGTCCGCCGTCACTGTCGTATGACCTGATCACGTCTTCGGGCAACTGGCGCAAGTCGGAGCAGCGAAGATAATCGCGGATCGTCGTGCCTGTGCAGCGGGAGTCCTGGTTGCGGGCTCCCGTGTGCGCAACGACCTCATCGAGGTGCACGGTGCGGAAGTCGATACTGTACCGCGCGACACCGCTGGTATTGGGAACGGTCTCATGCAGATGGGCGCCTGAGAACAAGATCAGTCCGCCGGGTGGACATATCACCCGAATGTCGTGGCTTTCGATCTCCTGCTTCGGTTTCGGCTGCTCCCTTGTATCCGACCGCACATGCTTCGCCGCATCGACGCGATTCCGGGCATTCCACTCGGCGTAATTGTAAATCTCAGAGTTGTTTGCCACAGGTGTGTCATAGTACTTCGTGCGGAAAGCCAGGCAGTTTTCCGCGGTGAGGTCGAAAATCGGCAGCCACCAGTTTATTTGACACAGCGGGGCTGAATACCACGTGTCCCGATGCGGGTGAAACGCGTAGGCGATGCCGGACGTGAGGTAGTGTGCTGGGTAGGCTGAACGCATTCGCGGCACGTCGAAGTAGACCTTGTCGGGATCGCCACCGAGGTCGCTGATGATCTCCGGCAGCAGGCGTTTGCAGTCCTTGTGATGAATAAATGCCGGTTTGAGCTTCGCGAGGATCGTTGCGGTCTCCTCCATGCTCAAGTACTGGTCGACCCGGCGAGGATCGATTGGAGCAAACGCTACCTTGATCATGGCGGCCGCAAGAGCACAAAGCCTTTGGGCGGACGGCAATGCCGAATAGACGACGATGTCCCCGCCATAAAGCGCCTGCCGCCGCTGATCGTCAGAGAGACGCTGGTCGAAGTAGATGGCTGTCATTACAATCACCTTAGTTTCGGCTCGTCGCGGAAGGGCTATGGAAGACCGCAGTTCCAAGCAAGTGGTTTCGTAAAGCTTGTCGATCTCAAGTCGACTCTTAAAAAGAATGGCAGCACAGAGTCAAGTCCTCGGCGGCTCGCCCGACGTTGAGCGCCACCTGATCCGAACCCGCCCGCCGCGGACCGGCCAAGCCAGAAGTGAGGCGTCCCGCGTCGAGAGCATCAGCAAGACATCACGTGGACGACATGTAAAATTACAGACAAGGATCTTGCGTCGCGGGGCTGCCAGACAACATCCCGCGAACGTTATATAACGCCACGAGACCATCACGTCCGATCGCGAGAATGGCATGTAACGTCATGTGCAACCCGAAAACGGTACTTCACTTCACGTTACATCACAAGAACGCCATGTCCATCACGAGGATGGCATATGACATCGTGCGTCACCCCTTGAGCCTCGTGGCGACACACCTGATGGCATTCAGCATGGCGGAGAAGCACACCGGAGTTCGATATCGGCGTGTTTTCCAGCGACGTGCGAACGAGCATGTTGCTGTTGCAACCGGAAGTCTCAGACAGATACCAGTTTTGTTGCCGTTACGGCTGAGGCGGTGCGGCCGGCAGCCAGTCGAGACTGCTCCTCACCTGGCCTCGCATCGCGAAAGCCAACTTCGGCATCGCGATCAGGCCGGCTGAGTATAGCATCCTGACCGACCCCCTCCCCTCGCGATAAGGATTCGAGAGCATGATCCGCAGCGCGGCCCGGCGCCGATAGGCGAGGGAATGCTCACGCAGTGCGAGCGGGCCGATGCGCCCGAGCAGGCGGTCGCGCGCGCGTGCCTCTTCCGGCGACAGGCCATTCATGGCGGTTACGATATCGTAGAGCTTCCAGCAGACGTCCTGCGACGTGCGGCTAAGGGTGGTCGGTGCCAGTCGCGTCTGACTGGTCACGCGATTGATAAACGCGTGGGCTGCACCCTTGTAGGTTTGGCCCAGACGAATTGCGAAATCGGTGTCCGAAGCGAGCCCCACTTCAGAGCGGTCCCGAATGCCGACTCTTCTCGCGGCCTCGGTCAGCACCAGAAAGCCGACGTGCGGCATCTGCTTCCAGAAGGCACAAACAAGCAGATCCCGGCGCAACCCCGTGCATTCCGGCAACTGCTGGTGTTCGGCGTTCCAACGTGCCGAAACGTCCAGCAAGACTTCACCGGCCATGTTGATTACTTGCTCGATACCATAGCTGACAATGACGTCGGACGCCCATTCGAAAGAGGCGGCCATTGCGCTAACGGCTCCCGGAGGAATTATATCGTCGTCGTTCATCCAAACGAAGCGTCGGCCGCGGGCGGCGGCAAGCAGCTTCTTCTGGTTTTCCACTGGTCCGATAGACGGACAGTTGCGCCAGTACCGAAGGCTGACACCCTCGGGCAGCAGCGTCAGCGATTCCACCAGCGCGCGCGTGTCGTCATTGGGGGAATTGTCACTGACGTCGATCTCGAGCGGGCGGTAATCCTGCATCAGGCATGAATGCAAACAATGCAGGAGCATAGTCGGGCGACGATATGTCGGGATACAAATTGTGATCAGATCACTCACAACACAGCACCCTTCTCTATCCCACTTCTGCACATTTTTATCCCATTAACGCACACTTCAACGCGAATTTGGCGATCGACAAATCAAAAGATCGTGTCTGGTCCACGGAAAAACACGACAATCAGGCCCCAGGACTTAGTCTCGAAAACAGGAGGATCTACTTAGTGGCTTCATCGCTGGCGGCGGGGGATCGGTGCGCAAGCCTGGTGTCTACGCCGCCCGGTTGTCCGAACCCCCTTCCCGGTCGCGGCGTGCTGAAGAGCCTGATACCAGTGCCGAGCGGGTGACCCGCGACCGAGTGGCCGGACGCATCGGCATGACAAATCTTATCAATCCACCGGCGCGGATCTGACGTTTGCCCCGCGTCTCACACTCCGGTAAAACCCGGGGATACCCATGGTTCCGACAAATGACCGACCCCAGATTGCAACAAATCACCGGTCTGCTGACCTTGAAGGCCGATCGGCTGTATGGGTTGAGCGACATCAACCAACGCCAGCATGCGCTGCAGGCGGCGTGGCTGGCTGAGAAGACCGGCTGTCCAGAATCCCTGATCGTCGCCAGCCTGCTGCACGACGTCGGACACATGGTGCACGATCTCGGCGGCAACCCCGCCGAGGCCGGCGTGGACGATCTGCACGAGGAGCGTGGGTACGCGTTCCTCACCCGATGGTTCAGTTCGGAGGTAACAGAACCGGTGCGCCTGCACGTCGCCGCCAAACGCTATCTTTGCGCTACCGCAGCAGATTATTTTGCGAAGCTGTCGCAGGATTCCATCCTCAGCCTGTCGCTGCAAGGCGGCCCGATGTCGCCGGCCGAGGTCCGTGCGTTCGACGCGCTTCCGCAATCCGCCGCGGCCGTAACGCTTCGCCGCTTCGATGAACAGGCCAAGGTGAGGAACTTGGAGACACCGTCGATCCAGCACTTCCTGCCCTATGTCGAGCGCTGCCTGCTGGCAGCATAGACCTCGCCATTACATCTCCACCACCACGTATTGCTCCTCGATGCTCACTGGAATGGTTTCGGCGACATACGGCCCCTGGACGACACGCTGGCCCTCGGCGACTTCCACGGGATAACTGCGGATGCTGATCTTCGAGGGCTCGCAGAAGCTCTGGCCGGTGCGCACGTCGAACTCCCAGCCGTGCCACGGGCAGCGCAGGATTTCGCCTTTGCGCGAATAGCGGTAGTTGCCCGGCTCGTCCGATTCGATCAGGCCGGTGAGGATACCCTCGCACATCGGGCCACCCTGATGCGGGCAGCGATTGAACAGGCCAAAGAATTCGCCGCCCAGATTGAAAACGGCGATCTGCCGTCCGCGGATGGTGACGAGTTTCCGCTCGCCCGGCGGAATCTCCGCAACGGTGGCCACCACATGCTTGCTCATGGTCGAGACGTTCCCGTTGATCCTGGAGGCGTGACGCTACCCAGTGCGGCGCCTCGCCGCAACGGGACCGCCCGCGCCTGATTGCTTGCAGGCCGCCGTTCGCCTAGTGAGCCCCGGTCGATCGTTGCGGTCGCCGTCACAACGCCTCGGTGCGCCCGCTTTCCTCAAGTGCCGCGGGGGTCGCTCAGAATTTCAAAATGAATGCCCCGCCCTGACAGGGGATTCCAGAGGGCATTCATTTTCAAATTCGATTGATTTTCATGCTCTGAGCGGCCCGTTCCAGTATTGCTTCGGCAATTAGCCCTCTACGTCCCGCGTATTGCTCAATATAGGATGAGAAGCACACAAAACTGTGCGTCGGCGACGCCAGCCGGGATGCCTATAGTAAGTAGAGTGTGGGGAGAACCGGAGGAATGTTCGTCTCATCAATGCTTCGATCCATCGTACGTGCAGGCAGCGTGCGACTGATCGATGCAACGGGCCGCATCAACATTATCGGCGATGATACACCGCCCCGCGTCTCTGTCCGGTTGCGGTCCCGGCACCTCGGCTACTCGCTCGCCATCAATCCCGGTCTCTCGATTGGCGAAGCATACATGGACGGAAAGCTGGTGATCGAACAGGGCACGATCTACGACTTCGTAGAAGTGCTGGCCCGGAACTATACTCCAGGTAGTGGAAGTCGCTGGCTCTCATTTGTGGAGCGTGTAAGCCGAGGGCTGAAGCAGCACAACCCGATTGGCAAGGCCCGCCGCAACGTCAGCCACCATTACGATCTGTCGGGGGATTTCTACGAACTTTTCCTCGATCGCGACCGCCAGTACTCGTGTGCCTATTTCACCCATCCCGACGATACGCTCGAGGCCGCCCAGGACCATAAGAAACGCCATATCGCGGCGAAGCTGCTGCTCAACAGACCCGGCCTCAGGATCCTCGATATCGGCTCGGGATGGGGTGGGCTCGCCCTCTATCTCGCGGCGGAGGCTGATGCCGCGGTCACCGGCGTCACCCTCAGCACAGAGCAGTACAAAGTCAGTCAGGCACGATCAGCGCAGGCCGGGCGCGCAGCCCAGGTCCAGTTTAAACTGCTTGACTATCGCGAAGATGCCGGACGCTACGACCGCATCGTCTCGGTGGGCATGTTCGAGCACGTTGGAAAAAAGGACTATGTCGAATTCTTCAACAAGCTGCGCGACCTGCTGGAGGAAGACGGCGTCGCGCTCATCCACTCGATCGGCTTCGCCCATACCCCGGGCCCGATCAACCCCTTCATCCGCCGGTATATCTTTCCAGGTGCCGACCTGCCGACCCTTTCCGAGATCTCCATGGCAGCCGAACGCAGTGGGCTGATCGTGACCGATGTCGAGATCCTCCGGCTGCACTATGCCGAGACCCTGCGCCATTGGCGGGAACGCTTCACGGCTCACTGGAACGACGCCGCCCAGCTCTATAACGAGCGGTTCTGCCGAATGTGGGAGTTCTACCTCGCTCTGTGCGAGGTCAGCTTCCGCTACCGAACCAGTGTCGTTTTTCAACTGCAACTGACGAAGCGGCTCGACGCTGTCCCAGTCACCCGCGATTACATGTTCGACTGGGAGCGGTACGGCCGCCCGCCTGTAGCCGCGAGATCCGTCGTCGATGCGGCTGTTCGGTGATCCCGTGATGCCCGCATTAAATCACTAGATCGGCGGTCTCCTGGCCGGTCGGCATGTCCATCTGGGTTGGATCGGCCACCTCCCGTCCATGCAGCAGCAGCGCCACGAGCCCGGTCCAACCTGTCTGATGGGAGGCCCCGAGCCCCTGCCCCGTGTCGCCGTGAAAGTATTCGTAGAACAGAATGTGGTCACGGAAATACGGATCGTCCCGGAATCGCGCCGAATCACCGAAAAACGCCCGCCGTCCATCCTTGCCGCGCAGGAACAGCCTGGTCAGCCGTCTCGACAGTCTGTCGGCGATTTCCTTCAGGCTTAGCATGACGCCTGACCCGGTGGGATATTCCACGCGGAATTCATCGCCGTAGTAACGATGAAATCCATACAGCGATTCGACGAGCATGTAATTCACCGGCATCCAGACCGGCCCGCGCCAGTTCGAATTCCCGCCGAACGCTCGGCTGGCACTGTCGCCGGGGACGTAGCCCACACTGAAATGCTGCCCGTCCAGATCCAGCGTGAACGGCTTTTCCAGATGCTCGCGCGAAACACTGCGCACACCATAAGGCGAGAGAAACGCCGTCTCATCCAGCATGCGTCGCAGCAAGGCCTTCATCCGGTGGCCGCGCAACAGGGACAGCAGGCGGCGAGACCCCTGCCCTTCCACATCCCAGTGCGAAACCAGGGCAGCAAGGTCCGGCCGGTGGTTCAATACCCATTGCAGGCGTTCGGCAAATTCGGGAGAGCGCTCAAGCATGTCCGGTTCCAGCACCTCGACCGCGAACAGCGGGAACAGGCCGACCAGCGAGGACAGCCGAAGTGGAATCACCGACCCGTCCGGACGCTGCAGGACGTTGTGATAGAATTTGTCAACCTCGTCCCAAAGTCCCCGCCGGCCGTTCTGCGGCGTCATCGCCGCGGCGATCGCCAGGAAGTGTTCGAAGAATTTGGTTGCCGTCGACTGGTAGACACAGTTGCGGGTCGCGAGCTCGAGTGAGATCCGCATCATGTTCAGCGCGTACATCGCCATCCAGGACGTGCCATCCGACTGATCGACCCGCCCGGCCACCGGAAGCTTCTGGCTTCGGTCGAACACGCCAATATTGTCCAGCCCCAGGAACCCGCCCTGAAAGACATTCCGTCCCTCGATGTCCTGTTTGTTGACCCAGCCGGTGAAGTTTATCAGCAGCTTGTGGAAGACGCGCTCGAGGAATTCAAAGTCCGGGTTGCCCCGCAGTGCCGCATCCATGCGGAACACCCGCCAGGCGGCCCAGGCGTGCACCGGCGGGTTAACCTCGCCGAACGACCATTCATACGCCGGCAGCGATCCGTTCGGGTGCATGTACCATTCATGCGTCAGCAGCAGAAGCTGCTGCTTGGCGAATTCCGGGTCGATCAAGGCGAACGTGACAGCCTGAAACGCCAGGTCCCAGGCGGCATACCAAGGATACTCCCAGGTGTCCGGCATCGAGATGATGTCGCGGTTATTCAAATGCTGCCAGTCGCCGTTCCGGATCAACAGGCGTTCGGGTGGTGGGCTTGGCTGCAACGGATCGCCTTCCAGCCACCGTCGCACGTCGTAACGATAGAACTGCTTCGACCATAGCATCCCAGCCAGCGCCTGACGTTGCACCAGACGCGCATCCGGGTCGGCGATGTGGGCTTGCAGAGCATCGTAGAATTCATCGGCTTCCGCGATTCGCTGATCAAAAATCACATCGTGATTGCCGAAGGGATCGCTTTTGACATCCGACGGGCGCCACCGCAGCCGAATGACGCGCCGCCCGCCTGCCGGCAGCGTCAGCTTCACGTGGGCAGCACATTTCGTGCCCTTCCGGCGATCCACGGCATCCACGATGCCATCGACCACAAAGTCGTTGATGCCATCCTTGAAAGGCCCAGGCGCTGAGGATTTGTAAAGCCGGCGCGTGTTGGTTTCATTGCGGCAAAATAGCCATTCCGCAGTTTTATCGATCGACAGAAGCCGGTCCGACATCCGGTTGTGCCAGGCAATCACGCCGTCGCCGGACAAACGCAGCCCGGGTTCGGGAATCCCGGTCCGCCAGTCCCAGGTGTTGCGCGCCCATAGATGGGGCAATACGTGGAGGTCCGCCGCGTCCGGACCCCGATTTTCGATGGTGATCCGGATCAGGATGTCGCCCGGTGTTGCCTTTGCATATTCCACCGTCACATCGAAATAGCGGTCGTCGTCGAAAATTCCGGTATCCAGCAGCTCATATTCCGGCTGATCCAGGCCTCGTCGAGCGTTCTCCGCGATCAGCGCTGCATACGGGTATGCCGCCTGGGGATACTTATACAGCATCCGCATGTAAGAATGCGTCGGCGTGCCATCCAGGAAATAGTAAAGTTCCTTGACGTCCTCACCGTGATTGCCCTGCCCGTTGGTCAGGCCGAACATGCGTTCCTTCAGGATCTTGTCGCGCCCGTTCCACAAAGCCAGCGACAGGCACCAGCGCAACCGGTCATCGGTGAAGCCGGCGATGCCGTCCTCGCCCCATCGGTAGGTACGGCTGTGGGCATGTTCAAACGGAAAATAGGTCCACGCGTTGCCGTCGGAGGAATAGTCCTCCCGCACGGTGCCCCATTGGCGTTCGGCGAGGTACGGGCCCCACTGCAGCCAGGCTGCCCGGTCCGCCAGACGTTTGCCCTCGATCGTGTGAAGCAGATGGCTCGACATACCTGATGCCTATGCCCTACTGCGGCCGCGATGCCAACCGCCGCTCATATGCCTGTGCAAGCAGAGTGCTCGGAAACAGCAACGCGAAGTAGATCAGTGCGACGATCGTGTAAACCTCGAGCGGCCGGTAGGTATCGGCGGTCACCAGCGTGCCGTTGTATAGCAGGTCCGGTACCGCGATGGTCGAGACCAGCGACGTGTTCTTCAACTGCGTAATCGACTGATTGACGAATGGCGGGATCATCCGCCGGATCGCCTGCGGCAGAATTACCCGCCGCATGACGTGCCAGCGCCGCAACCCAAGCGCCCGGGCGGCGTCCCACTGGCCCCGCTCGATGGAGATGATGCCGCCGCGAAAAATCTCCGCGTAGAACGCCCCGGTGTAGCACGATAATGTCATGATCCCTGCCACCACGGCCGGGATCTGAATCCCCAGCAGCACCGGCAGGGCGTAGTAGAACCAGACGATCTGCACCAGCAGCGGGGTGCAGCGGAACGCCTCGATAAATGCCACCAGCGGGATGTTCAGCAGGCGGAAGCGTGACAGTCTGCCCAGTCCCACCGTCAGCCCGATGATCAGCCCGATAAAGATCGTCGCCCCCGTGTAAGCCAGGGTGACCAGCACGCCGCGCCAGAACAGTGGCGCGTAGCGAAGCAAAGAGACGAAGTCCCACTGGTAATGCACGAAGCGCGTGGCTCAAAAGGTAAGGGTGGGCGGAACCTGCTCGCGGGTGACGCCGAATTTCGCCAGGCCCTCCAGCATCCACTCGCGAAGCTGGCCGGTGCCGCGGTTCATATCCAGCCAGGCGTCGATCACTTCCCGGAACCGCGTGTCCGGTTCGCGCTGCAAACCCAGGCAGCTCGGCAGCGCGACAGTCGGATTGGTCAACAGGTAATACGGCCCGAGGGACGGATTTCTGCCGACCGTTGACAACCCCAGCAGAGCCGCCTGGATATGCGCGTCGGCGCGGCCCGATTGCAGCGCCAACGTGCACTCGTCGCGCGTCCGGAAGCCCGTAAGCTGTGCTTTCGGGCAGTACCGCCGAGCGGCTGTTTCGTGCAGGCTGCCGATGTCGAAGACGATCACCAGCTCCGGCTTGTTGAGGTCGTCCCAGGTCTTCGGCGCGAGCCCGTGCTTTGCCAGGCAGCCGAACGGATGGATGATCATCGGCCGGGTGAAGGCGATCGACAGCGCGCGCGCAGGCGTCGGGTTCAGCGCGAAAGCGAGGTCGATCTTGTTGGACTGAAGGTCCAGCACCGAATTGCCGTAGGTCGACTCGACGTACTCCAGCCTGGAGTCGAACACTTTCGCGATATCCTGCGCCATCGAAATGCACGCGCCCGACCATTCGCCGGTGGCGAGATCCTTCTGGAAATAGGGCAATTCTCCCGGCAGTGCGGCGATGCGCAACACCTTGGTGCGGCGGACACGGTCGAACGTGCTCTCGGGCGCCGTTTGCGCATCGGCCGATCCGAGGAACCCGACGACCGGCAGAAAACCGGCGGCGAGTGACAGGTTCCGCCGGCTTATCCCGCTGCTCGCCGAGGCGTTCGTCATCGGTCCATTCCTTTCGCCGGCCGAGCCCGCATCCTGTAACATAGCGAAATGCCGAACGGCTGCCCATCGCCGTCGGGAACAAAATGATGCAATCGGCGGGCCGCGATCGACTTGTGCCCACTCGCGCCGTCCGCGCTAATTTCGCCGCGCCGGCTAAACAGGCTCTTCCCGACTCGGCCGCTCGGCCTATGCATCAGCAATTGAGGACGGCAGGGAGAAACAGACGCATGATCCGGTTCGTGGCAACAGCCGCGCTGGCAGTCCTGGCGCTGCTGCAGGCAGGATGTTCGGCCAGCACCCGAGGCGAGCAACAGACCCTGGTGGATCGCGCCACCCTGACGCTTCAGGACATGATGACGCAGAACGTGTCGCAGGACCCGAAGGACCTGCTCAAACGCGCCAAGGGCTTGATGATCTGCCCGCGAATATTCAAGGCCGGCTTCTTTTTTGGCGGCGAAGGCGGAAACTGCGTGCTGCTGGCCCGTGCCGGCAACGACACATGGTCCTATCCGGCGTTTTACACGATCGGCAGCGGCAGCTTCGGCTTCCAGTTCGGCATCGAGGACAACGAGCTTCTGATGATGATCTTGACCGATCATGGCCTGAACGCCGTCCTCGACAGCCAGATCAAGCTGGGGGCGAATGCCGGAATCGCGGTCGCCACGATCGGCGCCGGCATCCAGGGTTCGACCACGACTGCGGTCGGCGCCGACATCGTGGCGTTCGCGGCCAGCCGGGGCCTGTTCGGCGGTGTCGCGTTGGAGGGCAGCGTGATGTCGGCGCAATCCCAGTGGGACCAGTCCTACTACGGCCAGCCCGTCGGCGCTCGGCAACTGATCATGCAGATGCAGGGCAGCAATCCTGGCGCGGATCCGTTGCGCGATCTACTGACCCGGTATGGCTCCCACAACACGACGTATACGTCGCCGCCGCCCCAGCAACAGCAGCCGGGCTATGCGCCGCCTTATCCGCAGTATCAGCCGCAGGGGACGGCAGCGCCACAGCCCCCCCCGGCGCCGAATGGGTACTCACCCCAGCCGTCCAGCGGCTACCCGCCCCCGCCACAAGGCCGCGGACCGGTGCAGGAGCAGAACCTGGCGGCCCCGACGAGGTAGGGGCAGGCCTGGCGACTGCCCGGACCCACGAAAAGGCCGACGGCCCTTCTTGTCCGGTTCGTTTTGCACGTGGAAATTTGCCTACGAAACCAGTGCGCGCGGGTTGATTGCGTCGATAGCCAACATCACTGGTCTCGACGCTCGCTTTACAGGTCCCGGCACCTCGGACATCGGACCGCCTGCTGGCCGCTCATGTCCCCGGCACCATCGCCGGCGGCACTGGAAGGCGGCTGGCATTGGCACGGGTGATCCGTCATTCCAGGCAGCGGCACGCCGCGCGGCATTCGGCTGGACAGGTGGCGGCAGCAAGTTCCCGCTTCGTGACGTCGGCCCCGGGTATTCATCCAGGCTTTTCGGTTATGAGGAAGCTACAGTAGTATGTTCAGCGATACACGCCCCGCATGCCCTGCTCAGCCGACGCCGATACCAATACTTTCAAAGTAAATGCTCATGAAGGAGTTCGAGATGAAAAGGCACTTTCTCCACGCCGCCATCGTGATGACCATACTTCTGCCGACCGTGGCGGTGTTTGCGCAAACCCCGGCCGATGCCGACAAACAAAAGACCCAATCCCTCAGCCACAGCGACGTCGCCAAACAGCCCGCGCAAAGCCTCAGCCATGAGGACGTCCAGAAACAGAAGGCGCAAAGCCTTAGCCATGAGGACGTCCAGAAACAGAAGACGCAAAGCCTCAGCCATGAGGACGTCCCGAAACAGAAGGCGCAAAGCCTGGCCCACGCCGATGTCACCAAGCAGAAAGCTCAGAGCTTCAGCCACTCTGATCCCGGCTCGGACGACGGCTTGACCAAGCAGCACTGAAACGTCTCGCGTGAGGTGGCTCAGGCCTCACGCAGTCGCTCGCCCGGGTTCGGGTTGCAACTGCATGGTTTCACGCCCGACGGCGGCATCGCCGCGTTAGTTGCTGAGGTGACTGGAAGCGGCTTCATTTTTGACAACAAACATATCGCCCGGAACGCAGTCGCCGTCTCCATCAACGCTGCGGAACGGGCTCGGGACCGGGCCCGCCCGCAGTGCTGGCGCTGCGATGGTGGGCGCGGCACACCGGCCGCACGATCCGTCGACAGCGACAAGGTCACGGGCGGCCAGCAGGTCACCGCGCCGGGGCCGAGTTCGGGCAGTTTCCATTTACGGTTCCTCTGACCGATGCGGTCCCCAGCCTTTCTTCCTGAACCCACACGCGGTAGGGTCCCAAATCATGCAGCCCTTCTGGAAGACCAAGTCGCTGGAGCAGATGACGCGGGAGGAATGGGAATCCCTTTGCGACGGCTGCGGCCGCTGCTGCCTGCACAAGCTGCGGCATGAGGAGACGAACGACATCGCGTTCACCAATGTCGCCTGCCGGCTGCTGGATCTGAACTCGTGCCAGTGCAGCGACTACCCGCGCCGGAGGCTCCGGGTGCCGGACTGCGTCGGCCTGACGCCCGAGGCCTTGAAGACGATCGACTGGCTGCCACCCTCCTGCGCCTATCGCCGGCTGCGCGACGGCAAGGATCTGTCCTGGTGGCATCCCCTCGTGTCGGGCGATCCGGATACCGTGCATCAGGCCGGCGTGTCGGTGCGTGGCCGGGCGATCAGTGAAAGGCGGGCAGGCGCGCTGGAAGATCATGTCGTGGAATGGCCCGGAAAGCCGCCTCGGGTCCGCCGCATAAAGTCCGACGAGATACCGGCGCGGACGCCAAAAGATATTAAGGAGACCGCATGATGCTGAAGGATGCTCTGTACGGCGGGATCAACGCCGCCGTGGTGACCGCGATGAACGCTGATCTGTCGGTCGATCTTGACCGCATGGCCGCACATTGCCGCTGGCTGCTCGCGAACGGCTGTAACGGCCTCGCGGTCCTCGGCACCACCGGCGAGGCCAACAGCCTGGGGATCAGCGAACGGATCGAGGTTCTCGATGGCCTTGTCGCGCGCGGCATCCCGGCTGCAAAGATGCTGCCCGGGACCGGCACGACAGCCATCCCAGACACGGTTCTACTGACGCGCAAGGCGGCGGAACTTGGCTGCCGAGGCGCCCTGCTGCTGCCGCCGTTCTACTACAAGAACCCGTCCGATGACGGCCTGCTCGCCTATTTCAACGAGGTCATCCAGCGCGTCGGCGGCGACATCAGGCTTTATCTTTACAATTTCCCGCAGCAGTCGGCGATCCCGTTCTCGGTCGAGTTCATCGGCCGCCTGCTGAAGGCCAACCCGGGCAAAGTGAAGGGCATCAAGGACAGTTCCGGCAATTACGAGAACAGCCTCGCTTACGTCGAAGCCTTCGCGCGGGACGGGTTCGAGGTCTACGCCGGCGACGACGGGCTGCTGAAGCCGCTGCTGGAAAAGGGCAGCGCCGGCAGCATCACCGCCGCCTCCAACGTAAACTGCGCGCTCGGTGCCGTGGTTTATGCGAACTGGGACAGCGCCAAGGGTGCAGCGGCGCAACAGGTTCTGTCGGCAACGCGCAAGGCGGTGATCTCCGTGCCCCTGATCCCGGCATTGAAGACACTGGTGGCCCGCAATACCGGCGACACGCGCTGGCTGAACATCCGCCCGCCCCACCTCAAGCTGACCGAGGCACAGGCGGCGGCCCTGTTCAGCGCGTTCGACGCCACCGGGATCACACTGGCCACAGCCGCCTGATTTAAACTTCGAGTTTTGTGCGCGGCGCGGTGTCTCGATCACACCACCTATGTCACACCGCCAGTCTTGAGGACGTGCCTTCCTCTGGCCCGCGTCCCATGAACGCCCTGGTGCTACGGGGAAAGAAAAACCCTTTCCCCATTCCTGATGGCCGCTTGCAACGTCGCTCCAAGCGAGTCCCGCTTGAACGGCTTCAGTACCACCGGACGCGTTCCGATTTCGCTCATCGCTCGCACGTCGGCGTATCCAGTGATGAACACCGTCGGCAGCCCCGGCTTCGAAACCTCGACCCGGCGCGCCAACTCGACCCCGTTCATGCCAGGCATGGCAAAGTCGACCAGAAGCAGGTCAAACGGAGCCTCTCGATCCAGCAGATCAAGGGCTGCGGCGCCGCTTTCCGCCGCGGTAACATGGTAACCGAACCCTTCGACGATGCTGGTGACGACGTCGCGGACCTCGATGTCGTCATCAACCACCAGCACGCGTGATCGCCCGCCCTCGATGTGTGCCGCGACGGGCAGGCCCGGCTCCGAGTCCACGGCCGGCTCAATTGCCGCGCGAGGCAGGTAGACCTTGACCGACGTTCCGCTGCCGACCTGGGTTTCGATGCGCAGGCCGCCGCCCGACTGTTTGGCAAAACCGTAGACCTGAGCCAGGCCCAGGCCAGACCCCTTGCCCACGTCCTTGGTTGTGAAAAACGGCTCGAACGCGCGTTCCAGTATCTCGGGTGGCATCCCGGTGCCGGCGTCGGTGACACAGACCTCGACATATTCGCCGGGATCGGGGTCGTGCGGAGTCTTCGCCGCGCCGAGCGTGACGTTTGTCGTGGCAATCGTCAGCGGCCCGCCGACCGGCATCGCGTCCCGCGCGTTGATCGCAAGATTGAGCACCACCAGCTCAAGCTGCACCGGATCAACCAGGGCCAGCCACAGGTCGGGCTTCAGCACAATCTCGAGATCGACCGTGCCGCCGAGCGTGCCGCGCAGGAGGTCGGTCATCCCGCCGATCGCTGTGTTGAGGTCGATGGGTTTCGGATTGAGCCGCTGCTTGCGTGCGAAAGCCAGCATCTGCGCCGTCAGGCTGGCACCCCGTTGGGCCGCCGATCGCATCATTCTCACGCGGCGGTCCGAAGGAGAAAACTTCGGATCGCGCTCGATGAGGTCCAGCGCCCCGATGATGACGGTCAGCAGGTTGTTGAAATCATGCGCGACGCCCGAGGTGAGCTGTCCCAGCGCTTCAAGGCGCTGCATCTGACGCAGCTCCGCCTCGACCCGTTCGCGCTCCTGGATCTGTTCAAGCAGCCGGCGGTTGGCCTCGGAAATTGCGTCACGAGCAGCCTTTTCCCCCGAGATGTCGCGACCGATGCCGATAATGTAGTCGCCGCCGATATGGGGTGAAAGATTCCAGGAGATCCACCGATACGTGCCGTCAGCGGCCAGGATACGATTTTCAAACCGCACCGGCTGACCGGTGCGCCGCATCTCCCGGACTTGCGCCATCGACCGCGGGAAGTCATCAGGATGGTTTATGCTTTCATAGTGATCGGACAGCAGGGTCGCCGTGCTGTATCCAAGCACGCGCTCCCAGGACGGGCTCAGGCGCAGATGGTGACCGTCGTAGTCGGCGAGGACCAGGAGGTCTTCGCTCTGCTCCCAAAGCCGGTCCCGCTCCGCCGTCCGTTCGGCGACCATTTGCTCCAATATCTCGTTAAACGCCCGAAGCTCGTCGCGCACCTGGCGCCGGATTCTGGCCGTCGCCAGGTTGGACCTCACCCGCGCCAGCAGTTCGTTGGCGGCGAAGGGCTTGACGACATAGTCATCGGCCTCGGCGTCCAGGCCGGTTATCCGCGCATCTTCCCCCGCCCGGGCCGAAAGCAGGATGATCGGCACCTCCCGGAACCGCGGATCGCGCCGAATCGCCAGAACAAGCCCAAGCCCATCCAGCCGTGGCATCATGACGTCCGTCAGCACCAGGTCGGGGTCGACCGCGTGCAGTTGCTCAAGTGCTGCTTCGCCATCGACGGCCGCGAAGACCTGGTAGCCCACTGCCTCGAGCAGCCGCCGGACATAGCCCCGCATGTCGGCGTTGTCCTCCGCCAGCAAAATCGTCGCCGCGCCGTCCAGGCTGTTCCGCGGATCGGCCGCATAGACACCCGGCGTGCCAGTTGGCCCAGGCTTGTCGGCGAGCCAGCTTGACGCTTCCTCCAGAAACGCCGGACCAAGGGCATCAGCCCTCACATCCACCGCTTCCTGCGAAACCCGGTCGGCCGGAAGATGGGCGTTCCCGAAGGGGATGCGGACGCTGAACGCGCTGCCCTGGTCCGGCACGCTGGCGACGGTCACCTCGCCGCCATGGAGGCGGACAAGATCGCATACCAGCGCCAGGCCGATACCCGTGCCCTCATGGCTGCGGCCACGTGTGCCTTCGACGCGGTGAAAGCGGTCAAAGATATGCGGCAACTGGTCTGCCGCAATGCCGATGCCGCTGTCCCGAACAACCAGCAGCGCGGCGCCGGGCTGCTCTGACAGCTCCACCCGCACCTCGCCATGAAGGGTGAACTTGAAGGCATTGGACAGCAGGTTGAGAACCACCTTCTCCCACAGGTCCCCGTCGACATAGACCGGCTGCGACAGCGGCGGGCAGTCCACGATGTAGCGCAGGCCGGCCTGCTCCAACGCCGAGTGGAAGCTGGACGCCAGTTCCGCGGTCAATCTGGCGAGGTCGGTCGGCCGGTAGCGGGCGTGCAACCGCCCGGCTTCGATCCGGGAGAAATCCAGCAGCGTGTTGACCAGCCGTTGCAGGCGCAGCGCATTGCGGATGGCCATCTCGGCCAACGGTCGCACCTCGGAAACCGGCGCGGAATCGGCTTTGCGCTGGATCTCCTCCAACGGGCCCAGCATAAGGGTAAGCGGCGTGCGGAATTCGTGGCTGATGTTGCTGAAGAACGCCGTCTTTGCCCGATCCAGCTCCGCGAGCGCCTCGGCTCTGCGGCGTTCTTCCACAAGCGCGCGCGCTTTCGCAACAGCAGCGGCGATCTGTGCGGCTACGAGTTCCGCGAAGCCGCGCATCTCGTCGAGCGGCCGATGCGGGTTGAGGCCGACCAGCATCAACCCAGCCGGTCGAGCACCGCCGTCACCAAGTGGAATGAGCAGGATACGCTCGGCCGGTGTGCTCCATGGGCCCACTGGCAGGGCGCCCAACAGCTCGCTCGGATTTTCGGCCATGACGGTTTCGCTGCTGTTGACAACAGCGGCGAACGGCGTGGCTGCCCCTGTCCTGTCAAGGGTCCCGTCAAGGCGAAGTGTCTCCCCACAAGCCGGGCCGTCGGGCCCGAAGCCGGCACACCCGGCCAGTTGCGCGGTGGCTGGATCGTCACCGATCAGGTAGATCGCCGAAAATGGAAAGTCGTGACGCCCACTCTCCCTCAGGCAGGTCATGGCTGCGGCGCAAGCCTGCGCAGGGGTGTTGAGATCGGTCAGATACTCCGCGATCGCGCGCAGCAGGTGCAGACGGCGCTCCCCGATCACCCGTTCGGTCGTCTCGATAACCGGGCAGAAGACGCCGCCGACGCCACCGGACTCATCGCGGATCGGGCTGTACGAAAAGCTGAAGTAGCATTCCTCGTCGTAGCCGTGACGCCGCAGCGGAAGCAGCAGGTCTTTGGCCGGCGCCGCCTCGCCCTGATGCATGACGCGGCGGAGCATGGGGCCGATCAGGTGCCAGATTTCAGGCCATACGTCTTCCCCGGCAGATCCGAGGGCACGGGGATGCTTGGCGCCAAGGATCGGCCGGTAGGCGTCGTTGTAGAGCTTCACAAGGGCCGGCCCCCACCAGATCAGAATGGGGAACGAGCAGTTCAGGCAGGTGCTGACGGAGGTTCGCAGACTCTGCGGCCAGAATTCGGGAGAACCGAGCCGCGTTTTGGACCAGTCGTGGACTCGCATGAGCTCGCCCATCTCACCTCCGCCAGATAGAAAGTCTCGTTCGGGGGTCATGGACCAAGGCACCTACGTTCTACATAGCTCCTGATAAGTTTTGGTATCAGATCGATAGCGCGGTATGGCGGGACTGGAGTGGCAATTTGGCCACCGCCGGTCGCGAAGTAAAGGCTGGATGGCCGGCATGGCGCGGTGCTTGCCCACGGTGCTAGTCCGTATTCGCCTTGTCCCCGGCGCCCGAGGACTTCTCATCCGCCGGATGATCAGACATCGTCTCCGGCCGCAGCGGCGCGTTCTTGGCGATCGCTCCGGTCATCGGGATGAAGAACACGCCGATATCGCGGCGCGAGTGGATCTTCCCCTCGGCGTCTTTCGTATAAATGTAAAGCACCTGCCCGCGCTTGAACGGCTGACCAATAGGAATGATCATCCGCCCGCCCGGTTTGAGTTGCTTGAACAGGTCCGGCGGCGCGAACGTCGCCGCACAGGTGACGATGATGATGTCAAAACCGCCCTCGACCTCCGGCCAGCCGTAATATCCGTCCCCAACCCGCGTATGCACGTTGGTATAGCCAAGCGGGGCGAAAATGCGCCCGACCGCTTTGCCGAGCGGCTCGATGATCTCGATCGAGTAGGCTTTCGCCACGATCCGCGACAGCAGGCTGCTCTGAAACCCGCTGCCGGTGCCGACCTCCAGCGTCACATCGCCCGGCGCCGGCTTGCAGACCTGGCTCATGTAGGCCTGCCCGAGATAGTCCGAAAGCGCCGATCCATAACCGAGCGCCCAGGGCTTCGGGTTGTCCTCGTAAGCATCGCCAGGGGTCGCCCGATGCTCAGGATATTCGTAGTGATAATACTCCCGGGGCACCGCCTCGAACGCCGCCAGCACCGCCTGATCGGCAGCGCCGAAATGGTCCTTGAGATACAACTCGATCCGTTTCATCGCCACCGGTTTGCGCTTCTGGATCGCGTCGAACTGCACGTCGGTCAGGCTGACCGGACGGTCGGACGCCCGCATTGCCTGCTCATACGCGCCCTTCGTCCAGACCGGTGCCGCATGCGCGAGGCCGGGCAGGATCGAGGCGGACGCGGCGGCGGAGATCACTCCGCGGCGGGTGATGGTGCTGGGATGGTGTGCCAAGCAGAACTTTTCCTCATGGAGGGAAATGTAAGCAGTGCGATGCCATAGAGCATCGCCGCGCATAAAAGAATCCTGCTGAAACCGGCTTCCCGCGCGATCAGGTTCGCCAGTGGCGTCGCCACAACCGAAAACGCCCCGTTCAGCGCCCACGCCCAGGGCAGGAACCCACTCGTCCCCGCACGGCTTAACCCCAGCGGGAACGGCAAGCCCAGCGCCACCGACACCGGCGCGACCAGCAGCAGCAACAGCCCGGACCGGGCCAGGAACGGCCAGCCGAGGGTGACCAGCATCAACGGCTGCAGGAACAGCAGCACCCCGGCACACCAGACCAGCACGACCGCGGCAACCATCGCCACGCCCTGAGCCGGCTTGGCGGCAAACCGCTCGGACAGCGCGCTGCCCGCACCGGAGAACACCAGCATCCCGGTGAGCACAAGAGCAAAGCCGTTGGTCCGGTCACCCAGCCAGAAACTAGCCTTTTCAATCAGATAGATCTCGATGAACAGGAAGCCCAGGGCCAGCGCCGGGAAGTAGACCACCGCCCGCGCCACACCGGCTTGGGGCGCCCGAATGCGCCCGGGCGCGGCCAGCGGCACCAGCAGCACCAGCGCCGCGATCACCAACGCCTGCGCCAGGACCGCCAGGTTGACCAGCGCCCCAACCTCGTTCTGCGGCAGGATCTCCAGCCGCTTCAGGATCGTGCCGATCCGGTCGAGCCGCAGCACGGCATAGAAAAATGGCCGGTCGAGCGTGATCGGCGACAAATTGAACTGATCGCGCGAGGGCGACGGCTGCCCGGACAGCACCGCCCGAGCCTCGTCGGCGATCGCATCGTCGGGACCGTCCGTTGAGACCTCGCCCTTGTCGAAGGACACCGCCGGCAGGTCGTTGTAAATGTCCCCGCGCGCCTTTGCCACGTCCAGGCCCGGATACCAGGACATGTCAAACGACCGATCGTCGCAGAATTTGCGCCCCACGGCAATCCGTGCGTCGCTCCAGCCATCGCGGGATAGCAGGATCCGGGCGTTCCACGCCGATCGGTAGACGATGACATGAGCCGCCGGATCCTCGATCCCGGCCGCCAGCAGCGCAGCGCGCACGGTCGAAAGCATGCGCAGCGCATAGACCGGGAAATCGCGGATGGAGACCGGGATCGACACCATGCCGTTCGGCGCCAGACGGCGCAGATAGGACACGATCGCTTCCTGCGTAAAAGCGGTCGCATTGGTGTCGGCCGCGTCCAGGAAGTCGGCCGACAGGTCCACGATGTCGAAAGCGCCGCCGCCGGTGTCGGCCAGCGGCCCGGACCCGGCGATATCCACATCGGGCACCGCGTCCAGCCGCATCACGGGCCCGAACCCGTTTCGCATGGCGTGCAGAAGTTCCGCTTCCGGCTCCAGCACACGCACCTGCGCCGCACCCAGCCGCAGCGCCTCGGCGGTCCGAAATCCGCCGGACGCGCCCGCCAGCATCACCCGCGCATGTGGAATGAGCTGATACGGCAGCGCGTCGAGCGCCGCCGCCGCGTAACCGGACAGGATCGGTCGCCCCTTCGGCAGCGCCGCGATCCGGCTGCCGTCGCGATACAGGCCGAAGCTCCGCGGCGGACCCTCGACACCCAGCATCCCGGCGTTGTTGGAAATGTCGGTATCCACCCGTTCGGTGAAATCGTCGAGCAACGCGTAATCGCCGCGCGGCGTATTCACGCTGGCAACGACCTTCGCATCGGGCGTGTGCATCGGCGCATAGATCGCCTTGAAATCGTTATATGAGGCCTCGTCATCCAGCAGCAACACCGCCTCGGCCAAGCCAAGGGCCAGGATCGCCGCCAGCACCGCCTTCAACCGGTACGAACCACCTGCGAAGAATGCCGCGACCGCCAGCGGAACCAGCAACAGCGGCACGAGCCCGAAGGCATGGACGACGTACATCGCCGCCAGCACACTGGCCGCCCCTGCCCCCGCACCCGTCAGGTCGAACGCATAGACACGGCCGATGCGGTCGGCATAGCGCACGAAACTGAGGCTGATGAACAACCCGGCCAGGAAGAAGAATGGCAGCAGCGCGGCGTAATAACCCGCGATGTTCCAGATCTGCGGCTGCCAGGTCGCCGGATTCTGCAATTGCAATGGGTTGAACGGATTTGTTGTGGTAAAGTGGTAGCCGATCGCCGCCGTCAGCACCAGCGCCGCCGGCAATCCCGCCATCAACACCGGCGCCCGCCTGGCGAATTCGTCCCGCCACAGAGCGAGCACGACGCCGCTGATTGCAAAGCCCACCATCACGATGGAGATGACCCAGTAGCCATACTCCGACCATTTCGCCACAGCGAAATACCGGGTCAGCGCCGTCTCGTACCCCACGGTGGCGAGCGAGACGAGAAAGAGTGCGACGAAATTCACGGCCAGACGAAGCGCTGCAGAAAACGTTCGGTCACGCTGTTGAATCGCACCGGTTCATCGACGAACAAGGCATGGCCGGCGTCATTGAAGATGTCCATCTCGGTGTCAGGGCGGTTTCGCACGAGGTTCTCCCCCTGCGCCATCCAACGGGGCCTAATAACATATAAGAGTGGCACCTTCGTGGCATAAACCGCCTCTCGCCAATAGGACCGGGGGACCGGGTAGGCCAGCAGCAGCCGGCTGGCAGATTCCGGCGTGTGCAGCGCCGCTTGCGCCAGACGATCCAGGTACGCCGGCGGCTGGTGGTGATGAAACATGTGGCGCACGAACAGCCTCATGGCAGCCTCGTGGCCGGGAAGCGGACCAACCCGCCGCGGCACGGGCTGATAAGACGGCGCCGGCTCCTCCCCCACCGAATTGTCGACCAGCACCAGGCCGGCGAGCCGGCGATCTCCCGCCACGTGGATAGACGCGAGGGTATCCAGCACGCCCAGCGACCACCCGATCACGACCACCGGCGGCGATTCGAGATGCGCAATCAATTCAGCGACGTCCCGACCGCGGCGCACCGGCTCGTAGCCGGTCGTGGGGATCGCTGAGTCGCCTTGTCCGCGCGGATCGAACGCCACGACGTGGTAGCGGACGGAGAATGCCAGGATCTGAGGCATCCAGATCCATGCCGGCATGGTCCAACCAGGGATGAAGACCAGCGTGTGGGCGGCGGGGGGGCCGGCCTCGAGGTAATGCAGCACGACACCATCAGAGGACAGGAAGAAATGGTCGGTCACCACGCTCGGCAAAGCCTGCGCCATCGCCGGCGATGCCGCAACACCGGACAACAGACTCACGGCCAGGAAAAGAATGTGACGCATTGCCGCCAGAAGACCAGCAGACGCCCGCCGGTCAACCGGCATTTGATAGTGACATGGTTACTGTTTGTTAATGTCGGCCGAGGAGTGGCATATCGGATCGATAACACAATAATATCGGCGAAATGGTGGCGGCACGGCCCGTTTGGCACGCCAGACCCCGAGCCCTAGAGCAGCAGATAAATCGTGACCGCGATTAGCGCCCAGACCGGCGCAGCAATCAGTACCGCGAGGCCGATTCCTCGCGCCGCCACGCTCTGCACATTGTCTTCGATCGCCTCTCCATCCGAGGCGACGAAAGTGCGCATCACCGGTTCGCTGGTCGGCGAACGATCAACCGGTTCTGCGTCTGCCAGCGTCGTGGACATCACAAGGTTTTCCCCGGCAAGATGGCGCCACCTGTGTGATGACCATAAGTTATCTTATCGTAACGGGTAGCAATTGGCACTGTTTTTTATGATCAAGTATCCGTGAGAATCGGCACCGAAAGCGGAAACCGCCCGAATCACACCCCCGTCGCATCGGGCCGATCACGACGGGCGCCGGCACGATCACCCCGATCCCCGCTGTCAGAGCCAGGTTTGCTACCGCGGTTCAGGCCGTGCCGCGTGCGCCGTGCCGGTTGAGCCGAAGCCGCCAGCGCCGCGCTCCGACCGGACGGAAAACTCTTCAACGATCTGAAAGCTGGGCCGCACCACAGGGACGAAGACCATTTGTGCAAACCGCTCGCCGGGCATGAGCACGATCGGTTCGGTCCCGGCAGCGCTTCGGTTCCAGGCACTGACCAGAACCGGCCCGGTGTAATCGGCGTCGATCAGCCCGACGAGGTTCCCGAGGACCAGTCCCTTGCGGTGGCCAAGTCCGGATCGCGGCAGAACCAGGGCCGCCAGGCCGGGGTCGGCCATATGCACGGCGATACCGGACGGGATGAGCATCGGCGCCGCGCCGGCGAGCAACGCCAACGGACCGTCGATGCACGCGTGCAGGTCGATCGCCGCCGCCATCTCGGACTGGTAATGGGGCAATCCCCATTGCCGCAGGCGTTGGTCGAGGACCATCAGTTCCACGCGCGCACTCGTCATCGGGCTGGCTCCCCTCTCCGGTCGGAGACCGTCCCATAACGGCAAACCGCCCGGCAGGGAATCGCTCTGATGTAACGAGCTACCTTGCCAGAGGCCGGAAATCTTACCCGAAAGCCCACCGGACCGTCTGTGCGACACCGAGCGTTCCGGCGCGGACAAGCGGTCGCCCGAGAATCGGGTTGTGCAGCCCGTGCATCCGCCGTGCCCAGTCAGGGAGCAGATCGATGCCTGCCTGCACGGTCAGCGCCTGCAGCGGCTCCGCCATCGGGTTCGGCATAGGTTGCGTCATAACGAGTCGGGCGACCTCGCGTGTTCGCGAGTCGCAGCGCATCTGCGGCCGCATTTCCTTGAACAGGACGCGCGCGACGGCTCGGCTGCGCGGGATCGGATCGGCACCAAGCGCTTCCCCGACAACGGCCATCTCAGCGAAATAGCGATCCATCTCGGCCGCCGGCATTGCCGGCTCCGCGTAACGGACCCAGGCGTTCAGAAAGCTGGTGGTCTCGGTCAGATGCACCCAGGCCAGCAGCGACGGATCGTTCGCCGCGTAAGGCTGCCCGTCGGGCAACACCCCGCGGACATGATCGTGAATGCCGCGAACCCGCGCGATCACCGCCTCCGCTTCTGCTCGGCTGCCGTACGTGGTGAGCGCGATGAAACGCGCCGTGCGCCGCAGCCGGCCGCGCATGTCAGCCCGGAACCTCGAATGGTCCCACACCCCGGCCAGCACGGCGGGGTGAAGCATCTGGAGCAGCAACCCTGAAATGCCGCCCACCATCATGGACGTAACATCGCCATGAACCCGCCACGCAACCGACTGCGGGCCGAACAGTCCGTCCGGACGCCGCCTGACCGGCTTCTCGCCGCGTGAGCGGTCGTTGAATAATGCAACCACACCGGTGGCGATCGCATCCTTGATCGGCCGCGCGAGCGTATTCGGCAAAAACGATGGAAACGCACCTGCGGATGGATTTGGCATCATGATCGAACTTTGGATGGGGTCGCAACCACATTGAGCCATGCGAGCCGGAGGCAACGCCTGCACACAAAATAGGTCCTGATGTCTAACATTGGAAGTGTGCCCGCGACCGGACCGCTGAGCGAAGCGAGCCCAGGGTCGGAGGCCGCTCCGGCGGCCCTCCGAGGCGAGCCATCAGCAATCGCTCACCTAGAAGGTGCCATCTTAACGGTTCTTCAACCTTTTGCTGTTGCACTGGCAGTACCGCACACACGGAGGCTGCCAGATGCGAGTCCTTTCGCCCGCCCGCCGTCCGGCTAGACGGACCCTCGTTGAAAGGCCGCGCGTTCGCCTGCGTGGGTAGAGGAACCGAAAGTTGGGTCGAAGGTGGCCGGCGAGGGTCGGCCTGGGTATCTGGAGGCACGGCATGTTTGCGATACGCGCCTGGGGCGGCTGCCATCTGACCTCCCTGTCCAGCGGTCTCGCCATGACCATGGTCGCGGTTTGTCTGATGGTCGTCGGACTGGAGGGATGGCACACCTGGGACGCGCGGACCACCGCCATCGCGGCCGACAAGGTGGAAACCGAGAACCTCGCACGATCGCTCGCTCAGCATGCGCATGACCTGATGCAGGCGGTCGACATTGTGGTTAGCGGGGTTCGCGAGCGGGTGGAAGTTGACGGCCTGTCACCGAACGGGCTGGCACGCCTTCGCCGCTGGATGACAAAGGCGATGGACACCGTGCCGATGATCCACGGTGTCTTCGTCTACGATGCAGCCGGAGACTGGCTTGCTAACTCCGTGTCGGCGGCGCGGCCGCCATTGAACAACAGCGATCGTGATTATTTTGCGTATCACCGGGATCACAACGAGCACCGCCTGTTCATCGGCGAGCCGGTGCACAGCAAGTCGGATGGCAGCTGGATCGTGACGGCATCCCGCCGCATGGACGCCGCCGACGGCACGTTTGCCGGCGTCGTTCTGGTGACCATGTCGATTGATGCACTGCGCCGGTTCTACGCGACGTTCGACGTGGGAAAATCGGGCGCGATCACACTGCTGACTTCAGACGGAATCGTGCTCGCCCGCGAACCATCCGGCGATGGCGCCGTGGGCACCGACCTTTCCCACAGCCAAGTCTTCCAGGTTTTCCTGCCGAAGTCACCGTTCGGCAGCTTCGAAGCCGTCTATCCTGTTGACGGCGTCACGCGCGTGGGCAGCTACCGGCGTGTGGACGGCTATCGGATGGTCATCGTCGTCGCCCATGGTCTGGACGAAGTCCTGCGGGAGTGGCGGTCGGACTCGCTCCTCCATCTCGCCATCAGTGGCACCATGATCCTGGCGCTGGCGATCCTTGGGATCCGGTTCGCCGGTCAACTAAAACGGACGCAGAGGTTGGATCGCCGCTACCGGCTTCTCGCCGATAATTCAAGCGACGTGATCGCCTGTGTCGGCCTCGATGGACGGCGACTCTATCTCTCGCCGTCATTTTCGGCGCTCACTGGCTGGAGCGTCCAAGACGGCCTTGAGCGGCCCTGGCAGGACTTTGTGCATCCCGACGACCGGTGCAGCATCCGGACCACCGGCTCCCGGCTAAGTGCCCGCGCCGGGCCTGTCGCCTGCCGCCTCCGGTATCTGTGCAAGGACGGCCTGCACCGCTGGGCGGAGGCCAGGGTCCAGCTCGTGGACCCCGCCGACGGCAGCGAAGCGCAGTTCGTGGCGAACCTTCGTGACATCACCGAACGCAAGCTGGCCGAGGACCAGGTTGCCGCACTCAACAAGGAGCTCGCACTTCAGGCGGTCACCGATGGTTTGACCGGCCTGGCGAACCGCCGCCGGTTCGACGAGGGGCTCACGCAGGAGTGGCGCCGCGCAGCCCGGGAGCGGCATTCGTTGTCGCTGTTGATAATCGATGTGGATCGGTTCAAGGCCTATAACGACCGGTACGGCCATCCGCGCGGCGATCAGTGCCTGTGCGCCGTGGCCGCCGCCCTCGCAGGGTGCGCCAGGCGTGCGGGCGATATCGTCGCCCGTTACGGCGGCGAGGAGTTCGTGATGTTGCTGCCACGCGCGGATGCAACGTCCGCCTTGATGCTGGGCGAGAGCGTACGCGCCGCGGTCCAGGCGATTGGTCTCGAACATGCCGACAATCCGCCAGCCGGGATACTGACCGCGAGTGTCGGCGTGGCAACGATGACGCCGGTGCCTGAGGGCGATGAGTACCGGCCGGCGGATCTGGTTGCCGCCGCGGATGCCGCCCTGTACGACGCCAAACATGCCGGCCGGAACCAGGTCGTTTGCCGAACGACGGTTCCGTTGTCTGTCGCACCGGCCCCCGTCCTGCAAGGGTGACGGCCGGCAGAACTTATAGAAACAGGGGACCCGAGTCGGCGTCCCCCGGCGTGGCCGCGCCGCCGCTTCGGGCCCGTGCGGCCGACAGCCGGCGCCGACACGCCCGTGCATGACATTGCCGCGATGGGCGACCGCCAGAAGTGACCCCGCAGCCCATGAAGCGAACGGCAGCCGCTGTCATCGAAGCTTCATCAATTTGAAATATGGCAGTCATCGCTCCCGCCTACGTTGTCTCAGCGCAGAGCGCAGGTCTCCTGAGGAGAAACCCGAATGAAATTTGTTATACCGGCCGTGGCCATTGGCCTGGCCGCCTTCACTGTCGCCGCCCCGGTGAGCCGGGCCGAAGCGCAACAGATCACCGGAGCCGGCTCAAGCTTCGCTGCCCCGATCTATTCGAAGTGGGGCGACGCTTCCAGCGGCGCCACCGGCGTCCAGTTGAACTACCAGGCAGTCGGCTCCGGCGCGGGCATCAACCAGATCAACAACCGCACGGTGGATTTCGGCGCGTCCGACATGCCCGTTGCGGCCGACCAGCTTTCCGAACATAAGCTAATGCAGTTCCCGACGGTCATCGGCGGCGTCGACATCATCGTGAACATTCCGGGCATCAAAGCCAATGAGGTGAAGCTGACCGGGCCGATCCTCGCCGACATCTATCTCGGCAACATCACAAAGTGGAACGACAAGGCGATCGCGGCCGTCAATCCCGGCATCAAACTGCCCAGCACGGCGATCGCCCCTGTTCACCGCGCCGACGGTTCGGGCACGACCTTTGTGTTCACCGACTATCTCGGCACGCAGAGCCCCGAATGGAAATCCAAGGTCGGCGCCTCCACCAGCGTGAGCTGGCCGGTCGGCGCGGGTGCCAAGGGCAGCGACGGCGTTGCCGGCACCGTCCGCCAGATCCCCGGCGGCATCGGCTACGACGAGAGCTCATACGCCGAGCAGAACCACCTGACCACGGTGATGATGCGCAACGCCGCCGGCAGTTTCGTCGCCCCGACCATGGCCGCGTTCGAAGCCTCGGCGGCGAGTGCGGACTGGTCGAAGGTGCAGAATTTTGCCGTCGATTTGAACGACCAGCCGGGCGCCGCAAGCTGGCCCATCGAATCCGCCACCTTCGTCCTGCTGCCGACCGATCCGAAGGACGAGAAGCAGAGCGCCGCCGTGAAAAAGTTTTTCGACTGGGGTTTCGCCCATGGCAGCGACGTCGCCAGGGGCCTGCTCTACATCCCGCTGCCGGCGAGCGTTCAGGACGCGATCCGGACGGCCTGGAAGAAAGAGGTTCCGGGCACGATGTAGCCGCGCGATGCGGGGGCACCGCCACCAGTCCCCGTTACGCCCCGGACTCGCCGCATCGACGAATATGGCCGCCCTGCACCAGAGACCGCCCCACGGGTAACGGCGGGTAAAAAAGGTCCCGGCAGATGGTGTGCCAGGCTGACGCAGGTCCAGCCCCCAAGCGCCGCGCCCGCTCGTGAAAAGGATTTCTTAACTCGTGCAGCAAGCGGTCGCACTCACCGGCTCTCCGAACACCCGACGCAGCGACCCCGGCGACGCGATCTTCGCCGGCATCGCGCGTGCCTCGGGAGTGTTCGTCCTCTTGTTGCTGGGCAGCCTGATCCTGTCGCTGTTCATCGGCGGTATGCAGGCGTTCCGCCGCTTCGGCGCAGGCTTCCTGGTCTCCACCGCCTGGGATCCGGTGCACGAGGTCTTCGGCGCCGCGGTTTCGGTCTACGGCACCGTGATGACCTCGGTGCTCGCCTTGATCCTGGCTGTGCCGCTGGCGTTCGGCATCGCTTTCTTCCTGACCGAACTGGCACCGAACTGGATGCGCCGTCCGGTCGGCATCGCGATCGAGCTGCTCGCCGCGGTTCCCTCGATCATCTACGGGATGTGGGGCTTCTTCGTCATCGTCCCGATCATGTCGCAATACGTCGAGCCCGCACTGATCGACACGTTCGACGGCATACCGGTGCTGGAGGACATGTTCGCCGGCCCCCCCTTCGGCACCGGCATCTTCACAGCGGCACTGGTGCTGACCGTCATGGTGGTCCCGTTCATCGCGGCCACCATGCGCGATGTCTTCGAGACCGTTCCTCCGGTGTTCAAGGAGTCCGCCTACGGCGTCGGCTGCACGACGTGGGAGGTGATGCGCTCGATCGTCATCCCCTACACCCGCGTCTCCGTCATCGGCGGCACCATGCTTGGACTCGGCCGGGCGCTCGGTGAGACGATGGCGGTCACCTTTGTAATCGGCAACTCGGATCATATCACCGGCAACTTGTTCGGCTCTGGCAACACCATCGCTTCGATCGTCGCGTTGGAGTTTCCCGAAGCCCCGACGGGCAGCCTGAAGCTGTCCTCATTGCTGGCGCTGGGGTTTATCCTGTTCGTCATCTCGTTCATCGTGCTGGCGATCTCCCGCACTCTGCTGCGCCCGAGGCTGAAAGTATGAGCGCCACGACCTCCGCAGGGACGGTTCCCGGGCCGGGCAAGGACCTGAAGGTCGCGCGGGCCCTCGGCGACCGCCGGCACCGGACGAACACGGTGATCAAGGCGCTGTGCATGGCTGCAACCGTGCTCGGCCTCGTCCTGCTGGGTTCGATCCTGGTCACCCTGCTCTGGCGAGGTGCGGCGGGACTGTCCCTCACCGTGTTCACCCACACCACCAAGCCGCCCGGCTCGGACGGCGGCCTGCTCAACGCCATCGTCGGTACGCTGATCCAGACCGCGGCCGGCACCGTCATCGGCACGCCGATCGGGCTGATGGTCGGCACCTACCTGGCGGAATACGGCCATAGCTCCCCGCTGGCCAATTCGGTCCGCTTCGTGTCGGACGTGCTGCTCTCCGCGCCTTCCATCCTGATCGGCCTGTTCGTCTACGAGATCGCTGTCGAGCCGTTTGGCGGTTTTTCCGGCATCGCGGGATGCATCGCGCTGGCGATCATCGTCATCCCGATCGTCGTGCGCACCACCGAGGACATGCTGGGCCTGATTACCCCTGCATTGCGGGAGGCAGCGATCGCCCTTGGCGCGCCCAAGTGGAAGGTCATCGTGCTGATCTGCTACCGCGCCGTGATGGACGGTATCGTCACCGGTGTGCTGCTGGCGATTGCGCGCATCGCCGGCGAAACCGCGCCGTTACTGTTCACCAGTCTGGGAAACCTGAACTGGTCGATCAGCCTCGATCAGCCGATGGCCAGCCTTCCGGTAACCATTTACCAATACGCGGGTTCGGCATTCGACGACTGGGTGCAACTCGCCTGGGTCGGCGCACTGCTGATCACATTCGGCGTCCTCGCCATTAACATCGTGGCTCGGCTGGTTCTTGGCCAGGGGAAATGAGCCAGGGACATGAGCCCGGGAAATGAGGCAAACATGAGCATGACCACTGAATCGACCCCAGGCCGCAACGCCAGCTTCGGCGGCGTCCAGGCCCGCGCGACGACAACAATGAACGCCGCTCGCATCTCGATGCGCAACCTCGACTTCTTCTATGGCGACCATCGCGCGCTGAAGGGCATCGCGCTGGACCTGCCGGACCGTCAGGTCACCGGCATGATCGGCCCGTCGGGCTGCGGCAAATCCACCCTGTTGCGCGTCCTGAACCGGATGTACGACCTTTATCCCGGCCAGCACGCGACCGGCGAGGTCATGATGGACGGCGACAACATCCTCGACCCGAAGACGGACCTGAACGCACTGCGCGCCCGTATCGGCATGGTGTTCCAGAAGCCCACCCCCTTCCCGATGACCATCTATGAAAACATCGCCTTCGGTGTGAAGCTGCACGAACGGCTGTCAAAGTCCCAGATGGAGGAGCGCGTCGAATGGTCCCTGACCCGCGCCGCCCTGTGGGGTGAGGTGAAGGACCGCATTCAGACCTCCGCGATGGGCCTTTCCGGCGGTCAGCAGCAACGCCTTTGCATCGCCCGCACAATCGCCGTCCGGCCGGACGTGATCCTGCTGGACGAGCCGACCAGCGCGCTCGACCCCATCAGCACCTTGAAGATCGAGGAGCTCATCGACGAACTGAAGCACGACTTTACAATCGCCATCGTCACGCACAACATGCAACAAGCCGCGCGTTGTGCCGATCAGGTGGCTTTCTTTTACCTCGGCGAAATGATCGAATGTGCCCCGGCGGCTCAAATATTCACCTCGCCAAAGCAGAAACGAACACAAGAATATGTCACCGGCCGGTTCGGCTGAGCTACAAAGGCCCTATGATGATGTCCGACTCGACCGAGCACCTGGTGAAAAGCTTCGACAACGAGCTGAAGCGGCTGCGTGACATGCTGACCGAGATGGGCGGCATCGTCGAAAGTCAGGTGGCCCTGGCAGCCGAAGCGATCATGAACCGCGACAGCGCCGCGGCAACCCGCGCCGTCGAGGAAGACCCCAAGGTTGACGCGCTGGAACGTGAGGTCGAACAGTTCGTCATCCGCATGCTGGCGCTTCGCCAGCCGATGGCCGGGGATCTGCGGCGGATCGTCGCGGCCCTGAAGATCACCGGCGATCTGGAGCGCATCGGCGACTACGCGGCCAACGTCGCCAAGCGCAGCATCGTGCTGGGGCAGTACAACCTGCCCTACTCGCTCGCCGGCCTCGCCCACATGGCGCACATGGTGCAAGACCAGTTGAAGTCGATCATCGATGCGCTCGGTGCCAGTGATTCGGCCAAGGCGATCGAGGTCTGGCGGGCGGACCGTGTCGTCGACGACATCTACAACGCGCTGTTCCGCGAGTTGATCACCTACATGATGGAAGATCCGCGCAACATCACGCCCTGCACGCACCTGCTGTTCATCGCCAAGAACCTGGAGCGCATCGGCGACCATGCCACCAACATCGCCGAGACGGTTTATTACGCGGTCGAAGGCGAGGTGATTCCGGATGTTCGTCCCAAAGGCGATACCTCCGCCTATGCCGTTGTCCGGCCCAAGGACTAGCCGACTCCAAGGACTGGCCCATTCCAAGGACTGGCGCACGCCGAGGGCTTGCGCGTGGCGGAACGTAGACGGGAGAAGTTCATGCTCGACGGTGTGTCCAGCCTGCCCAAGCC